>CAIMXF010000245.1 GCA_903845345.1 uncultured beta proteobacterium
ATGACGGGCGTGTGGCTGACGCATGGGGACGACAACGTCTTCACGCAGATCGGGTTGATGGTGCTGGTGGGCCTGAGTGCGAAGAACGCGATCCTGATCGTGGAGTTCGCGCGCGAGCTCGAGTTCGCCGGACGCACGCCGCTGCGCGCGGCGATCGAGGCGAGCCGGCTGCGGCTGCGTCCGATCCTGATGACGTCGATGGCGTTCGTGATGGGCGTGCTGCCGCTGGTGCTGTCCAGGGGCGCGGGCTCCGAGATGCGCCACGCGATGGGCGTGGCCGTGTTCTTCGGAATGATCGGCGTGACCGCGTTCGGCCTGTTCCTGACGCCGGTTTTCTACGTGATGCTGCGCGCGCTGACGGGCAACCGTCCGCTGAAGCAGCACGGCGAGATTCCGCAGGACGTCGAGGCGCCGGGCGTGGACGGCGCGCCGTCGCACGGCTATGGCGGTGGTGGCTTCGGAACGCAGCCGGTGCTGGCAGCACCGCGCCATCAAGACGAATGACGAAGTGACGTGTGCGGCTTCGGTCGCGCGCGTCGTCGCAAAGGAAAAAATGATGATCTCGCTACTCAAGACCCCGCTCGTGACGCTCGTGGCCGCGCTCGTGCTGGCCGGCTGCGCCAGCACGTCGACCTTCACGCCCGTCGCCGCGCCCGCGGTGCCTGTCGCGTTCAAGGAAGACGGCGGCGCCCGCTTCGCCAACGTCGGACCGGCCGAGGCGCAGTCGCGCGGCGCGTGGTGGACGGCGTTCGCCGATCCGGTGCTCGACGACCTCGTGCTGCGCGCGGCCGCCAACAACACCGACATCCAGCAGGCCGCCGCGCGCGTGCAGGCCGCGCGCGCGCTGCTGCGCGACGCGCAGGCCGACCTGCTGCCGCAAGTCGGCGCGCAGTTCGGCGCCTCGCGCGCCACGATCCAGCCCGGATTCGGCGCCGCGCCGGGCCAGGCCGAGAACCTCGGCAACGCCGGCCTGGCCGCGTCCTGGGAGCCCGACTTCTTCGGCAAGCTCGCCAAGACCCGCAACGCCGCCAGGCTCGACGCGGAGTCGCGCGACGCCGCGCTGCAGAGCACGCGTCTCGTGGTGCAGGCCGACGTCGCGCAGGCCTACTTCGAGCTGCGCGCGCTCGACGCCGAACGCGACATCGTGCGCCAGACCGTGGCCGCCTATGCCGACACGCTGCGCCTGACCGAGCGCCGCTACCAGGCCGGCGACGTCGCCGAGCTCGACCTCGCGCGCGTGCAGGCCGAGGTCGCGTCGACGAACTCGCAGGCGCTCGCGCTCGACCGCGAACGCGCGCTGCACGAGCACGCGCTGGCGGTGCTGCTGGGCGAGCTGCCGACGCAGTTCTCCCTCAAGGAAGGCGACTGGAGCGGCGCGCTGCCCGGCGTGCCGGCCGGCGTGCCGAGCACGGTGCTCGCGCGCCGTCCCGACGTCGCCTCCGCGCAGCTGGCGATGCAGGCGGCGGAGGCGCGCGCCGGCGTCGCGCGGCTCGCGTGGTTCCCGGACGTCGCGCTGACCGCCGACGGCGGCGTCGCGTCGACCGATCTCGGCGACCTGTTCAAGTGGTCGGCGCGCGCCTGGGGCATCGGCGCGCTGCTGTCGCTGCCGGTCTTCGACGGCGGCCGCCGCGACGCCGGCGTGCAGACCGCCAACGCGCAATGGGACATCGCCGCCGCCGCCTACCGCGAACAGGTGCTGGGCGCGTTCCGCGACGTCGAGGACCAGCTCGCCTCGCTGCGCCTGCTGTCCGACCAGGCCGGCGCGCAGAAGGTGGCGGTCGACGCGTCGACGCGCGCGACGCTGTTGTCCGACGCCCGCTACCGCAACGGCCTCGTCAGCCAGCTCGAACTGCTGGACGCGCGCCGCAGCGAACTCGCCAACCGCCGCGTCGCCGTGCAGGTTCGAGCGGCGCAGTACCAGGCGACGGTCGGGCTGATCCGCGCGCTGGGTGGTGGCTGGAACACATGACGGCCCCACCTTCGCTGGCGCTCGCTGCCCCCGAGGGGCCGGCCGCGATGAACATGACGGCCCCACTCTCGCTGGCGCTCGCTGCCCCCGAGGGGCCGGCCGCGACCAGCCCGGCGAAGCCGGTTCTGGCGCTCCCTTGAACTTCGGGGTGCCCAGTCAGCGCCGGCGGCGGTTTCGAGCGGCGGCCCTGTCGGCGCCTCGGTCTCGCGATGCGTCGTAAGGTCGGGGCTTCGTCTCCCGTCCGTTGAACACATGTCCTCGATCTCGTCCCCCAAGTTCCCCGCGCTGTCCGTGCTCGACCTCGTCCCCGTTCAGCAGGGCTCCACGCCCGGCGACGCGCTGCGGGCCAGCCTGGCGCTGGCGCAGCACGCCGAGAAGCTCGGCTACACGCGCTACTGGGTGGCCGAGCATCACAACATGACGGGCATCGCCAGCGCGGCGACGGCGGTGGTGATCGGCTACCTGGCGCAAGGCACGTCGCAGATCCGCGTGGGTTCGGGCGGGATCATGCTGCCCAACCACTCGCCGCTGGTGATCGCCGAGCAGTTCGGCACGCTGGCGTCGCTGTATCCGGGGCGCATCGACTGCGGCCTCGGCCGCGCGCCGGGCACCGACCAGGTGACCGTGCGGGCGCTGCGGCGCGATCCGCGCAACGCCGAGAATTTCCCGGAAGACGTGCAGGAGCTGCAGGCGCTGTTCCAGCCGACGCGTCCCGGCCAGACGGTGCAGGCCGTGCCCGGCGCGGGCCTCGAGGTGCCGCTGTGGATCCTCGGCTCGAGCACCTACGGCGCGCAGCTGGCCGCCGCGCTGGGCTTGCCGTACGCGTTCGCGTCGCACTTCGCGCCCGACGCGCTGACGCAGGCGATGGAGCTGTACCGCCACCTGTTCAAGCCGTCGGCGCAGCTGCAGAAGCCGTACGCGATGGCCGGCGTCAACGTGATCGTGGCCGACACCGACGCCGAGGCCAGGCGCCTGTTCACCTCGCACCAGCAGTCGTTCGCGAACCTGCGCCGCGGCCGGCCCGGCCCGCAGCAGCCGCCGATCGACGACATCGACGCCTACTGGTCGCCCGCCGAGAAGCAGATGGCCGAGAGCATGCTTTCGTGTTCCATCGTCGGCTCGCCCGAGACCGTGCGCCACGGCCTCGAGCGCTTCGCGCAATACACCGGCGCCGACGAACTGATGGTGGTGTCGGCGATCTTCGACGCGGCCGCGCGCCGCAGGTCGTACAGCCTGCTGGCCGAGATCGCGGGCCTGGCGCCGCGCTGAGAGGGTTTCCACGCCGTCGCGCATGTCGGCGCGCCGCCTAAAGTGCGCACATGGACGAATCCGGGCAAGGCAGCGCAACGCATCCGTGGGCCGTGCTGATCGTCGGCGCCGGCTTCGGCGGCTTGGGCATGGCCATCGAGCTGGGCCGGGCCGGGCAGCACGACGTGCTGCTGCTGGAGAAGGGCGGCGACGTCGGCGGCGTCTGGCGCGAGAACACCTATCCCGGCGCGGCCTGCGACGTGCCGTCGCACCTGTACTCGTTCTCGTTCGAACCCAACCCGGACTGGTCGCGCACCTACTCGCCGCAGGCCGAGATCCTCGACTACCTGCGCCGGTGCGCCGACAAGTACGGCGTGCGCGGCAAGATCCGCTTCGGCTGCGAGGTCGCGGCGGCGGCCTTTGACGAGGCGACGTCGCTGTGGCGCGTCGAATGGCGCGACGCCCAGGGCGGCGCGCACGCGGGCCACGCGCGCGCACTGGTGAGCGCGGTGGGCCTGCTGGGCCGGCCGGCGATTCCCGCGCTGCCCGGACTCGACAGCTTCCGCGGCCCGGTCTTCCATTCGGCGCAATGGCGGCACGACGTCGACCTGAAGGACAGGCGCGTCGCCGTGATCGGCACCGGCGCGTCGGCGATCCAGTTCGTGCCGCAGATCGCGCGCGAGGCCGCGCGGCTGACCGTGTTCCAGCGCACGCCGTCGTGGATCCTGCCGCGCCCCGATCGCGCGCATACCGAGCGAGAACGCCGCCGCTTCGCGCGCTGGCCCTGGCTGATGGCCGTCAAGCGCGCGCTGATCTACGCGGCGCACGACTCGCGCGCGGTCGGCTTCACGCGGCTGCGCTGGCTGATGGACATCGTCGGCGGCATGCCCTCGCGCAGGCTGCTGAGGAAGCAGGTGCCCGACGCCGCCCTGCGCGATCGCCTCACGCCGCGCTACCCGATCGGCTGCAAGCGCGTGCTGGTCTCCAACGACTGGCTGCCGACGTTCTCGCGACCCAACGTCGAACTCGTGACCGAGGCCGTCGAGGCCGTCACCCCCGCGGGCGTGCGCGTGGCGGGCGGGCGCGAGATCCAGGCCGACGCCATCGTGCTGGGCACCGGCTTCGCGGCCAGCGAGTTCCTGGCGCCGATGGACATCCGCGGCCGCCGCGGACGCAGCCTGAACGACGCGTGGGCGAACGGCGCGCAGGCCTGGCTCGGCATCACCGTGCCGGGCTTCCCGAACTTCTTCATGCTGTACGGCCCCAACACCAATCTCGGCCACAACTCGATCGTGTTCATGCTGGAGAGCCAGGTCGCGCACGTGATGCGCTGCCTGCGCCGGCTGCGCGACGAGGGCGGCGCGACCATCGAGATCGCGTCACCGCCGTTCGAGCGCTACAACGCCCGCGTGCGGCAGCGCTCGCAGAAGACGGTGTTCGCCGGCTGCACGAGCTGGTACGTCGACGCCGATGGCCGCCACACCGTCAACTGGCCGGGCTTCACGACGACCTACCGCTGGCTCACGCGCCACGCGGGCCTGGCGGCCTACGTGGTGCGCTGAGTCACTTGCGCGGCGGTTCCTTGTCGGTGGCCATGACCGTCGCGAAGGTCGCACCGCCGCTGGCCGCGCAGTCGGGCGCGGGGCCGTCCCACTTGATCGGGACGCCACTCGTGACCGGGCGCACGAGGCGCCACGGCCAGAAGCCGAAGTGCTGCGCGCCGTTGTAGTCGACGACGGCGTCGGCGCCCAGGGCCTTGGCCGTGGCGACGAAGCGCGGCAGCTCGTCCAGTACCGAGCCGTAGGTCTCGCGGCTGGTCTTGATGTTCTTGAGCGGCTTGTACCTGGCGTCGCCCGTGGGCTTGCCGCCGTACAGGCAGAAGCCCGCATCCTCGGGCCTGACGACGTACTTGTTCCTCGACGCGCGGGATGCCGCCTGCTCGGGCGCGGAGGCCGAGGCATCGGCGACCGGGGCGTCGGCGACCGCAGCATCGGTGGCGTGCACCGCCGGAACCAGGCCTATTGCAAGGGCGAGCGCGGAAATCGATTTCATGGAACTCCCTGGATGCGCCTCGAGGCGAGACGCCGGCAGTATCGCCGCGATCAGGGCTGAGGGAGGGCGGACGACATCCGCTTGCGCAACCGCGCCGTCGAGGCCCACACGTGCTCGTGGTCGAACGCCGAGGCCATCGCCGCGGACAGGATCATCACCGCGCTGAACGCCCACAGCCCCGGGCCGGGGATCACGTTGGCCAGGCCGTTGAGTTTCACGAACGCGACGAGCACGCCCAGCATGAACACCTCCACCATCACCCACGGCCGCACGGCCTGCATCGCGCGCAGCACGGCGTCGAAGGCGGGCGCCTGCTGGCCGGCGCGCAGCGGCAGCAGCACGTAGGCGACGGCACTCATCTCGATCAACGGATTGATCAAGGTCGTGAACAGCACGAGCAGGCTCATGAACCACGCGCCTTCGTCGTAAAGCGTCCAGGCGGCCTCCCACAGCGTGGCGCTGCGTTGCTGGCCCTGGATCTCGATGGTCAGGATGTCGTTGGTGTGCGCGATGGTCAGCGCGACCAGCCCGGCCAGCGCGAG
>CAIMXF010000246.1 GCA_903845345.1 uncultured beta proteobacterium
CTGCACGCCCTCGGCTGGAGGCATCGCGTCGACCTGAAACAGGGGATTGCGCTGGCCTACCAGGACTTCCTCGCCCGTTTCGGGCAGTGATCCCCCGCAGGAGCGGCACTTTCTCACGATCCGCGCCGTACGGCCCGGGGTTTGCCCTCGCGGCGCGACCGTCGCGAGATTGACGCAGGTTAGTCTCTACAATCGTTGGTTTGCCGCACTGCGGCCGGGCGAGGCACGTCTGTCGTGCGCGCCTGCAATGATTCGTGGCGCGAAGCGCCACGCCACGGGCCGGAAAAGGCCATGAGGGGCTCCCGTCGATGATGCGTTCCGAAATGATGTCCAGCCGCGCCCGTCTCGGCGCGGTTGCCCTGGCCGCGATGGCCGTCACCCTGCTGGCGGGCTGCGGCCCGAAGAAGGACGTCCCCTCGGTGGACGCCAACGGCAGCGAGGTCGTGGCCAAGGTCAACGGCGATGACGTGACCGCCAGCCAGCTGGCCATCGCGCTCCAGAAGCAGCGCGGCATGCGCCCCGACGCCGGCGACGCGGCGTCGAAGGTGGTGCTGGACCAGCTGATCGACGAGCAGATCGTCGCCCAGAAGGCCGTCGCCGCCAAGCTCGACAAGGATCCGAAGGTGGTCGCCCAGATCGAGGCCGCGCGCCGCGACATCCTCGCGCGCCGCTTCATCGAATCGGCGGCCGAGACTGCTTCCAAGCCGGCCGACGACGCCGTGCAGAAGTTCTACGACGCCCGCCCGGCGCTGTTCGCGCAGCGCAAGATGTTCACGCTGCAGCGCGTGGACATCCAGGCGCCTGAGGCTCGTCGCAGCGAGATCGGCGCGCGCGTGGCCGCGTTCAAGACGCCGGCCGAACTCACCGACTGGCTGAAGTCGCAGAAGCTGGTGTTCACCGCCAAGCCGGAGCAGGATGCCTCCGAGCAACTGCCGCCGGTCGTGCTCGAGAAGCTCGCGACGATGCAGGATGGCCAGTCCATGGTGGTGCCGTCGCAGTTCGGCCTCTCGGCGATCACGCTGGTCTCGAGCGCCGCGGCGCCCAAGGCGCTGGCCGATGCGCGTCCGGCAATCGAGCAGTTCCTGGCCGGCCAGGGCCGCCGCGAGGTCATCATGAACCTGCAGAAGACCATCCGCGACGGCGCCAAGGTGGAATACGAAGGCCGCTTCGCGGCGCTGGCCGCGGCGAACGGCGGCGTCGCCATGCCGGTGCCGGCCTCGACCCCGGCTCCGGCCGTTCCTGCCGCCGCGGCGGCCTCGCAGACCACTCCGGCCAAAAAATGACCATGCGCTCGGCTCTCAAGCTTTCGTTGACGCTCGCCTGCGTCGCCGTGCTGCTGGCGGCGTGCGGCAAGAAGACCGAGGACACGTCGGCGACGCTCGCCACGGTCAACGGCGAGAAGATCACGCAGGACCAGCTCGACTTCGCGACCAGGCAGATCGCCGCCGCGCGCCCCGGCGCCTCCGCGCCCGAGGCGGCCCAGGTGCTGCAGAGCCTGGTCGAGCAGCGCCTGGCCGTCCAGAAGGCCGAGAAGGACAAGCTCGACCGCAATCCGGGCGTGCTGCAGGCGCTCGAAGCCGCCCGCAAGGACGCGCTCGCGCGCTACTACGTGGAAGACTTCGCGGCCAAGGTGCCCAAGCCGAGCGCCGACGACATCAAGCAGTACTACGACGGCCACCCGGCCAACTTCGCGCAGCGCAACACCTACGTGATCCAGAAGGTCGATGCGCGCGTGGCGGCCGACCAGGCCGGGCCGCTCGCGGCCACCGTGCAGTCGACCACCTGCGCGGCGGCGGTCGTCGACCTGCTCAAGGCCAAGGCGAGCGGCATCAACGTCACGCAGACGGCGCAGCCCGCGGAGTCGCTGGGCCCGTTGCTGCCGAAGATTTCGACCATGAGCGTCGGCCAGACGATCGCCATTCCGCAACCGCAGGGGCTGGCCGCGCTGACGCTGGTCGAGATCAAGCCGCAGGCGATCAGCCTGGCGCAAGCCACGCCGGTCATCGAGCAGGTGCTCTGGAACCAGAAGAAACGCGAGGCTCTCCAAGCCGAGACGAAGGAGCTGCGCGCCAAGGCGCGGATCGACTACCTGGGCAAGTTCGCTCCGGGCACAGCGCCTGCCCCTGCCGCGTCCACGGCCGCGCCAGAGGCGGCCAGCGCGGCGTCGAACTGATTCGCGTGCCAAGAACCGGCACGCGTCTGACTATTTTTCCGAAGAAACGCCTTCCATGAAAATCACTGTGATCGGTACCGGCTACGTTGGACTGGTCTCCGGCGCCTGCCTGGCGGAGATGGGCAACCACGTGCTCTGCCTGGACGTCGACCCGCGCAAGATCGAAGTGCTCAACAACGGCGGCATCCCGATCCACGAGCCGGGCCTGGACGCCGTCGTCGCGCGCAACGTCGCCGCCGGGCGCCTGCAGTTCACCACCGACGTGGGTGCCGCCGTGGCCCATGGCACGCTGCAATTCATCGCGGTGGGCACGCCGCCCGACGAAGACGGCTCCGCCGACCTGCAGTACGTGCTGGCCGCCGCGCGCAACATCGGGCGCCTGATGACGGACTACAAGCTCGTCATCGACAAGAGCACGGTGCCGGTGGGCACGGCCGACAAGGTCAAGGCCGCGATCCAGGCCGAGCTCGACGCCCGCGGCATCGAGCTGGAGTTCTCGGTCGCCTCGAACCCCGAATTCCTGAAGGAAGGCGCGGCCGTCGAGGACTTCATGCGCCCCGATCGCATCGTGGTCGGCGCCGAGGGCGAGCGCGCCATCAGCCTGCTGCGGGCGGTGTACGCGCCGTTCCAGCGCAATCGCGACAAGCTCGTGGTGATGGACGTGCGTTCCGCCGAGCTGACCAAGTACGCGGCCAACGCGATGCTGGCCACCCGCATCTCGTTCATGAACGAGCTCGCGCTGCTGGCGGAGGCGCTGGGCGCCGACATCGAGCTCGTGCGCCAGGGCATCGGCTCGGATCCGCGCATCGGCTACCACTTCCTGTACGCCGGCTGCGGCTATGGCGGCTCGTGCTTCCCGAAGGACGTCAAGGCGCTGATCCGCACGGCCTCGGAAAACGGCCGCGGCCTGAAGGTGCTGCAGGCGGTCGAGGACGCCAACGACGCGCAGAAGCAGGTGCTGGTCGACAAGATCGTGCGTCGCTTCGGCGAGAAGCTCGACGGCAGGCGCTTCGCGGTCTGGGGCCTGGCGTTCAAGCCCAACACCGACGACATGC
>CAIMXF010000247.1 GCA_903845345.1 uncultured beta proteobacterium
GGCCATGTCGGCGATGCCGTAGTCCTTGCCGCCGATGTAGCGCGATCTCGCGAGGCGCTTGTCCATCACGCCATAGCGGCGGCGCGCCTCGTTGGTGTAGCGGTCGACCGCGTAGGCGATCTTCTCGGGCGCGTAGATGCGGAAGTGGTGCACCTGGCCCAGCATCGGCCCGACGCCGCCCATCTGGAACATCAGCCACTGCAGCATCTCGTAGCGCTCGGACACCGACTCCGGCAGGAAGCGTCCGGCCTTGCCGGCCAGGTACAGCAGGATCGCGCCCGATTCGAACAGGCTGATCGGCTTGCCGTCGGGCCCGTCGGGATCGACGATCGCGGGGATCTTGTTGTTCGGGCTGATCTTGAGGAAGTCGGGCTTGAACTGGTCGCCCGCGCCGATGTCGACCGCATGCACGCGATACGGCAGGCCGCATTCTTCGAGCATGATGTGAACCTTGTGGCCGTTCGGCGTGGCCCACGAATACACTTCGATCATCGTATGCCTCCCAGAGGGGCTGGTGTCGAACAATACAACATGATGCTCGATGCGGTGCGACGATGGTTGACCTGGGGCGGGGCGCTTCCGAACTGGGCGGCGTTCGTCGGCTGGGCGCATGATCATCACTGGACGCTCAAGCGCACCATCGCGCACGACGGCTGGGCCATGGACCACAACCCGCGCCATGCGGGCTGGCGCATCGAATGGGGGCCGGCGCAGCGCAGCTTCATGAGCAGCCACGAGTTCCGCATCCGCTTCGAGGTGGCGCAGAACTCCGACGTGCAGGCGCTGGTGCTCGATCGCCCCTTGCTCGCGCGGCTCGACCACGAGGTCTACGCGCAGTTCACCGACAACGTGCAGACCCGGCTCGACGAAGAGACGCCCGAGGAGATGCGCTGGCTGGCGATGCATGCCAAGCTCAGCCCCAACCAGATGGGCGTGCCGCTGCGCGATCGCTACGGGGCGATCAGCAACGACACGGAGTGGGTGTCGCACTGGCTGGCCGGCCCGATCGCCGACGCGCTGAAGCAGCGGGCCGACGTGATGCCCATCGAGGCGGTGTCGGCCGAGCCGTTCATCCTGAGGCTGTCGCGCGGGCAGGTGGTGATCCGCCAGGCGGCCACGACGCCGCGCGTGCAGGTGCTCGATACCTGCGTGGCCGTGGCGAGGGCCGTGGAAGGCGCGCTCAGGAAGAGCGCTTAGCGCGGCGCGGTTCGCTTGCCGAGCTCGATCTTCGCGATCGAGTTGCGATGCACCTCGTCCGGGCCGTCCGCGAAGCGCAGCGTGCGGGCGATCGTGTAGAAGTAGGCGAGCGGCGCGTCCTCGGACATGCCCATCGCGCCGAACACCTGCATCGCCCAGTCGATCACGCGGCAGGCCATGTTGGGCGCGACGACCTTGATCATCGCGATCTCGGACTTCGCCGACTTGTTGCCGGCCACATCCATCATCCACGCGGCCTTCAACGTGAGCAGGCGCGCCATGTCGATCTGGCAGCGCGCCTCGGCGATGCGCTCCTGCGTGACCGTCTGGTGCGACAGCGGCTTGCCGAACGCGACGCGCGCCGCGGCGCGTTCGCACATCAGCTCCAGCGCGCGCTCGGCCAGGCCGATCAGGCGCATGCAGTGATGGATGCGCCCCGGGCCGAGCCGTCCCTGCGCGATCTCGAAGCCGCGGCCTTCGCCGAGCAGGATGTTGGACACCGGCACGCGCACGTCGTCGAACGCGACCTCCATGTGGCCGTGCGGCGCGTCGTCGTAGCCGAACACCGTCAGCGGGCGCAGCACCTTCACGCCGGGCGCATCGGCCGGCACGAGGATCATCGACTGCTGCGAGTGCGGCGGCGCCTGCGGATCGGACTTGCCCATGAAGATGTAGACCGCGCAGCGCGGATCGCCTGCGCCCGACGTCCACCACTTGCGGCCGTTGATCACGTACTCGTCGCCGTCGCGCACGATGCTGGCCTGGATGTTGGTCGCATCCGACGACGCCACCGCAGGCTCGGTCATCGCGAACGCGCTGCGGATGCTGCCTTCGAGCAGCGGCTCGAGCCAGCGCTGCTGGTGTTCGGGCGTGCCGTAGCGCACCAGCACCTCCATGTTGCCGGTGTCGGGCGCCGAGCAGTTGAAGACCTCGCTGGCCCACGGCGTGCGGCCCATGATCTCGGCGAGCGGGGCGTAGTCCGTGTTGGAGAGCCCAGGACCCCAATCGGCGGCGAACGCCCGGCCGCTCCGGAGAGAGCCGCCGTGCCCCTCGGGCGTAGCGAACGGGGCCGTCACATTCGGCAGGAACAGGTTCCACAGCCCGGCGGCGCGCGCCTTCACCTTGAGATCCTCGATCAACTGCAGCGGCGTCCAGCGCTTGCCGGCGGCGGTGTTGGCCTCGATCTCCGCGAAGTAGCGCGGCTCGGCAGGAACGACGTGTTCGGCCATGAAGGCCTGCAGCCGTTGCTGCAGTTCGACGGTGCGGGGCGAGTAGCTGAAGTCCATGGGTCAGGCCTTGCTGGCGAATTGCCACGCGAGTTGCGCGAGCGGCCGCGCGCCCGCGCCCGTCGTGCGCGCCTGCGCGCTCGAGGCGGTGCCGTCGACGACGCGGCGCGCGATGCCCTGCAGGATCGCCGCGAGGCGGAACAGGTTGTAGGCGAGGTAGAAGTTCCAGTCGGCCAGCAGCGCATCGGGGTCGGCGCGGCCGGTGCGTTCGCAGTAGCGGCGCACGTAGTCGCGTTCCGGCGGGATGCCCAGCGCGGCGTGGTCGAGTCCCGCGATGCCGCGGAACGTGCCCGGCGGGATGTGCCACGCCATGCAGTGGTAGCTGAAGTCGCCCAGCGGATGGCCCAGCGTCGACAGTTCCCAGTCCAGCACCGCCAGCACGCGCGGCTCGGTCGGGTGGAAGATCAGGTTGTCCATGCGGTAGTCGCCATGCACGATGGACACCTGCGACTCGTCCATCGCGCTCGCGGGCATGTGCGCGGGCAGCCACTCGATCAGGCGATCCATCGCCTCGATCGGCTCGGTGATCGAGGCCTGGTACTGCTTGGTCCAGCGGCCGATCTGGCGCGCGAAGAAGTTGCCGGGCTTGCCGTAGTCGCCCAGGCCGACGGCGTTCACGTCGACGCCGTGCATCGCGGCGATCACGCGGTTCATCTCGTCGTAGATCGCGCCGCGCCCGGCCGGCGTCGCCCCTTCCAGGCCCTGGTCCCAGAAGACGCGGCCCTCGACGAACTCCATCACGAAGAACGCGCGGCCGATCACCGACTCGTCCTCGCACAGCAGGTGCATCCGGGCGACCGGCACGCCGGTGCCGGCGAGCGCGTCCATCACGCGGTATTCGCGCTCGACGGCGTGTGCCGACGGCAGCAGCTTGGCCACCGGTCCCGGCTTGGAGCGCATCACGTAGGAACGCGTCGGCGTGACGAGCTTGTAGGTCGGATTCGACTGCCCGCCCTTGAACTGCTCGACGCTCAGCGGCCCGGCGAAGCCGTCGAGGTTCTTCGCGAGGAAGGCCTCCAGGGCGCGGATGTCGAAGCGATGGCTGTCGGCGACCGGCCGGGTGCCGGTGTTCTGTTCTGTCTGGTTCATCGGACTTGTCTCAGTGCTCGTTGTTCTTCAATGCATCGGCACGGTGTCCGATGCAAATCAATGTTCGGCGGCGTGAACGAGCTTCTCGCGCGACAGCACGACGATGCGCGTCGGCTCGATGCGCAGCGCGCCTTCGCGCTCGAGTTCCTTCAACTCCTGGTTCACGCGCTGGCGCGACGCGCCCACCAGCTGCGCCAGGTCTTCCTGCGCGAGCTGCAGGCCGATTCGCACCTCGTCGCCCTGGTTGATGCCGTAGCTCTTGGCGAGCATCAGGATGTTCTTGGCCAGGCGCGCGGACAGCGGCCGCGTGTTCAGGTCCTCGACGAGGTTGAACATGATGCGCAGCCGGCGGCAGTTCAGGCGCAGCAGCGCTTCGTAGAGCTCGACGTGTTGCGCGAGCAGGTCCTTGAAGTCGGCCTTGCGCACCGACAGCAGCGTGGTGGCGCCATGCGCGTCGGCGTCGTGTGTGCGCGGCAGGCCGTCGAACAGCGCGATGTCGCCGAACCAGGTGCCCGGCTCCACGTAGGTCAGCGAGACCTGCTTGCCCGACATCGACACCGAACTGACGCGCACCGCGCCCTTGGCGACGCCGCACCAGTCCTCCGCAGGCGAGCCGCGCGACGCGAGCGGCGCGCCGTCCTGCAAGCGGCGCACCACCGCGCGCGACAGGATCGCGGCGCGCAGTTCCTCGGAGAGTCTGGAGAACCATGGGCCCGCGTCGATGTTGCTCTGTTCTTCGATTGTAAGAATCGGGTTGTTCATTCCAAGTCCCTGACGCGACAGCTGCGGGCCCGCCTGGTGCGGGCTCCCTGCAATGCGGCAATTGTCGTCCCAGTTTCCGGCAATGGGACGGACGCGTCCGGGCCGCTCGTCAAAACGTGTCAGATCGAGGCGTCGATGCGAGACGGGCGGCGTGCACGGCGACACCTGGCAACGCAGAGCCGGCGTGTCCTGGCGGCGCGAGCGGGCGTGGCTGGACCGTTCACGGCGTCTCGGGAATGTCGCCCGCGCGCAGGTACTGCGCCAGCAACTTCTCCATCGTCGTGAAGCGCTCGCGTTCGTGCAGCCATTGCGTCGGCGCAAGGTTGGTGGCGCGAACGACGGCGTCGGCGGCGCCGATGTCCAGCACGTTGATGCACGCCGGCGACTGCTCGAGGCGCCCCAGGAACGCGCGGCCACCGGTCAAGGCGCGGCCGAGCAGCGCGCGGTTGATGCCGCCGTGCAGCACCAGCAGCGCACAGCGCCAGGACGCGTCGGCCAGCAGCTCTTCGAAGGCGGGCAGGCAGCGGTCCATCATCGCGCCGACCGTCTCGCCGCCGAGGAACCGCTGCGATTGGACGTCGGCGGAGGCGCTGAAGGCGCCCGTGAAGGCGGCGCGCAGCTGGTGGGGGGCGATGGCGTCGAGCCGGCCGGGGCGGATCTCCTCCAGGCGCGGATCCCGCGCGATCTCGACGTCCTGCGCGGCGGCGGCCAGCACGCGCTGCGCGGTCTCGACGGTGCGCGCCAAGCCGCTCACCAGAACGCGATCGAAACGCACGCCCGCCGCGGCGAACAGCGCGCCGGCGGCGTCGGCCTGGGCGCGGCCGGCCTCGTTGAGCGGCACCGTGTGCGGCGGCACCGGGGTGCCGTCGGCGGTGAAGTAGTCGACCGAGCCGTGGCGCATCAGGTAGAGGCGGCGGCGGTCGGGGACTTGCAGGGCGGTGCGGTCGGCGGGCAAGGAATTTCCGTTGTATTTCTGTTGAAGGCCGCCGAGCTCGAAAATGTCAGCGAAATACCGGCAGACGTTTCTCGAAGAAGGCTTTCAAACCCTCGTCGCCGTTGTCGTGGAACAGGTTGACCAGGAATAGCCGGCGCTCCGCTTCCAGATGTTCGGCCAGCGGCGACAGGGCCGCGCGCGCGACCAGTTCCTTCGCGCCGGCCACCGCGTTCGGGGCCATCGTGGCGAGCTTGTCGGCCAGGGCCAGAGCTTCGGCGAGCGCCTGGCCCTTGTCTGTCACCCGGTTGACAAGGCCCAGCGCGTGCAGGCGCTCGGGCTTCATCGGGCCGGCGAGCCACAGCATCTCGAGCGCTACCGGACGCGGCAGCATGCGCGCCACGTGCCAGGAACCGCCGCCGTCCGGCGTCAGGCCCACCTTGCCGTAGGACATCACGAACTTGGCGTCCGACGCCGCCACCAGCAGGTCGCAGGCCAGCGCCAGCGACATTCCGCCGCCGGCCGCGAAACCCTCCACGGCGGCGATCGTGGGTTTTGGAAATGCCCGCAGCGATTCGATCAATTGGTGGAACAGGGCGATCGATTCCGACTGCGCTTCGGGGCCCGTCTTGCGCAATCCGATGATTCGATTCAGGTCGCCGCCGGCACAGAAATGTTCGCCGTCGCCGCGCACGATGACGGCGCGGATCGAATCATCGGATTCGGCCACGTTCAGCGCCTCGACACCCGCCGAGTAGACCTGGGGTGACAATGTGTTGCGGGTGGCGGGATCGCTGAGAGTCAGAATCAGCGTGGAGCCTTCGCGGGAGGTCAGGAGTTCACTGGGCATCGGGCGGCCTTGGAGAGGAATACGGAAACTGGCTAAACCGGAGATATTCAACGGATTGTGTGTTGAACCATATGTCACGCGTGCGCATCATTCTCACCGGATGTTCCCGCGACAGTTTCTGTAAGCAATCGTGATAGAGTCGATCGGGGTTATCTGTGGCGTCCACAGGAATGAAAAAACACTTTACCGCGCACTTCATTTTCGCCGCGACCGCATTCGCATCCCAGCAAGCCTGCGCGCTGGGTTTCGGTCGCGCGGTGTCGGACGCGGTACTGGGACAGACGTTCACGTTCACGGTGCCGGTCCACGTCGAGCCGGGTGAGCATTTCGGCACGGAATGCGTGACGACGCACGTCTATTACGGCGAATCGCAACTGCCGCCCACGCAGGTTCACGTCGAGCTGCTGCCGGGATCCGCGGATTACAACTGGCTCGTGAAAATCACGGCGACGGCGCCGGTGTCCGAACCGATCATCGAGGTCGCGCTCGATGCCAGTTGCGACCGCCCGTTCACGCGGCGCTTCTCGGTCTTCGCCGACCCGCCGTCCCTGGGCACCGCCGCGGCGCAACTGCCGCAGGTCGCGGCGGCCGCGACGGCCACTGCCGCCGCGACGGCGCCGACGCCCGCGTTTTCCAACGCCGGCGCCGCGGCCCGCGGCGCGAGCGGTGCAGGCACCGGCCGCCCGCGCGTCGTGCGCAAGGGCCCGACGATGGCGCTCGCCAACGAACTCAATGCATCGCCGGCACCGGCGCCCTCGAAGCGCCACGTCGCCGCCACCGATGCGGGGAGCGCCCGCAGGCCGGGTGCCCGGGGCGCGCTGCCGACGCCCGCCGAGGACGCGTCGCGCCTGGTGCTCGACCCGGGCGTGCCGCACCTCAAGCTCGACATGGAGGAGCCGGTCATCCCGCCGCCTTCGGCCGCGGCCTCCGGCATCGCCCTGGGCCTGGCCGACCAGGACGATCCCGACCTGCGCCAGCTGAAGGCGCTCCAGGACAGCATCCAGGCCGTCAAGCACGAGAGCCAGGTGCAGCACGACCAGGCCGTCAAGCTGCAGGCGCAGCTCGCCGAGGCGCAATCGCGCACCGACTGGGCGCCGTGGCTGCTGGGCCTGCTGGGCCTGGCCATCGCCGCCATCGCCGCGCTGGTGTGGAAGCTGCGCCAGCAGAACCGCATCGCGCACAGCGACTGGTTCAACCAGTCGCAACTGGGCGCATTCCCGCCCGCCGCGCCGGCGCCCGAGCCGGTCGTCGACATGGCGCCACCGGTCGCGCCGGTCGCCGACATGCGCGACCACGTCCCCGCGCCGGCGCCGGTCGTCGACCCGTTCGCGGATCTTCCCGGACTCGACGACGGCGACGCGCGCGGCATGTCCGTCGTGGCCGACCATTCCGCCACGCGTCCGCTGGATCGCCAGGCGATGGCCGCCGCGATGGCCAGGGAGCAGGCGCCGCGCGAGCTGTCGGTCGAGGAATTGCTCGACCTCGAACAACAGGCCGACTTCTTCATCGCGCTGGGCCAGGAAGACGCCGCCGTCGACCTGCTGATGTCGCACCTGCGCAGCGCCGGCGGCCAGAGCCCGCTGCCCTACACCAAGCTGCTCGAGATCTACAAGCGCCAGGGCGACCGCAGCGCCTACGAGCGCACCCGCGCGCGCTTCAACCGCCGCTTCAACGCCTACGCGCCCGACTGGGACACGGGGCCGACGGCGGGCCGGTCGCTGGAAGACTATCCGGAGACCATCGCGCTGCTGGAAAGCGCCTGGGGCACGCCGATCAACGCGATGGCCATCCTCGAGGGACTGCTGTTCAAGCGCGACGACACCAGCGAGCTGTTCGACCTCCCGGCC
>CAIMXF010000248.1 GCA_903845345.1 uncultured beta proteobacterium
GAGGCCGTGCTGAACGCGACGGCCGCCTGAAATGAAAAATCCCGGCACGCGGCCGGGATTTGCTGGTCAAGTCCGCCCGATCAGAGGCGGTCGATGCCCTTCTTGACCTGTTCCTTGGCGTCGCCGTAGCCCGCCTGGGTCTTGCCCTTGGCCTGGTCGACCAGGCCTTCGCCCTGCAGTTTCTGGTTGCCGACGATCTTGCCGGCGGCTTCCTTGATGTTGCCCTTGGCTTCGGCGGCGCGGCCGTTCACTTGATCCTTGTTCATGATGAACTCCTTGGTTGGTTGCGGATCGGCTGATCCTTGATCTGAATCCAGCAAGGGCTGTGCCCAATACTCGGCCGTGACGGGCACGGCTAGACTCGCCCGACGTGAGGACAGCCGCACTCCCAGCGGCGACACGCAAGGAGGAGACCCCATGCCATTGGCCAAAGACGCCTGCCTGCGCGCATGCCGGCTGGCGCTGCTGCTGACGACCGCCGTGTTCGGCACCGCCCTCGCCGCCGACGGCGTCCCCGGGCCCGAGACTTTCTTTCATAACGAACGCATGACGGGCGCCGAGATCTCGCCCGACGGCCAGACGGTGGCGCTGACCCTGGCGGGACACGACTCGGGCCGCATCCGGCTCATGGCGCTGGACCTGAAGACGATGAAGTTCACGCTGCTGGCCGGCTACGACGACGTCGACATCCGCAGCTTCCACTGGATCAACGACCATCGCGTGGTGTTCGACCTGATCGACCTGCACGCGCCGGTCGAGGATCGCAACAAGTACGCCTGGGGCCTGTATGCCGTCAACACCGACGGCAGCCTGCTGCGCCAGCTGGTCGACCGCCAATGGTCGCCCTGGATCGAGCGCGGCGGCGAACGTCCGCTGCTGCCCTGGTACACCTACTTCCTGCGGCCGGTCGGCGACGCGACGACCGAGGATATCTGGGTCTACAAGATCGAGGAGTTCGACAGGACGCACGTCGACTACCTGCAGCTGGAGAAGGTCGACACCCTGCGCGGGCGCGCGATCGACGTCGACACGCCGCCGCACACCACCGGCTGGGTCTTCGACGCCAAGGGCGAGCTGCGCGTGGCGACGGTCGCCAACGACAACCACCTGAAGGTGATGGCGCGCGACGTCGATGCCGGCACCTGGTCGGTGCTGGGCGACTTCGACCGCTTCTTCGACGACAAGGCGTTCGCGCCCGGCTACATCGACGAGAACGGCACGCTCTACGTGTCGGCCTACAACGGCAACGACAAGGCCGCCGTGTGGACCTACGACCTGGCGCACCGCAAGATGGCGGACAAGCCCTTCCTCGTCTCGCAGCGCTACGACCTCGCACCGCGCTACCTGGTCGAGAACGGCAAGCTCGCCGGCCTGCGCTACGACGTCGACGCCGAGGTCACGCAGTGGATCGCGCCCGACCTCGAGGCGCTGCAGGGCAAGATCGACAAGCTGCTGCCGTCGACGGTCAACCGGCTGTCCGTGGCGTCGCGCGGCGATGGCCGCTTCGTGGTGATCCACGCCTTCTCGGACCACATGCCGGGCCTGTATTTCCTGTACGACGTTCAAGTCAACCGCCTGGTGACGCTGGGCAACGCGCGCCCGGACATCGACCCCAAGAAGGCCGCCGACATGGAGCAGGTGCACTACGCCGCACGCGACGGCCTGGACATCCCGGCCTACCTGAGCGTGCCGCGCGGGGCCGAGCGCAAGAACCTGCCGCTGGTCGTGCTCGTGCACGGCGGCCCGTTCGTGCGCGGCCGCGTGTGGGGCTGGGATCCGGAGGTGCAGTTCCTGGCGGCGCGGGGCTATGCCGTCCTCGAGCCCGAGTTCCGCGGAAGCACCGGCTATGGCCAGGCGCTGTTCAAGGCGGGCTGGAAGCAGTGGGGCCTGGCGATGCAGGACGACGTCGCCGACGGCGTCAAGTGGGCGGTGGCGCAAGGCCTGGTCGACCCGAAGCGCGTGTGCATCGCCGGCGCCAGCTACGGCGGCTATGCGGTGCTGATGGGCCTCATCCGCAACCCCGAGCTCTATCGCTGCGGCATCGACTGGGTCGGGGTGACCGACATCGACCTGCTCTTCACCTCGCGGTGGAGCGATGCCGACGACACCTGGAAGAAGTACGGCATGACCAAGCTGATCGGCGACCCGGTGGCCGACGCCGACAAGTTCAAGGCGACCTCGCCCAGCCTGAACACGGACAAGATCCGCGCGCCGGTGCTGCTCGCCTACGGCGGCAAGGACAGCCGCGTGCCGCTGGAACACGGCGAGCGCTTCCACGACGCGCTGATGAAGCAGCCCGGGGCGACATCCGAATGGATCGTCTACAAGGACGAAGGCCACGGCTGGCGCGACGACGCGACCAACGTCGACTTCTGGAACCGCGTGGCGAAGTTCCTCGAAGCCAACATCGGCGCCCGCTGAGCCCGACCGAAACGACGACGGCGCCCGGCACCGCATCGCTGCGGCACGCGGGCGCCGTGCGGCGCGTGCGACTTCAGTGAAAGAAGAAGTACAGGATCACCAGTACGAAGACCGGCACGCCCAACAACCAACCGACGAGATACTTGCCCATGATGATGTCTCCTGGAACATGAAGGCGACGAATCGCCGGAACCCGTCGACGCTCTTGACGAGGCGCTTTCCGGGGATGCGCAAGGCCGGCGCCGCGACGCCGGCCCGGTGAATCAGCTGCGGATCAGCTGGCCGTTCGCGTCGCGCCACGAGCTCTCGAACGCGAGGGCGTCGTCGGCATTGCGGGGACGCACGCCCATCAGGATGCCGCCGTCGCGGATGCCCGATTCGTATTCGGCGATGCGTTCCTCCGGAATGCCCCAGCCGATCAGCGCGCCCACGAGGCCACCCGCCGCGCCGCCCGCGCCCGCGCCCGCGAGGGCCGCGGCGATCGGGCCGGCGATGACGAGGCCCAGGCCCGGCAGCACGAGGCTGGTGCCGACCGCGGCGATGGCCGCGGCGATCGCACCGACGGTGCCGCCGATCGCGCCGCCGATGCCCGCGCCCTCGGCGGCCTTGGTGCCCAGTTCGGTGGCGACGACGGCGTCCGGCGCGAAGTGGCGCGCACGGGTGTCGTCGGACATCACGAGGTTGACGTCGTCGCGGTCGTAGCCGCGCGAGGCGACGGACGAATACGCGCGCTCGGCGCTGTCCCGGTCGGGAAACAGCCCGGTGACGAGGCGTGGATCAGCCATGTTGTTCTCCTGGAGTTGAAAGGTCTCGCGCCGGCACTTGCATGTCGCAACCGCCCGTCGGATTCGTTTCAACTTCAGCAAGCGAGGGGCCTGCCCCGCGTTCCTTTCGCAGCCGGCCAGGCTGCGCGTGCGTTCAGCGCCGGACGCGGCGCGCCGTCGCCAGCGACTTCACCAGCGGCACCGTCATCATCAGCGCGGCCGAGCCGGCCAGCGCCATCGGGACGAACGAATGCATCCACGACATGGCCGCCGCGCCGGCGAGGATCGTGGCCTGGCCCGCGAGCCACAGGCGCAGCGGACGGTGATGGCAGGCATTGCGGTGGTTCATGGCGTCCAGTGTGGCAGAGTGCGGCGCACGGCGCCGCGAGACGTCCAGTCTCGTCGCGACGGCGCCTCCGCGATCCGTCGAACAGGCGGCGCCCGACCGAGCAGATCCTCGATTGTCCTGGGCGCGACGATTGCCCCGCCCGGCCGATGAACACGCATGTCCCCTCCTACACCCGCCGCCTGGTCCCGACGCTGCTGACGTCGACGCCGACCGCCCGGCGCGCGTTCCGCTGCCGCTGCGGACGCCCCGTCTTCTTCCGCAACACCCTGTGCCTGGCCTGCCGGACGCCGCTCGGCTACGACCCGGATCTCGTGCTGCTGCGCCCGCTCGCGCCCACGCGCGATCCGCAGGTCTTCCGCGCGATGCGCACGCGAGGCATCGGCATGACGGCGCCGCTGACCACCTATCGCCGCTGCGCCAACTGGACGTCGGCCGCGCCCTGCAACTGGCTGCTGCCCGACAACGACGAGGCCCGGCTCAAGCCGTTCTGCCGCTCGTGCCGGCTCGACAGGACAGTGCCCGATCCGACCGACCGCGACAATGCCGAGCTGTGGCTGAAGGTCGAGGACGCGAAGCGCGCCCTGGTGTCGCAGTTGATCGCGTTGAAGCTGCCGGTCGAGGCCAAGGTCGGCGAGAACCCGGGGCAAGGCGTGATGTTCGACCTGCTGCGGTCGCCGATCGAAGGCCCGCGCGTGATGACGGGCCACGACGACGGCCTCATCACGCTGGACATCGAGGAAGCCGACGACGTCCACCGCGAGACCGTGCGCTCGCAGATGCACGAGCCCTACCGCACGCTCATCGGCCACATGCGCCACGAGATCGGCCATTACTACTGGCAACGTCTGGTGCACGGCACCGAATGGGAAGAGCCGTGCCGCGCGATCTTCGGCGACGACCGCGCGGACTACGGCCAGGCGCTGCAGGCCTACTACGCCAACGGCGCGCCGTTCGACTGGAAGGACCGCCACGTCAGCGCCTACGCGTCGGCGCATCCGTACGAGGACTGGGCCGAGACCTGGGCGCACTACCTGCACATGGTCGACTCGCTGGACACCGCGCGCAGCTTCGGCCTCGTTGCCCACCATGACGAGATCCAGTACGAAGCCTTCACGCCGCAGGTGCTGCATCCCGAGGAGTCGGGCACCACGGCCTCGGCCGACGACCTCGCCTTCCTGTCGGTGGTCAACGGCTGGATCGAGCTGACCGGCGCGCTCAACGAGGTGACACGCAGCATGGGCGAGCCGGACTTCTATCCGTTCGTGCTGTCCAAGCCCGCCGTGCGCAAGCTGCACTTCATTCACAGGGTGGTGAAGAACGCGGCCGGCGGCCTGGCGCGCGGCGGCTCGCCCACCGGCGCCGGCGGCGTCGCGCTCGGCGACGGATCGTCGACGGGCGCGGGCGGCGGCGCCATCGGTGGCGATTCGGTCGGGGCCGGCGGCGCGGATGGCGGCAATCCGGTGTCGGGCGGCACCGGCACGCTGCCGCCGCCGGACAGGGTGGAGACGCCGGTCATCGCTTGAGCGCCCGTTCGAGCTGCGCCTTGGTCATGCGCGAGCGGCCGTGCAGGCCGGCGCGCTGCGCGTCGGCGTAGAGCTGGTCGCGCGTGCGGCCTTGCGGGCCGACGTGCGAATGCTCCCCGCCGCGACGGGCCGGCGAGATGTCGTCCAGCGACGCCGCGCTCGCTTCACTGGCCTCGCCGTGCTGCGCTCGCGTCTTGTTGACGGTGCGCGCCGCGATCTCCTCGGCGACCTTCTCGCCGCGGCCGCGCGACAGCAGGCTCGACTTGATGTCCGTGTACTGGCGCTCGCGTTTCGCGCTCCATGGGCCCTTGGGCATGAGGTGTCTCCCGATGCGTCGGGCGCCCGGTGCAGGCGCCCTCGCCTCCAGGCGGCAACGTCCATGCCCAGCGGGACAGAGTCAGGCCACGCGGGTCGACGCGAAGCCGCCGGGCGCACGCGCGACGGCGCCGCTGCGCACGGCCTGCGCCGCGTCCAGCGCGTCGCGCACGTCCTGCATCGCGAAGGGCTTGACCAGGTAGCGGTCGAAGCCGGCCTCCGCGGCGCGGGCGCGGTCTTCGGCGCCCCCGCGGCCGGTGACGGCCACCAGCACCACGTCGTGCGTGTTGCCCTGGCCGCGCACGCGGCGCACGGTCTCGACGCCGTCGAGCGACGGCATGCCGATGTCGACGAAGGCGATGTCCGGCGCCGAGCCGACGATGGACGCGACAGCCGCCAGCCCGTTGTGCACCACCTCCACGCGGTGGCCCATCAGCTCGAGCATCGTGCCGAAGCTGTGCGCGAAGTCGGCGTTGTCGTCGGCCAGCAGCACCGACAGCGCCGGCTCGCCGTTGACGTGCAAGGCCGGGCTGGCGGAAGCGGGCGAGGCCTCGGCGGCCGCGCTCGCGTCCATCGGCAACGTCAGCGTGAAGCGCGCGCGGCGCGTGCCCGGCGGACGCCTGCCCACCAGGCCGCCACCGTGCAGCGTCGCCAGCTGCAGCGCCAGCGCGATGCCCAGGCCCAGCGTCGCGACATCGACGTGCTCGAGCAGCTGCGGCGGCGCATCGAGGTCGTCGGCGCTCGCCACCGTCAGCGACAGCAGCTGGCCGTCGACGTCCGGCACGATGCGTATCTGGCTGCCGCGCTCAGTGTGCCGCACGATGTCGTTGACGAGGTAGCCCAGCGCCTGCGCGATGCGCTGGGAGTCGCCTCGCAGGCGCGGCAGCGCGGCGAGCCCCGGGGCCAGCACCAGCGTCATCTCGTGCGGCAGCAGCGTGGGCTGCAGGCGATCGTCGAGTGCGCGCAGCACGGCGGCGAGTTCGAACGTGCCGCGATGCAGGCTCGCGTTGTCGCCTGACAGCCGCGCCAGGTCCGACAGCTCGTCGGCAATGCGCATCAGGTGGCCGACCTGGCGCTCCATGATGCCGCGCGTGCGCAGCCGGCCGGCCGGGTCGGCATCGGTCAGCCGCAGCAGCTCGATGCCGTTGGACAGCGGCGCCAGCGGATTGCGCAGGTCATGGGCGAGGCCGGCCAGGAACGCGTGGCGCTGGCGATGCGCGAGCATGGCGTCGTGGATCGCCGTGTCGCGCTCGGCGCGCACGGCCGCCAGCGCCGCCTGGGCATCGGCGAGCGCGGTCTGCACGCGCTGCAGTTCATCGGCAGTGGACGACATCCGTAACGCCTCCTGGCGGGCCTTGGCGATCGTCTCGACGTCGCGATCGCGCTGATCCCGCAGTTCCGCGATGTGCGCCGACGCCGCGCGCAGGCGCGCCGCAACGACGACGACGAAGGCCACCAGGGCCACGCAGATCAGGATGAGGAACGCGATGACGGACTCTCGACGGGAACGCGCCGCCGGCAACGCACGTGAACTTCGTCGGCGGACGGCGCAAGCGCCTCGACTTTACGTGCCGAGGCTCAGGGATCAACAGGGGCAATCGCTCAGGACGGCGCGTGGCGGCGGCGACGCTCCACGGCCTCGATCTTGAGCAGCTGCCGGTACTTGGTGACCGTGCGGCGCGCCACCTGCAGGCCTTGCGTGGCGAGCTGGCGCGCGATCTCGGCATCGGACAGGGGCGCGGTAGGCGCCTCGGCCTCGATGATGTCCTTGATCAGCCCGCGGATGGCGGTGCCCGAGCAGGCGCCGCCGCTGGCGGTGGTCATGGCGCGCGAGAAGAAGTACTTCAGCTCGAACACGCCGATCGGCGTGGCCATGTACTTGTTGTTCGTGACGCGCGACACGGTCGATTCGTGCAGGCCCAGCTCGTCGGCGATCTCGCGAAGGCCCAGCGGCTTCATCGCCATCGCGCCGAACTCGAGGAAGTGCTTCTGGCGCGCGACGATGGCCTCGGCCACGCTGAGGATGGTCGAGAAGCGCTGCTCCACGTTGCGCATCGTCCACTTGGCTTCCTGCAGGTGCGTGGCCATCTCGGCGTTCTGGCTGCCGCGCTTGTGGCGCTGGAACAGCTCCGCGTAGACCTGGTTCAGGCGCACCTTCGGGATGATCGCCGGGTTCAGCTGCACGTTCCACTGGCCGCGCACCTTGCGCACGATGACGTCGGGGATCACGTACTGCAGCTGCGTCGAGCCGAAGCGCCAGCCCGGGCGCGGGTCGAGGCGGCGGATCCGGTCGCAGACGGCCTCGATCTCGGCCGGCGTGCGGCCCAGCGCACGCGCCATCGTGCTGACGTCCTTGGCCGCCAGGCAGTTCAGGTGGTCGGCGATGATGTGCCGCGCGATGTCGCGGGTGTCCGCGTCGTCGATCGTGGACAGCTGCGCCAGCAGGCATTCGGAGACGCTGCGCGCGGCCACGCCGGCCGGCTCCAGCGCCTGCACGCGCTTCAGCGCGATCTGCATTTCCTCCAGCGTCGCGGCCGGATCGAGATCGGCCACTTCGATCATTTCCTGCAGGTCGGTGCGCAGGTAGCCGTCGTCGTCCAGCGATTCGACGATCACCTTGGCCAGCACCAGGTCGCGCAGCGTCAGCGGCAGCACGGCAAGCTGGCCGTGCAGGTGCGTGGCGAGCGAGGTGGGCACGGCCATCATGTCGAGCGCGCTGGTCTCGTCGTCGTCGGCGCGCTTGCCCGAACCGAGGCCGTCGGCCTGCCACATGTCGCGGTCGCCTTCGCCGGGCAGGTCGCCTTCGGGTGCGGCCATCGTGTCGGCGGCGGCCTCCTGCGCGTCGCGCGCTTCCTGCGCCTCGGCGGCCTGTTCGGGCGTGAGGCCTTCGTCGGGCTGGTCGTCCGGGTTGCCGTCCTCTTCCAGGAACGGGTTCTTGCCCAGGGCGTCGTGGACTTGCTGGGCGAATTCGAGCGAGGAGAGCTGCAGCAGGCGCACGGCGTGTTGCAGGCGGGGGGACAGCGTCTGTGTCTGGCGCTGTTCGGTGCGGAAGTCCATCGAACCCATTGGTTCCTCCTGAGCATAGGGGCCCGCGAGGCCGGCAAGACTTGCCGGATTCGCGTTCATGCTTAGCTCGATTGCAACGCCCGTGCCAGAAATGCAATTCGAGGGTAAACCCTTTATTCCCGGTCGCAATGTGCCTTCAGAAGAGGCAAATCATCGCTTTTGTGCAGGCCAATTGAATGAACGGGCTGCGAATGCTTCACGCATGTGAATGATCGCCACGGCAGGCTCTGGATCGCGCAAGCACCGGGCCCCAGAATTGCCGCAACGCGAGCGGCGCGTCCGGCGACTCAGCGCCGCGGCTCGCCCGGGCCTCGATCGGGCGCGACCTTCTCGTTGTAGACCTGGTCCAACACCGGGCCCGTGTCCGTATCGCTGGAGGGACTCGTCGCGTCCTTGTACGCCTGGCGCCCGACATCCTTCTGCTGCTCCGACACCTGCGCCTGGCTGCGGCTCGACTCGTCCTGCTCGTGCGGCAGCGCGGGTTCGGGCTGCCGATCTCGCGATGCCGTCGTGGAAGCCTGCTCGGCGGCATCGAGCGACGCGGGGTGGCGGACGGGATAGACGTGCTTCATCGTTGTCTTTCGTGGTCGTTTTCGATGCCGATCGCCAGGCTCAGAACGTGTAGCCGAGTGCGAGCGTCAGGTTGTTGACGTTGGAGCGCCCCTGGCCGGCGAACTTGAAGTCGTGCTGTTCCCAACCGACCGAGCCGTGGAGTCCGCGCGCGAAGTTGACGTCCAGCGCGACGCCGTAGCCGAGCCCGAGGCCCGTGGCGCGGCCGTTGACGAGCCCGGCTTCCGTCGCCGCCGTGACGTGCGTCACGCCATAGGTCGGGCCGACCTTGCCTTCGATGCCGAAGTTCTCGCCGAGCGGCAGGCGGCCGACGGCGCTCAGGTTGAGGCCGCGTGCGCTGACGCTGCCGCCGGCTGCGTCGGCCTTGCCGAAGTTCATCGCGGACAGCTCGACGCCGATGTTGTCGGTGATCATGTTGCCGGCCGTCAGGCTGTACGACGTCGTGCCGCGCGAGCAGGTCAGGCCCGCCACGTCGCCGCACGAGGTGTGGTACGCAGCCTTGCCCACCGACAGGTCGATGAAGCTCTTGCCCGCCTGCGGACCGGCATCCCCGATCTCCTTGGCCAGGCTGGTCTGCGAAGATTGCGCGCAGGCACCGAAGGCGATCCCGAGCGCCGCCACGGCGACGGCGCCATGGGTGAGTGCACGAAAGCTGGAGGTCATTTTGTGTTCCTGTGAAGGGACGTTGAGGACTTCTGATGACCCCATTCAGGCAACCACCGTGCCGCGACCGTGTCTCGCCCCGTAGGACGAGCGCTGTTTGGCCGGCGCTCTGCTCCTACACGCTCGGGCATGGACGTTGCCGTGAAGCTTGCCCCGCCTGCGGCAGTGCGCGTCTCCTCGCGCAGCCGAACCCGGGAAGGAACCGCCGATGTCCGCCCCCGTCCCGCTCCGGTTGTCTGCACCGCCGCAGCTCGTCCCCGCTCCCGCTCGCACGAGCGACAGGCCCGCGCCGCTGATGGCCGCGCACAGCCATGCCCACGCGCTCGTGGCCGGCCTGTCCGAACCGCTGGTCACGGGCAACCGCGTCGACCTGCTGCAGGACGGCCCGGGCACCTACGCGGCGATGTTCGCGGCGATCGCCAATGCGCGCGACCACGTCAACCTCGAGAGCTACATCCTCGAGGCCGAAGGCCCGGGCGAGGAGTTCGCCCGCCGGCTCATCGCCAAGGCCAGGGAAGGCGTCCGCGTCAACGTGCTGTACGACAGCTTCGGGTCGCTGGGCACGCCGGCGAGCTACTTCGAGCACCTGCAGGCCAACGGCGTCAACGTCTGCGAATACAACCCTCTGCGCCGCCTGGGCAACCTGCTGAGCCGCGCGCTGCACCTGCGCGACCATCGCAAGCTGATGGTGGTCGATGGCCGCATCGGCTTCATCGGCGGCGTCAACATCAGCCCGGTGTACTCGGCCGGATCATCGCCGCTGGCGGCGATGTCCGGATCGGGGGCCGGCGACGGCCAGGCGCCCAAGCCGGGCTGGCGCGACACCCACGTGCGCGTCGAAGGCCCGATCGTGGCGCAGCTGCAGCGGCTGTTCATGAAGCACTGGAGCCGGCATTCTTCGATCGCGCTGCGCGGCACGCACTATTTCCCGCCGCTCGCCCCGGTCGGCAACCAGCGCGTCGCGCTCGCCGCCTGCGAAGCGGGACGTCGGCGCAACCCGTTCTACCGCGCGCTGCTGTCGGCGCTCGACGCCTCGCAGCACCGCATCTTCCTCACCACCGCCTACCTGGTGCCCACGCGCCGCCTGATGCGCTCGCTGCTGCGCGCCGCGCGCCGCGGCGTCGACGTCCACCTGCTGCTGCCCGGCGTCAGCGATTTCTGGGCGCCGCTGCAGGCCGGCCGCTCGCACTACACGCGGCTGCTGCGCGCGGGCGTGCACCTGCACGAACTGCACGACACCCTCCTGCACGCCAAGACGTGCGTGATCGACGGCCTGTGGACGACGGTGGGCTCCAGCAACCTGGACTGGCGCAGCTTCCTGCACAACGCGGAGGCCAACCTCGTGGTGCTCGATGCGGGACTCGCCAACGAGATGGAGACCGTGTTCATGGCCGACGTCGCGCGCGCCAGGGAGATCGTGCGTGCCGAATGGGCCAGGCGCGGATGGCGGCAGCGCATGGTGGAAATGGTCGCGCGGCGCTTCGAGTTCTTCCTCTGATCCGCACCGACCAGCAGGATTTTCCGATCGTCGCCACGGGCACACGAACTGCCTTTCAGGACTCACTTCACCCGTCAACCGAAAGGCGACACCATGGACAACAACCAAGACACCATCGATGTTCTCAACACCCTCATCGAGACCTGCAACGACGGCGAGCGCGGCTTTCGCAACGTGGCCGAACACGTGCACTCCGCCGACCTGAAGACGCTTTTCGCGACGCGCGCCAGCGAATGCAGCCAGGCCAGCGCCGACCTGCGCGCGCAGGTGCTGCAACTGGGCGGCGACGCGGAGAGCGGCGGCAGCGCCAGCGGCGCGCTGCACCGCGGCTGGGTCTCGCTGCTGGGCACGCTTTCGGGCTACAGCGACAAGTCGCTGCTCGAGGCCTGCGAAAAGGGCGAGGACTCGGCGATGGAACGCTATCGCGACGCGCTCGACCAGGCGCTGCCCGACAACATCCGCATGCTGATCGAGCGCCAGTACGAAGGCGTCAAGCGCAACCACGCCCAGGTGCGCTCGCTGCGCGACCAGGCGCGCGCGACGGCGTCCTGACCGATCGAGGGGCTTCCAGCCCCTCGTTGGCCGCGCGCGGTCAGCGCCCTGTGGCCTGTCCGTCCGCAAGCCGTGTAACGAGCTGTGGCGAGGCGCGGGCCCAGGCGCTGTCTTTCGCGCCGGATTTCCCGTTCCGGGCGGGAAAAACGCACGTTTGCACCCGGTGTTCTGCCGAACGGGCCGGGCGGTCGATGTCATGCTTTGGTCATGGACTCGAAACAGCTCTTCATCGAACACCTCGCCGGCGAACTGCAGGCCATGGAGGTGGGTCGCGTGCCCATGAACGCGCTGCGCTACCGCGTGCACGCCAAGATGCTGCGCAAGGCGCTGCTGGGCGCGGCGACGCCGTCGCTGCTCGAACGCCAGGGCGGCGCCCATCCGCAGGTCGTGCACGCGCTGTCCAATCGTTTCTTCGAGGAGACCGGCCACCTGCTGCAACCCAACGCGACGGCGCACAAGGCCCGCTCGCTGCTGGAGCGCACGCTGGCGACCTGCCGCCAGGCGCGCCAGAAGTAAGGCCGGCGATCGCCCCCGAGGAGCCGTCGTGGCCGCCAGAAGCGCTTGCGCCCTCTTGTTCTCCGCGCTGCTCCTCGCGGCGCACGCCGCTCCGGCCGCTGCCGACCTCACCGACACCGAACGCCGCTGGCTCGCCGGCGCCACCCCGCCCGTGGCCTGGGCGCTCGAGCAGGGCATGCCCATCGACATCGTCGTGCTGCCGCAGGCCCAGGCCGGCGCGGCGCCGATCGCGATGGGCTACGACAACGACGACGGCCGCTGCAAGCTGGTCTTCTCGATGCGCGGCAACCCGGCCGCCGAATCCACGCTCGCCGCGATTCCCGCCCCGCTGCTGCAGGCCACGCTCGAGGCGATGACCGCCCACGAGATCGGCCACTGCCAGCGCCACCGCAGCGGCGCGTTCGACAGCCTGCCCTCGGGCCTGAGCGACAAGCCCGATGCGATCGAGTCGCGCCAGCCCACCGCCGAACTGCAGGCGATGGCGCGCGAGATGCGCATCACGCGCCGCGAGGAAGCCTACGCCGACCTGGTCGGCCTGGCCTGGACGCACGCCCACCACGCCGACCAGTACGCCCAGGTGCTCGCCTGGTTCGACGCGGCGCGCTCCGACGAGACGCCGCGCGGCCATCACGACACGCGCCACTGGCTCGCGCTCGCGCGCGCGAGCGGCGCGTTCGAAGACCCGGCCGATCCGTTCGCCCAGGCCGCGGCGCTGTGGCAGCGCGGCCTGCTCGACGACTGAGCTTCAGCGCAGCGGCCGTGGCGCGTCCGTCTGCTCGTGCAGCGCATGCCGCGGCTTGCCGCGCGCCTGCAGGCTCGATTGCAGCGTCTGCATCCGCAGGCGCAGTCCCTCGCGCCACGCGTCGACGATGGGACACCTGGACGTCGGCGGCGATGTGCAGGGTGAGCGCGTCGGCGATGTCCAGGATGCCGCTGTGCTGGACGTCCGGATCGTCGGACTCCAGCGCCTCGCGCAGTGCCTGCTCGATCTCGCGGTGCTGCCGCCGCAGTCAGTCGGTGGCTTCCATGCCGGTGCTCAGCGGTCGTTCGACACGAGCGACACCGTCATCGCGCGCGAAGAGTTCTGCTGCCCGTCCACGGCGTTGTCCGGCGCGGCGTGCGGCTGCGCGGCGGCCGCGACCGCGTCGCCGTCGAACAGCGCGATGCAGCGGCCGCGCTGGTCGGCAGGCCGCTCGGCCTCGCACTGCGCCTCGGCGATCGCGCGCTCGCGCTGCGCCGCGTGCGCGAGCTCGCTGCGGTCGACGTCCTTCTCGAGAACGGCCACGAACATCGCCAGCACGATCGCGGACAGCACCAGGAGCGCGGCGACCAGCCCGTGCTGGCCGGTGATCTCGAAGCGGTAAGGCGCCGCGCGCGGCGCGAGACGGCCGGATTGCCAGACGGTGACGGTTCCAGGATGGTTGTCCATGATGCGGTGCTCCGGGGCGCGGCGACGCGCCGCGCGTTTGCCCGTCCATGGCAAGACTGGCGCCCGCTCGACCCCCGTCAGCCGCGCGCCCGGCCGGGCAAGGTAAATTCGGAGGCTGGGACGACGAGAACCGAAAGGACGGGATGGACACGACGATCGCCGCCGTGCTGCTGCTGGATGGCATCGGCAACGGCGCCGTGTACGCGCTGCTGGGCATGGCCATCGTTCTGGTGTTCGCGGTCACGCGCGTGATCCTCATCCCGCAGGGCGAGTTCGTCGCCTACAGCGCGCTGACGCTGGCGATGCTGCAGCTCGGGCGCGTGCCCGGCACGGTCTGGCTGGCGCTGCTGCTGTCCGCGCTCGCGGTGCTGCGCGAGCTGTGGGACGGACTGCGCTCCCGGCGCGCCTGGTCGGCCACCGGCGTCGAGATCGCGCGGCTGTGCGCGCTGCCGGTGGCGGCCGCCGCGGTGGCGTACGCCGCCAGCGGGCAGCAATGGCCGCTCGCGCTGCAGGGCCTGCTCACGCTGATCCTGGTGACGTCGATCGGCCCGCTGGTCTATCGCCTGGCCTACCAGCCGCTGGCCGACGCGTCGGTGCTGCTGTTGCTGATCGTGTCGGTCGGCGTGCATTTCACGCTGGTCGGGCTGGGCCTCGTCTTCTTCGGCGCCGAGGGCTACCGCACGCCGCCGTTCTGGGACGCGCACCTCGACGTCGGCACGGTGACGATCTCGGGCCAGACCATCGTGACGGTGCTGACGTCGGCGCTGCTGATGGGCGCGCTGTACCTGTTCTTCGCGCGCACGCTGGCCGGCAAGGCGCTGCGCGCCACCGCCATCAACCGGCTCGGCGCGCGGCTGATGGGCGTGTCGACCGAGCACGCCGGGCGCAGCGCGTTCTCGATGGCCGCCTTCATCGGCGCGCTGTCCGGGCTGCTGATCGGCCCGACCACGACGATGATCTACGACGGCGGCTTCCTCATCGGCCTCAAGGGCTTCGTGGCCGCGATCTTCGGCGGACTGGCGAGCTACCCGCTGGCCGTCGTCGGCGCGCTGCTGGTGGGCCTGCTGGACTCGTTCAGCTCGTTCTGGGCCAGCGCGTACAAGGACGTGATCGTGTTCACCGCGATCATCCCGATCCTGCTGCTGCGCTCGCTGACCGACCGCCGCCATGGCGATGACGATTGAGCCGGCCATGACGATGCCCTCCCCCCTCAGGATCGCGACGATCGTCGGCGTCGCGCTGCTGCTGGCGCTGCCGCTGCTGCCGGTGCCCGAGTTCTGGATCACGCAGCTCGACTACATCGGCCTGTACGCGACGGTCGTGCTGGGCCTGGTGCTGCTGACCGGCGTCGCCGGGCTCACGTCGTTCGGCCAGGCCGCCTTCGTCGGCGTCGGCGCGTACGCGTCGGCGTATGTCACGACCGCGTACGGCGCGTCGCCCTGGCTCGGGCTGGTGTGCGGCGTCGCGCTGACGCTGGTGGTGGCGCTGGTCGTCGCCGGCGTCACGCTGCGCATGTCCGGCCACTACCTGCCGCTGGCCACCATCGCCTGGGGGCTGGCGATGTTCTTCCTCGTCGGCAACCTCGGGTTCCTCGGCAAGTTCGACGGGCTCCAAGGGATCCCGCCGGTGTCCGTCGGCGGCCTCGAGCTGCGCAGCGGGCGGGCGTCGTACTTCCTGATCTGGATCGTCGCCCTGCTCGGCGCGCTGGCGCTGCGCCACCTGCTCGACTCGCGTCCGGGCCGCGCCATCCGGGCACTCAAGGGCGGCACGCTGATGGCCGAGGCGATGGGCATCGCGACGCTGCGCTACAAGGTGCTCGCGTTCGTCATCGCGGCGATCTACGCATCGCTCTCGGGCTGGCTGTTCGCGCACTACCAGCGCTCGGTCAACCCGTCGCCGTTCGGCCTGCAGATGGGCATCGAGTACCTGTTCATGGCGGTGCTGGGCGGCGTCGGCCTGGTGGGCGGCGCGTTCGTCGGCGCCGCGGCGGTCAAGATCGCCGAGGACCAGCTGCAGAACTGGCTGCCCGCGCTGCTGGGCACCAGCGGACCGGTCGAACTGGTCGTGTTCGGCATGGTGCTGATCCTGGTGCTGCAGGTGACGCCGGACGGCCTGTGGTCGCTGGTCACGCGACGCTTGCCGGTGCGTCGGCACGATCCCACGGCCTGGGCCGGCGCCGAGGCGCTTGCCAAGGCCGCGCCGCCGGCGCGCGGCGAGACGGTGCTGTCGGTGCAGAAGGCGCGCAAGCAGTTCGGCGGCCTCGTGGCCGTCAACGACGTCAGCTTCGACGTGCGCGCCGGCGAGATCGTCGGCCTGATCGGCCCCAACGGCGCCGGCAAGTCGACCTTGTTCAACCTCATCACGGGCGTGCTGCCGCTCACCGGCGGGCAGGTGGACTACCGCGGCGCGCGCGTCAGCGGCCTGTCCTCGCGCGCCATCGCGCAACGCGGCATGTCGCGCACCTTCCAGCACGTGCGCATGATCGCCGACATGAGCGTGCTCGAGAACGTGGCCTTGGGCGCGCACCGGCGCGGCGGCGCGGGCGTGCTGCGCGCGATGCTGCGGCTCGATCGCCGCGACGAGCGCCGCCTGCTGGCCGAGGCCTGGAGGCAGCTGGATCGCATCGGCATGACGTCGCTCGCCAACGAGCCGGCCGGCAACCTCGCGCTGGGCCAGCAGCGCCTGATGGAGATCGCCCGCGCGCTGTGCACCGACCCCGCGCTGCTGCTGCTGGACGAACCCGCCGCCGGCCTGCGCCTGAAGGAGAAGCAGGCGCTGGGCGAGGTGCTGTCGCAGTTGCGCGCCGAAGGCATGAGCCTGCTGCTGGTCGAACACGACATGGACTTCGTGATGACGCTCACCGATCGCATCGTGGTCGTCGAATTCGGCACCAAGCTGACCGAGGGCACGCCGGACGTCGTGCGCGAGGATCCCGCGGTGCGCGCCGCCTACCTCGGGGTGGAGCACTGATGGCGACGCCCCTGCTCAAGGTCGACGCGCTGCACGCCGGCTACGGCCGCGCCGAGGTGCTGTCCGGCGTCTCGATCGAGGCGGCGGCCGGCAGCGTCGTCGCGGTGGTCGGGCCCAACGGCGCCGGCAAGAGCACGCTGCTCAACGCGCTGATGGGCGTGCTGCCGTCGCGCGGCGAGATCCGTTTCGACGGCGAGGCGGTGCAACGGCTGACGCTCGAGCAACGCGTGCAACGCGGCATCGCCCTGGTGCCCGAGACGCGCGCGCTGTTCGCCACGATGCCCGTGGCCGATAATCTGCTCCTGGGCGGCTATCGCCAGCGCCGCACGCCGCGCGCCGAGCAGGCCGCCCGGCTCGACGAGATCTGGCAGCTGTTCCCGCGCCTGCACGAGCGCCAGGCGCAGGCGGCGGGTACGCTGTCGGGCGGCGAGCGCCAGATGCTGGCGATCGGCCGCGCGCTGATGGGGCGGCCGCGGCTGCTGATGCTCGACGAGCCCAGCCTCGGCCTGGCGCCATTGGTGGTCAAGGAGATCTTCCGCATCATCGAGCGGCTGCGCGCGGGCGGCGCCACCATCCTGCTGATCGAGCAGAACGCCCGCGCCGCGATGGCCGTGGCCGACCAGGCCTACGTGCTCGAGACCGGCGCGATCGCGCTCTCCGGCCCGGCCGCTGAACTCGCCGCGGATCCGCGCGTGATAGAAACCTACCTCGGCAAGGCCAAGGCTTGATCCGGCCCGCCGCCGTCCCCACATCCGCTGAAACAATGACCGACATCCCGACCGACCGCACCATCCGCATCGCGTCCTACCTCCTGGCGGCCGTGGCGCTGGTGGGCGTGCTGGAGCTGCACCTGCTGGTGCCGCTGCTGGTGGGCCTGCTGGTGTACCAGCTGGTGGTGTCGATCACGCCCTTCGCGCAGCGCTGGTTCAACACCCGGCTGGCCAAGATGGTGGTGGTGGTGGTCTTTGCCGCCGTCGTGATCGCGGCGATCGCCGGCGCGGTGTTCGGGCTGATCTCGTTCTTCCGCAGCGACATCGAGAACCTGCCGCGCCTGCTGGCCAAGGTCTCGGACATCCTCGACCGCGTGCGCGTGGGCATCCCGCCGTTCCTGGCGAGCTACCTGCCCGACGACATCGCCGACCTGCAGCAGAAGGCGCTCGAATGGCTGCGCTCGCACGTCGCCGAGCTGCAGATGATGGGCACGCACACGCTGGTCACCTTCGCCGAGACGCTCATCGCGATGGTCATCGGCGTGGTGCTGTCGCTGCGCGAGGTCGATCCGCACAACGTGGCCGGCCCGCTCGCCATCGCGCTCACGCGCCGCGCCGAGCACTTCGCGCAGGCGTTCCGCAACGTGGCGCTGTCGCAGCTGTCGATCTCGCTGCTCAACACCAGCTTCACGGCCATCTACCTGGTGATCGGCCTGCACTCGTTCGGCGTGCACCTGCCGCTGACCAAGACGATGATCGCGATCACCTTCATCGTCGGCCTGCTGCCCATCATCGGCAACCTCACGTCCAACACCATCGTCGTGATCGTCAGCCTGGCGCACTCGCCGGCGGTGGCCATCGCCTCGCTGGTGTTCCTGATCGTGATCCACAAGCTCGAGTACTTCCTGGGCGCGCGCATCGTGGGCTCGCGCATCAAGTCGCAGATCTGGGAGCTGCTGATCGCGATGATGGCGATGGAGGCGCTGTTCGGCATTCCCGGCCTGGTGGCCGCGCCGATCTACTACGCGTACCTCAAGAGCGAATTGCTCGACGCCAGGCTCATCTGAGCAGGCGCCGCCGCTGTCGGGCCTCCTTGTCGGGCGTCCTTGACGGGGCGCGCGATGGGGCATCGATCGGTCGAATTGGGTGCTTGTTGCGGTGCACCACATATTTCCAGGTCGTCCGGAGTCGGGCACACTCCGGGAATCGAGGGTTTTCCCGCCCTCCCCGACTTGGAAAGACCTGAGCTGGTGAGCGAAAAGAAGATCGAGTTCTACACGGGCCCGGCCGGTGGCTGGGGCGCGCTCAAGAGCGTCAGCAAGGCCTTGCTGGCGCAGGACATCGCCGTCAAGGGCGCCAGGACCCTGTTGTCGGCCAACCAGCCCGACGGCTTCGACTGCCCGGGCTGCGCCTGGCCCGACCGCAACCACGCCTCCACCTTCGAGTTCTGCGAGAACGGCGCCAAGGCCGTCGCGGCCGAGGCCACCGCGCGCCGCGTCACGCGCGAGTTCTTTGCCCGGCACACCGTGGCCGAGCTGGCCGGCAAGAGCGACTTCTTCCTGGAAGACCAGGGCCGGCTCACCGAGCCGATGGTCTACGACCGCGCCAGCGACAAGTACGTCCCCATCGCGTGGGATGCCGCCTTCGAGATGATCGCCGGCCACCTCAACGCCCTGCCCGACCCCAACCAGGCGATGTTCTACACCTCGGGCCGTGCCAGCAACGAGGCCGCGTTCCTGTACCAGCTGTTCGTGCGCGAGTACGGCACCAACAACTTCCCCGACTGCTCCAACATGTGCCACGAGCCGAGCGGCGCGGCGATGCGGCCGCAGCTCGGCGTGGGCAAGGGCACCGTCACTCTGGACGACTTCGAGAAGGCCGACGCCATCTTCATCTTCGGCCAGAACCCGGGCACCAACCATCCGCGCATGCTGGGCGAGCTGCGTGCGGCGGCCCGGCGCGGCGCGCGCATCGTCAGCTTCAACCCGCTGCGCGAGCGCGGCCTGGAGCGCTTCGCCGACCCGCAGGCCAAGCTCGAGATGGCCACCGGCAGCTCCACGAAGATCAGCTCGCACTACTTCCAGCTGCGCGTCGGCGGCGACTTCGCGATGGTCAAGGGCATCATGAAGCACGTCGTCGAGCAGGACGACGCGCGCGGCGGCGTGCTCGACCACGCGTTCATCGCCGAGCACACGGTCGGCATCGAGGCGCTGCTGGACGACCTGCGCGCCGAGTCGTGGCCGCTGCTGGAACAGGAGTCGGGCATGTCGGAAGCGCAGATGCGCGCGGCCGGCGACGTCTACATCGGCGCGGACAACGTCATCGCCTGCTGGGGCATGGGCATCACGCAGCACCAGCACTCGGTGGCCACGATCCAGATGATCAACAACCTGCTGATGCTGCGCGGGAACATCGGCCGGCCCGGCGCCGGCTCGTGCCCGGTGCGCGGCCACAGCAACGTGCAGGGCGACCGCACGATGGGGATCTGGGAGAAGCCGCCTGCCGTCCTGCTCGATCGCCTGCGCGACGTGTTCGGCTTCGAGCCGCCGCGCGAGCCGGGCGTCGACGTCGTCGAGTCCATCAAGCTGATGCTGGCCGGGCGCGGCAAGGTCTTCATCGCGCTGGGCGGCAACTTCGCCTCGGCCACGCCCGACACCTACGCGACCTGGAAGGCGCTGCGCCAGTGCGAGCTCACGGTGCACGTGACGACCAAGCTGAACCGCAGCCATGTCGTGCACGGCCGCGACGCGCTGATCCTGCCTTGCCTGGGCCGCACGGAGATCGACATCCAGGCCGCCGGCCCGCAAGGCGTGACGGTGGAGGACTCGATGAGCATGGTGCACATTTCGTCGGGCATCAATCCGCCGGCGTCGGAGCACCTGCTGTCCGAGCCGGCGATCGTCGCGCGCCTCGCCGCCGCCACGCTGGGCAAGCGCAGCAGGACGCCGTGGCTCTGGCTGGTCGAGGACTACGACCGCATCCGCGACAAGATCGAAGCCGTCTTCGACGAGTTCTTCGACTTCAACGAGCGCATCAGGGTGCCCGGCGGCTTCCGCCTGCGCAACACCGCCAGCGAGCGAGTGTGGGACACCGAACCCGGCAAGGCAGTCTTCTGCACGCACGCCGTGCCGGTCGACACGCCCGTGCACCGCGCGCGCGCGCGCCAGCTCGACCAGGTCGTCTTCACGCTGTTCACCACGCGCTCGCACGACCAGTACAACACCACGATCTACGGTCAGGACGACCGCTATCGCGGCGTGTTCGGGCAGCGCCGCGTCGTCTTCATCAACGCGGCCGACATCAGGCATCTGGGCTTGCGCGACGGCGACTGGGTGGATCTGCACACCGCCTGGAGCGACGGCGTCGAGCGGCGTGCCGACCGCTTCAGGCTGGTCGCCTACGACATCCCGCGCGGCAACATCGCGGCGTACTACCCGGAGACGAACCCGCTGGTGCCGCTGTCGTCCACCGCGATCGCGGCGGGCACGCCGACGTCGAAATCGATTCCCGTCATCCTCACGCCTCACCAGGCTGCGGGATCCACCCAGCAAGCCGACACGACGTTCGCCGGGGCCTGAGCGACGCCGGGCCGCCCCGGCCCGCGCCGTTCGCCGACGCGATGCGGAGGATGACGATGAACGCAGACGACCCCGCCCCTCGGCTCGAAGAGCTGCCGGCGGCAATCCTGCGCGAGCTGGCCGCGGCGCCGGGCGATGCGGGCATGTCGCTGCCGCGCCTGGGCAAGCACCTGGGGCTGGGCGCGAGCGTGCTGATGCGCGCGCTGTCCGCGATGGGCCATGCGCGCATCGGCGGCATCGCCGGCCCGGGATGGGTCCGGGTGACGCAGGTCGACGATCGCTGGAGCGCCACGCTCACCGAGGCCGGCCGCGAATTCTGCGCGCGGCACCTGAAGGACTGACAGCGTTGCCTGTCGTCGAGATCTCCCGACAGGTGTCGACTAGTTCACGCGACACGAAGAATCTGGACGGCCTTACCCCGTCGTTTCGGGGCTTCGGGCTCAAGTTCAAAAGGCATATTCCGAAAGAGAGTAGTCGCTGATGGGTTCAACCATCCGCGATCCCCTCGCGTATCGCCAGTGCCTTCAGTGTCTCGGTTGATACGCAACAACAATCAATCGGAGCCCCTGATGAAGTTGAACCCCCTCCTTTCCGCCGCGCTTGCCGGCGCCTGCGGCATCGCCTCGAGTGCCGCGCATGCCGACGCCACGTCCTGGGATCCGTCCTGGGCGTTCTCCGGCTTCGGCACGGTCGGCTACGTGCGGACCAATACCGACGCCGGCCTGTTCAATGGCCCCGGCCAGGGTGGCGGCGCCAGCAAGGACGGCACCTTCGGCGTCGACTCCAAGCTCGGCGGCCAGATCAACGCGAAGGCGAACAACGTCTTCTCCGCGACCGTGCAGGCGATCTCGGAGCGCAACGGCAACGGCAACTTCAAGCCGACGATCGAATGGGCCTTCCTGAAGGCCCAGGTCACCCCGGAACTGAGCTTGCGTGCGGGCCGCATCGGCGCGCCGCTGTTCGCAGTCTCGGACTTCCGCAACATCGGCTACTCCAACCTGTGGCTGCGCACGCCGCCGGACGTCTACAACCAGGTGCCGTTCGCCAACTTCGACGGCGCCGACGCGATCTGGCAGCAAACCCTCGGCTCGACCACGCTGACCGGCCAGGTCTTCTACGGCAAGTCCGACAGCAATGCCGACGGCGCCCCGGTGCACGTCAAGAAGGAAAGCGGCGTGAACCTGACCGCCGAATTCGACAACGGCATCACGCTGCGCGCCGGTCGCGTGCAAGGCAAGCTGACCATCGACAGCACGTCGCTGGGCCAGCTGGTCGGACTGCTCGGCCAGGTCGGCTTCGCCGATGTCGGCAACGAGCTCGACACCACCGACAAGGACGCCTCGTTCACCGGCGTGGGCATTGCCTACGACCAGGGCAGCTGGATCGCCAACGCGGAATACACCAAGCGCAAGACGTCCTCGTACGTCTCCAGCACCACCGGCTGGGAAGCGACGCTGGGCTATCGCATCGAGAAGTTCACGCCGTACGTCGTGGTGTCGCAGCTCAAGCGCGACAGCAGCAACGTCAACAACACGATTCCCGCCTCGGTGCCGCAACTGGCGCCGCTGGCCGCGGCCGTCGACGGCCTGACCCACGACCAGAACATCGCCCAGAAGACCGACTCGGTCGGCCTGCGCTGGGACGCGTACAAGAACATCGCGGTGAAGGCGCAGTACGACCGCGTCAAGCCGGCTGCCGACGGGGTGGGGCTGTTCAATCGCGTGACCACCACGTTGCCCAGCTCCGTCAGCGTCTACAGCATCGCTGTCGACTTCGTGTTCTGAAGCGGAGCATCGCCATGAATTCCAAGCACATCACCCGTCTCCTCGCCGCCGCCGCGCTGTGCGCCAGCTCGGTCGGCGCCTTCGCCCAGGTGGCCGTCGTCGTCGGTGCCAAGAGCGCCGTCGGCACCATGACCGCCGAACAGGTCAGCGGCATCTTCCTGGGCAAGAGCAACTCCTTCCCGTCCGGCGGCACCGCGGTGCCCAGCGACCAGCCCGACTCGGCGGCCGTCCGCGAACTCTTCTACACCAAGGTGACCGGCAAGAGCACGGCACAGGTCAAGGCCGCGTGGTCGCGACTCGTGTTCTCCGGCAAGGCGACGCCGCCCAAGGAGCTCGCGTCCTCGGCCGACGTGAAGAAGTTCGTCGCGGCCAACCCGGACGCGATCGGCTACATCGAGAAGTCGGCCGTCGACTCGTCCGTCAAGGTCGTCTTCAGCGCGGACTGAGGACGACGCACGCCCAGCCTGCGGGCTGGGCCGTGCCTGCTGTAGAAGAATTGGAGATGTCATGAGTGTGAAGAACCGAATCTGGATGCTGCCGCTGCTGGCCATCCTCATCTTCGCGGTCGGGATCGCGACGGTGCTCGCCTTCTCGGCCAGCACGTCGAAGTCGATCACCGAACTGGGCTCGGTCGACTACCCGTAC
>CAIMXF010000249.1 GCA_903845345.1 uncultured beta proteobacterium
AGGCCTGCCTGACAGCCACGCATCGAACTGAGTTCCGGCACTTTCGCCGGTTGTGCCTGAGTCCTGGAGTATTCACATGCCATTGACGATCAATACGAACATTGCTTCGCTGAATGCGCAGCGCAACCTCAACATGTCGCAAGGCTCCCTCGCGACGTCCATGCAGCGCCTGTCTTCCGGCCTGCGCGTGAACTCCGCCAAGGACGACGCCGCCGGCCTGGCCATCGCCGAACGCATGAACGCCCAGGTGCGCGGCATGAACGTCGCGGTGCGCAACGCCAACGACGGCATCTCGATGTCGCAGACGGCCGAAGGCGCGCTGTCGCAGGTCAGCAACTCGCTGCAACGCATGCGCGAGCTGGCGGTGCAGGCGCGCAACTCCACGAACAGCTCGTCGGACAAGGATTCGCTGAACAAGGAATTCACGCAGCTTCAGGCCGAAATCGACCGCGTCCTCGGCGGCACGACCTTCAACGGCAAGCACATCCTCGGTGCGGACGCGACGTCGCTGACCTTCCAGATCGGCGCCAACACCTCGGCCGACGACACGATCACGATCTCCACGTCGGACATGACGCAGGACACGACGATGACCGCCGTGACCAACTCGTCGACCGCGCTGATCGACCACACGGCGACATCGGGCGCCATCGGCACGGTCATCGACAACATCGATGCCGCGCTCGACAACATCAACGACACGCGCGCCACCTTCGGTGCCACGCAGAGCCGCTTCGACGCGATCATCACCAACCTGCAGGTCGGCGTCGAGAACCAGTCGGCCGCCCGCAGCCGGATCATGGACGCCGACTTCGCCGCGGAAACCGCCAACATGAGCCGCGCCCAGGTGCTGCAACAGGCCGGCACCGCGATGGTCGCGCAGGCCAACCAGCTGCCCAACCAGGTTCTCAAGCTCCTGCAAGGCTGATCGCCACGACGGCGCCAGGCGCGCCCCGCAAGCCCCGAGGACACGTCCAGGAGGCTTGCGCGGCGCGCCTTGTCGTTGCCGCGGCCGATTCGATCGCGCGAAAAGCGGGGCTTTTCGGCGCCTTGAAAAGGTTTCGCGCGGACGCCCGGATCTCAAGTAAACGCGGCATCGGCCGATAGTCCGCTCAAGAACCGCAAGGAAGTCCATGACCACCACCACGAGCTCGACGACTGGCTCGATCAGCTCCGCCGGCCTGGGCAGCGGACTCGACGTCAAGAGCATCATCTCGTCGCTGATGGCCGTCGAGTCGCAACCCTTGCAACTGCTGCAGGACGCGGCGGGCACGGTCTCCACCGAGATCTCGGCGGTGGGCCAGATCCAGAGCCTGAACTCCGCGCTGAGCGACAAGGCGCATGCGCTGATGTCGACCTCGCTGTGGACGCAGACGACCTCGAGCACGTCCGACGCCACCGTCGCGACGGCCGACACCGCCGGCGGCACGGCCGCGGCCGGCGACTATTCGGTCAGCGTGCAGCAGATGGCGCTCGGCCAGACCGTGACGTCGACCGTCGCCGCCGGCAGTTCGCTGACCCCGGGCACGCTGACGATCCAGCTCGGCACGTACGCCACCGACTCCGCGACGCCGCCCAACACGACCTTCACCAACGCCAGCGCGGCGCCGGTGAGCATCACGATCGGCGCCGGCGACACCTCGCTGTCGGCGATACGCGACAAGATCAACCAGGCCAACGCCGGCGTGTCCGCGTCCATCATCAGCGACGCCAGCGGCGCGCGCCTGTCGCTGCGCTCGACCACCACCGGCGCGGTCAACGGCTTCAAGATCACGGCCACCGAGACCGCCGACGACGGCAACCCGGCCACGGGCCTGTCGGCGCTGAACTTCGACGCCTCCACCGGCGCGGCCAACTCGCAGCTGACGCTCAACCAGTACGCGCAGGACGCGCAGGCGACCGTCAACGGCATCGCCGTGTCCTCGTCGACCAACCAGCTGAGCAACATCTCGGACGGCCTGAGCATCACGCTGCTGAAGAAGAGCGACACGCCGATCGACATCACCGTCGCCGACGACACGGCCTCGATGCAAAAGGCGATCACCGACTTCGTGGCGGCCTATTCGCAGCTGCAGTCCTACATCTCGCTCGAGACCAAGTACGACCCGAGCACCGCGGTGCAGCCCGGCACCTCGCGCTCGGACAGCCCGCTCACCGGCGACGCCTCGGTCATCGGCTACCAGAACCAGCTGCGCGCCATCGTCAACACCACCTCGACGACGTCGACGATGTTCTCGCGCCTGTCCGACCTCGGCATCGCGGTGCAGACCGACGGCACGCTGGCGGTGGGCAACCCGACGAAGCTGAGCTCGGCGCTGCAGCACCCCGACGAGCTGTCCAAGCTGTTCACGACCTACGGCACGACCAACGAGAACACCGGCATCGCCGTGCGCTTCGCGACGATGGCCGACAGCGCCAACACCGTTGGCGGCTCGCTGTACTCGCGCGCCGATGGCCTGCGCGGCGAACTCTCGCGCAACCAGCAGCAGCAGGACGACATGCAGACCCACCTCGACGCGACGCAGGCCCGCCTGACGGCCCAGTACCAGGCCCTCGACACGACGATGGCCAAGATGAATGCGCTGTCGAGCTACGTGTCGCAGCAGATCTCGGTGCTCAACAAGTGACGCGCGAAGTCGCGCGGTGCCCGGAGTGACGGGCGTGCTCCAGAAGTTCCCGCTTGCGTCAGCCTTGCGCAGACTTGACACCCCAAACCGGACAGTTCCGCTTCAAGACTGCCGGCGAGCCTTCCGATAACAAGTCAAGACGAACACATCACGGACTCGGATCCCGACCTCGCACCATGTTCAACGCCGCACAAACCTCCGCCTTCGGCCGCTCCAACGCCTTCGCCAGCGCCTACGCACGCGTCGGCGTCGAGACCAGCGTCAATTCGGCCTCGTCCCACAAGCTGATCGAGCTGCTGTTCAACGGCTTCATGGACCAGATCGTGCTCGCGCGCGGCGCGATGCGTGCCAGGCAGATCGCGGTCAAGGGCCAGGCCATCGGCAAGGCCGCCCGTATCGTCGAGGAGGGCCTGAAGGCCGCCCTGGATCTCCAGGCCGGCGGTCAACTGGCCGAAGACCTGCATGCGCTCTACGCCTACGTCTGCGTGCGGCTGCTGCAAGCCAACCTGCGCAACGACGAGTCGGCTCTCGACGAGTGCGTGCGCCTCATCGGACCGCTGCGTGACGCCTGGATCGCCATCGGCCCTGAAGTCGAAGCGGGCACCCTGTGAACACCTCGAGCACCTACACGCAAAAGAAGATCATGAGTACCAAGCTGCTCAATTACTACGAGGCCATCGAGAAGGCCAGTGCCGAGATGCTCGCCGCCGCACGCACGGGCAACTGGGACGAAGTGGTCAAGCTCGAAGGCGCCTGCGCCGTGCTGATCGCGCAGCTGAAGAACGCCGCGCAGTCCGGCCAGCTGATGCAGAACGAAGCCAAGGAGAAGTCGCGCATCATGCAGCGCATCCTGCTGAACGACGCCGAGATCCGCCACCTGGCCGAGCCCTGGCTCGAGGACCTGGACAACATGATGGGCGGCAGGCCGGCCGTCCTGCACTGAACGGACACGCCCGAAGAAAGCGACCATGTTCGAAGACACGCGCCCCGCCTCGCTGGACGCGCTCGGAGCCGACGGTGGCCTGGGCGAGTTCCGCGTCACCGCGCCCGGGGAGATCCGCGCGCTGCTCAAGCAGCTGATGGACGACGTGGTGCCGCTCAACCTGAGTGCCTCCGACGGCAGCGCCTACACCACGCAGCTGTGGACGATCGATCCGGCCGCCGGCCGCATCTCGTTCACGGCCGACCTGATGCAGCCCGCCGTCCACGACATCGTCGAGGCCGACGAGTGCGCCGCGGTCGCCTACCTCGATCGCGTCAAGGTGCAGTTCGACGTCAGCGACCTGGTGGTGGTGCAGGGCCACAAGGCCTGCGTGCTGCAGGCCCGACTGCCGCGCGAGATGTTCCGCTTCCAGCGCCGCAACACCTTCCGCGTGCGCACGATCGAGCGCACGTCGCCGACCGCGTCGTTCCGCCATCCCGGCATTCCCGACATGAGCCTCGCGCTGCGCGTGCTCGACGTGAGCATCGGCGGCTGCGCGCTGCTGCAGCCGGCCAACGTGCCCACGCTGCAGCCCGGCGCGGTCATCAAGGGCGTGCGGCTGTCGCTCGACGCCGACACGCAGATCGATGCCGGCCTGATGCTGCATCACGTGACCTCCACCGGCGCCGAGAACGGCTCCGTGCGGCTGGGCTGCGAGATCGTCGGCATGAGCCCGACGGCGCAACGCGCGTTGCAGGTCTACATCGACCACACGCAGAAGCGCCGCCGGATGATGTCCCACGAGTAGCCCGGCCGGGGGGGCGCTCGTGATCCGTCGTCTGCACTACCTGGTCGGCTCGCTGAAGGCCCGGCTCGCGCTCGCGAGCGTGGTGCTGATCGCGGCGAGCGTGGCACTCACCGTCGTCCTGGTGCTGCAGCAGATGGAGCAGCGCAGCCAGCGCGCCGTGCTCGACTCCGAGATCGCCAACGCCGAGCGCATCGGGCTGGTGCTGTCGGCCAAGATCGTGTCGCTGCAGCGCGTGCTGCGCGCCGCGTCGGCGCAGGTGCCGGTCGATCGCCTCGACAAGCCCGCCGCGGTCACCGCCTTCCTCGACCAGCAGCAGGTGCTGCGCAGCCTGTTCGACAGCGTCTTCATCGCCGATGCGCGCCTGCACCTGGTCGCCGTCGCCGAGAACGGCGGCGTGCGCATGACCGACATCGACGCGTCCGACCGCGCCTACCTCCAGCGCACGGTGAACGCGCGCCGGCCGATGATCTCGCAGCCCGGCGTCAGCCGCACCAGCGGCACGCCGATGTTCGCCATGACGATGCCGCTGTTCGATCGCCAGGGGCGGCTCACGGCGATCCTGATCGGCGCCATGAAGCTGTCCAGCAACGACCTGCTCAACGACCTCACCCGTCCGGCGGTCGACGACCACGACCCGGTGTCGACGATCGTCGCCGATGCCGAGGGCAACATCGTCTCGCACAAGGATTCGTCCTGGGTGATGAAGAAGGCGGCCACCGAGCCGCGCTTCACGCGGGTGGTCGGCGAATGGATGGCCGAGGGGTCGCCCATCGAGCCGCAGGGCTCGGCGCGGCGCCTGGGCGACGACATCGTGGCGGTGGCCGGCGTGCCCGACGCCGACTGGGTGGTGTTCCGCAGCGCGCCGGCCGAACTGCTGCTGGGCGGACCGACCGCAGGACGCCGCGAGGCGATCTGGATCGGCTCGACGGTGGCGGTGGCCGGCGGCCTGATCATCCTGCTGGTGATGCTGGCGCTGCTGCGTCCGCTGCGCCAGCTCGAGCGCCGCGCGCTGCGGCTGATCAGCGAAGGCTTCTCCGCGCAGGAGCCGTGGCCGCACGCCGGCGGCGAGCTGGGCGAACTGGCGCGCGTGTTCCAGCATGTGCTGGGGCAGCAGGCCGCGATGCGCGCGTCCAGCGACGAGCTGCTGGTGAAGATGCGCGCCGTGATGGCCAACGCGCCGGTGGGCATCGCGTTCACGCGGCTGGGCCGCTTCGAGCTGGTGAGCGACCAGTTCGCGCGCCTGTTCGGCTACGACAGCGCGCAGGTGACCGGCATGCAGACGCACGTGATCTGCCCGTCCGACGACATGCACCGCTCGTTCGTGCGGATGGCCACCCGGACTTTCGCCGAGGGCGCGACCTGCGACGAGGAGCGCGAGCTCGTGCGCGCCGACTCGAGCCGCTTCTGGGCCCGGCTGCAGGGCGCGCCGGTGCGCGCGGGCGATTCGCAGGCCGGCACGATCTGGATCTTCACCGACATCACCGAGAGCCGCCGCCATCGCGAGCAGCTGTCGTGGTCGGCGTCGCACGACGAGCTGACCGGCCTGGTCAACCGCCGCGAGTTCGAGCTGCGGCTGGGCGAGGAGATCGGCGGACGCGCCGACGCCGAATCGTCGGCCGCGCTGTTCATCGACCTCGACCGCTTCAAGGCCGTCAACGACCGCCTCGGCCACGCGGCCGGCGACGCGCTGCTGAAGAACATCGCCGGCATCCTGGTGGGCCGGGCGCGTGCGCACGACACCGTGGCGCGTATCGGCGGCGACGAGTTCGCCGTGCTGCTGCGCGGTTGCGACCCGCGCGCCGCCGAACGCATCGCGGCCAGCATCTGCGCCCGCGTCGCCCAGCACCGGATCGAGTCGGACAACGCCGAGGCGGCGCACGGGCTGTCGGTGGGCGCCAGCATCGGCATCGTGGCGATCGACGCCACCTTCGCCACCGTCAAGGACGTGCTCATGGCCGCCGACGAGGCCTGCTACGACGCGAAGCGGGCGGGGCGCGGCACGGTGCGCACCTACCGGCGCTCGGCCGGATCGCCCGAGATCGCCGTGGAATGACGCGCCGCGCGCGCAGGTCGCCGCGTCGTCAGTGCCGCAGCGCGAAGCGCGCCAGCTCGACGAAGCGGCCGTGCTCGACGCAGCCGACCACCAGCGCGTCGATGGCGCCGGCGATGGCGACGCCGTCGGCCTGGAGCGCATCGCACAGCCTGGCCGCGGCGCCGGCATCGGCGGCATGGCCGATCGTCATGTGCGCGACGAAGTGGGCGTCCTGGCGCAGGTGCGGCGCCATCGGGCCCGTGTAGAGCCGGTCGTGCAGCGCGGTGATCTCGCCGCGGCCCTGGTCGGGCACCAGGTAGACGAGCCCGCGGCCGTCGTCGGCGTCGGATTCGGCCTCGAGGCAGGTGAACGCGAACGCGGCCGTCGACGCGGCGATCGCGCGCACGTGCTCGAGATAGCGCGACTCGTCGAGCGCCTCGCAGCCGAACAGCAGCGTGAAATGCGGCCCGAGGATGCTGGCCTGGCGATCGTGCCTGGCGCGAATGGCGGCCACGAAGCGCGCGTCGTCCTCGCTGAGCGTCGGAAAGGCCACGGTGTAGAGCTTGCGCATGCCTCGATTTGTAGCACGCGGCGCAGCGGCGACAATCCGTTCCATGCCAACGAACCACCGCACCGTCCAGCGCGCCGGGCTCGCCGTCATCGCCATCGGCCTGGTCGCCGGAGCGGCCATCTACTTCACGGCGGGCGCCGACGATCCGACCGACGACCTGGCCCGGCAGCGCGAGATGCGGCAGGTGGAGCGCCTGGGCGGCACGGCGACGGTGCAGACCGTCAGGTTCGATCTCTGGCTGGGGTCGCTGTGGCACGGGCAGCGCCTCGGGGCGACGCTGGCGGTCCTGGGGCTGCTGGTGGGTGGCGCCTGCTGGAAGGTCGGCGAGTTGATGGGCGAGGAAGATCTGCCCGATTGAGCGTCGCGGAAACGACCGGGGCGCCATGCAGGCGCCCAGGCAGACGGCCAGGCGACGGGACGCCGGTCAGACCTGCATGTTCATGATGTCGGTGTAGGACTGCACCAACCGGTTGCGGACGGAGATCGCCGCCTGGAACCCGATCTGCGCCTTCTGCATCTGCACCATCGTCTGCTCGAGGCTGACGGTGGGGTTGTCCATCTGCAGCTCGTTCTGCATGGTCTGCGCCTGGTTCTGCATGTCGCTGACGCCCTTGAGCGCCTCCGACAGCGCCGATCCGAAGCCCGCCTTCGACGTCCCCGAGGTCGAACCGAGCGGACCCGGGCCGCCGGCCAGGGGCGTGCCGTCGGGCCGCAGTCCCGCACGCGCCACGGCCGCGTTGAAATCGAAGGGCTTGAGCCGGACGTCCATCACCATGATGCGCTCCTCGTCGTCCAGGCGCCCGCCAGGCGACCGGCCGCGGCGGAGGCGGGCGTGCGCGAAGGACGGAGGACGGGTTCGGCTGGCATGGTCTGAACTTTAGCGATCGGGCGTGCCACCGAAGAACCGATCTGCTGGACAAACGGCGGCCTTCTCGTGGCTTCGTCCGAGGGCCCGAGGCTAAAGAATGCGTTCATTGCGCCGAGGCTGGGTTCCGCCCTGTGCGGCGCCAAGGCAAACAACCCAGGTCACCTTCCCGAACTCCATGGAACAAGCTCTCGCCACCGCCGTTCCCCTCGCCGTCGCCCCCGGCCCGCTCGATCGCCTGATGTCCATGCCGGCCAGCGCGAAGATGAAGCTGGGCGTCGGCCTGGCCGCACTGGCGGCCGTGATCGTGGCGATCGGCCTGTGGAGCTCGCAGGGCGACTACCGCGTGCTGTTCGCCAACCTGCCCGACAAGGAAGGCGGCGCGGTCGTCGCCCAGCTGTCCACGATGCAGGTGCCCTACAGGTTCGCCGAAGGCGGCACCGCGATCCTGGTGCCGGCCGACAAGGTCAACGAAGTGCGCCTGAAGCTGGCGTCCGCCGGCCAGCCCAAGGCCAGCGTGATCGGCTTCGAGCTGATGGACAACGCCAAGTTCGGCCAGACGCAGACGCAGGAACGCGTCAACCTGCAGCGCGCGCTCGAAGGCGAGCTCACGCGCACGATCAGCTCCATCGACGCCGTCGAG
>CAIMXF010000250.1 GCA_903845345.1 uncultured beta proteobacterium
CCCCGGGGCACGCAGCCAGGGCTTGTTCTAAGATCGACGCGTGACCACCACCGCCTACGAACGCCACCTCGATCGCGCGCACTCGCTGATGTCGCGCCGCGTGCGCAGTGGCGCGGCCGGGCTCAGCGGCGAGATCCGCAGCGCGCCGGTGACCAGCTCGACGCTGCGCGCGCTGCGCAGCGAGGTCGCGGCGACGCTGGCACGCCAGCACGCCCCGTTCGCCGAGGCCTTCGGCGACGCGCTGCAGCAGGCCTACCTCGAATTCACCCGGCCGCCGGCCGCGAAGACGCCGGGGCAATGGCTGGATCTCGGCGCGTTCGAGATCATGGACGAGTCGCGCATCCAGGAGGAGATCGAGGTCGCGCAGGTGGTGCAGATCCTCAACGAGCACTGCACCGTCGAACTACGCCGCCTGATCAAGTTCGAGGGCGCGCTGCGGCGCCACGAGGGCGTGCGCGTGGCGGCGTCGCCGATCGGGCCGCCGTGCCTGGCGCGCGCGTTGTGGACAGCCTCCGAAGGACTGGACATCGCCGCCCCGGTGCGCGCCGAACTGGTGCGCTGCGTCGCGCGCTGGCTGGCGCCGCGATTGAGCGAACTCTATGCCGCCGTGCGCCAGGCGGGCTTCGCCGATGCGTCGCACCTGGAGGCCGATCGCGCCACCGACGCGTCCGACGACGCCGCCTCCGTGACGCCGCCCACCGGCTTCGACGTCACCCGGCCCGGCGCCTTGTTCGAGCTGATGGATCTCGACGAGCAGCGCCCCGTGTTCGCGGCGTCCACCGCCCACGCGACGCTCGAGCGCATCGCCGACACGCAGCCGATGCCCCTCGAAGGCGACGACGCGCGCATCCCCGACCTGATCCACAGCCATCGCGAGGAACTGGCCGCGCTGCAGGACGCCACCAGCTCGCGCCTGGGCGTCGCGCTGATCGGCCACCTGTTCGTGCAGATCGTCGCCGATCCGGCGCTGTCGAACGAGGCGCGCGAATGGCTCGCGCGGCTGCAGCCCGTCGTCGTGCGGCTGGCCGCGCAGGACGCGACGCTGCTGCAGTCGCACCGGCATCCGGCGTGGGCGCTGGTCAATCGCATCGTCACCACGATGAGCGTCGACAAGGGCGCGCCGCCGCCCGAGTTCACGCAGTGGCTGGCCGACTCGATGGCGCAGGTCGCGGCCGATCCGTCGACCGCCACGTTCCAGGCGGCCATCGACCGGCTCACGCATTGGCAACGCAAGCAGGCGCAGCGCCGGCTCACCTCGGCCTCGGTGGAGGGCGCGCTGGAGCTGCTGCAGCGCAATGCCTCGCAGGAGGAACTGGTGGCGCAGGCCAAGGCGCGGCTGCAGCGCAAGCTCGACTCGGCCCATCCGCCGTCGCAGACCCGGCGCTTCATCCTGACGCTCTGGTCGCTGGTGGTCGCCCAGGAATGGACGACGCTGCCCGCCGAGGCGCGCCGCAATTCGCCGGCGATGGACACCGCCGTCGACGTCATCTGGTCTACCGACAAGGCGCGCTCGCGTGCCGATGCGCCCACGCTGGTGGCGATGGTGCCCGAGCTGGTCGAGCGCGTGACGGCCGGCATGGCGCTGGTCAAGCTGTCCGACGCGATGAAGAAGGCCTGGCTCGACCAGATCGCCGCGATCCACCTGCACGCGATGCGGCGTCCGCTCGGCGAAGAGGCGATCGCCGGGCCGGTCACGGTGGACCTCGAGCTCGACGACGAGCTGCCGCCGCCACCGCCGCCGCCGGCCGCCAGCGCGCCGCCCGACACGTCGTCGCCGCTGGCCAGCCTGCAGATCGGCGACTCCGTCTCGCTGCAGCTCAACGGCGAGTGGGCCGACCTGCAGCTGCTGTGGACCAGCGAGAACGGCTACTTCCTGCTGTTCGCGGGCAACGACGGCGAGTCGCGCAGCTTCACGCGCAAGGCGCTGGACAAGATGGTCGCGCAGGGCCTGCTGCGCACCGCCGATGCGAGCTCCGCGCTGCAGCGCGCGGGCGACAAGATCATCCGCGGCCGGCAGTAGTCAGAGGTCGGTGCCCTGCAATGCGGCGACCGGCTCGGCCGGCCGGCGCAGCAGCACCAGGTGCAGCGTCTGCGTCAGCAGCTCGAGCGGATAGACCGCGTCGACCAGGTCGAACACCATGCGCCATTCGGCGCGCACGCCGCGCCACCAGCCGAGCTTCTCGGTCTTGCGCGACTGCGTCACCGTGCGCCAGTTCGCGATCGCGATCGGCAGGCGCGCGGCGATGATGCGCTTGTTCATGAACACCTCGATGCCGAAGCGCGGCAGCGCGTGGATATCGTGCAGCACGTCGGCCAGCAGGCGCTTGTCGACCACGCGCTCGCCCGAGACGAAGTCGATGCCGACCCAGCGGAAGATCGCGAGGCTGTTGCGGCGCAGGCTCATGCTGACGGCGGCGCGGCCCTCGAGCACGGGCGTCGCCAGCGAGGTGAGATCCGCGGCGCGCAGGCCCTTCAGGTCGGCGTCGAGCAGCATCAGCAGGTCGTGGCGCGCGGCCGCGACGCCGGTTGCGACCGCCGTGCTCTTGCCCTGGTTCTTCTCGTGCGAGATCAGCCGCGCGGCCGGATAACGCGCGACGACCTGCGCGGTGTCGTCGCTGGAACCGTCGTCGACGACGATCACCTCGGCCACCAGCGGATGCGCGGTGGCCACGTCGAGCACGGCGCCGATGCGCGGGCCTTCATTGAGCGCGCAGATGATGCAGCTGATGCCGGCGGCGGGTTGTGACGGAGCGATGTTCATGCGCGGTGGACGACCCAGGGTGGAATCACGCGACTATCGACGGGCTTCGTGACAGCGTCGCGGCAGCGAGGTTCGCGCGGCTGTCTCGAAGCCGTCATGCGATCGTCACGACCTCTTCACGCGCATCGCCGACGCTCGCAAGCTGTCCCCATCCTGACTTGCAGCAAGCGATGCACTCCACTTTTGCACGGCTCGCCTGATGCCCGCATCCTTCCTGTTGCTGCTGGCGGCGCAGTTCGCCTCGGCGCTCGCGGACAACGCGTTGCTGATCGTCACGATCGACCTGCTGCAGCAGCGCGCGATGCCCGGCTGGCTCGCGCCCTTGCTGAAGGTGGCCTTCATCGCGGCCTACGTGGTGCTGGCGCCGTTCGTCGGACCGCTCGCCGACGCGTTTCCCAAGGCCAGGCTGATGACGTGCATGAACGCCGTCAAGATCGGCGGCGTGCTCGCGCTGATCTTCGGCGTGCATCCGGTGGTGGCGTTCCTGGTGGTCGGCCTCGGCGCCGCCGCGTACGCGCCGGCCAAGTACGGGCTCGCGACGGAACTGGTGCGTTGCGACCGGCTCGTCGTCGCCAACGCGTGGATCGAGACGGCCGCGGTGACCGCCGTGCTGCTGGGCACCGGCCTCGGCGGCTTCCTGGTCAGCCCCTGGCTGCTGGCACACGCGGGCCACGTCGTGGCCGACGCCTTCGATCCGGTGCTGCCGTCGTTGCTGATCCTGCTGTCCGTCTACCTGCTCGCCGGCATGCTCAATCTCGGCGTGCCCGACAGCGGCGTGCGCCACGACATCGGCTCGCTGCATCCGAAGGCGATGCTGCGCGAGTTCGTGCAGGCCAACCGCAGGCTGTGGCGCGATCCGGACGGCGGGCTGTCGCTGGCCGTCACGACGATCTTCTGGGGCGTCGGCGCGACGCTGCAGTTCGCGGTGCTGCGCTGGGCGCGCGAGACCATGCACCTGTCGCTGGCGGACGCGGCCTTCCTGCAGGCCGCGGTGGCGGTGGGCGTCATCGCGGGCGCCGTCGCGGCCGGCCGCTGGGTGCCGCTGGCGCACGCCAGGCGCATGCTCTACGCGGGCGTCGCCTTCGGCCTGCTGATGACGATCGTCGCGTTCGTCACGCGGCTCGATCTCGCCGTCGCGCTGCTGATCCTGGTCGGCGCGGTGGGCGGCCTGATGGTGGTCCCGCTCAACGCGCTGCTGCAGGATCGCGGCAACGCGCTGCTCAGCGCCGGCCGGTCGATCGCCGTGCAGGGCGGCAACGAGAACGCCGGCGTGCTCGTCTGCCTGGGCCTCTATTCGGCGCTGGTGGCGGCCGGCGTGCCGTTGTGCGCCCTGATGGTCGGGCTCGGCGCGTGCGTGGCGATCGCGTTGACGTGGCTGTTGGTGCAGCAGCGCGCGCGCGATCGCCGCGCCGCCGATCACACCGACGAGTGGCGCGCCGGGGCGAACGCGTAGTCCTGCGCGCGCTCCTTCGAGCGCATGACCGAGGCCATCACGCCTTCGACCTGCTGGGCGATGCTGTCCCAGTCGAGCGCCATCACGCCGACGCGCGCGCGCGCGCCGAGCAGGCGGCAGTTCGCGAGATCGGCCGCCGTGCGCACGGCCGTGGCGACGAAGGCGGCGTCGTCGCCGAACGGCACCAGCGCGCCGTTCTCGCCGTCGCGGATCAGGCGCTGCGCGGCGGCGTAGTCGAACGCGACGACGGCCAGGCCGCTGGCCATCGCCTCGGTCGTGACGTTGCCGAAGGTCTCGGTGACGCTGGGAAACAGGAACATGTCGGCCGACGCGTAGTGCGTGGCGAGGTCGTCGCCCAGGCGCTGGCCGGCGAACACCGCGTCGGGACAGCGCGCCTGCAGTTCCTTGCGCATCGGGCCGTCGCCCACCAGCACGAGCCTGGCGCGCGGCTGTTCGCGGCGGATCGCCTCGAACGCGGAGACCAGCGTGTTGAGGTTCTTCTCCGGCGCGAGGCGGCCGACGCACGTGACGACGAGGTCGTCGGGCGCGGCGCCCCATTGCGCGCGCAGGCGCTCGCTGCGATGCGCGGCATCGAAGCGGCGCACGTCCACGCCGCGCGCGACGGTCAGCAGGTCGCGGAAGCCTTCGCGCTGGAGGTCGTCGTGCAGCGCCTGCGTCGGCACCATCGTGCACTGCGTCGCGTTGTGGAAGCGGCGCAGGTAGCCGATGATGGGCCCGCGCAGGAAGCCGAAGCCGTAGTGCGCGCTGTAGGCGTGGAAATTGGTGCGGAACTCGGAGCACACGGGCAGGCCCAGCGCCCTGGCCGCCAGCAGCGCGGAGCGGCCCAGCGGGCCTTCGGTGGCGATGTGGACGACGTCCGGACGGCTCTGCTTCCACAGCTTCACGAGCCTGCCCATGCAGGGCAGGCCCATGCGCAGGCCGGCGTAGCGCGGGATCGGAACGCCGCGCACCAGCACGTCGTTGTAGCCGTCGGCGGAGGTCGGGCCGACGTCGCTCTTCTGGCGCGGCCTCACCACCTGCACGCGGTGGTCGCGCGCGCGCAGGCCCTGCACCAGGCGCGCGATCGTCATGGCGACGCCGTTGACCTCGGGGGGGTAGGTTTCGGTCACGCAGGCGATTCGCAAGGGCCGATGGAGGCCGGGTTGAATGTCCACGAGTGAACCTCCGAAATGGTTGCGGTCGCAGCCGATCATGACAACGGCAAACAACAGATCGATGACAGTTGCGCGTCAAATCGACGCATCAATGGACACGGGCCTTTCATATTTCGACGTCACCATCCTGTCACGCCGCGGCCTCTCTTGCCGGGCGAACTCCTGAGAGGATCCCCGTGAACAACTTCCTGCAAACGCTGCGCACGCTGCGCTGGGACGACCACCGCTTCTACCACCACAGCACGATCAACCAGAGCCTGCACTTCCTCAGCGCGATCACGTTCTGCATCTCGTACGCGCTGCTGTTGGTCGACCCGGCGATCGCCGCGGTGCTCGCCTGGACCGTCTCGATGACGACGCGCCAGGCCGGCCACTTCTTCTTCGAGCCGCGCGGCTACGACGACGTCAACCAGGTGACCGACGAGTACAAGGAAGAGGTCAAGGCCGGCTACAACATCCGCCGCAAGATCGTGCTGATGGCGATCTGGGTGGCGATTCCCGCCGCGCTGTGGTTCGCACCGTCGCTGGGCGGACTGATCCAGCCGCACACCGACGTCCGCGGCTTCGTCCACGACGTGGGCATCGCCTGGCTGTCGCTCGGCGCCGCCGGCCTGGTGGTGCGCGTGATCCAGCTGTGCGTCATGCGCAACGTGACCGAAGGCCTGGCGTGGGGCTTCAAGATCATCACCGACCCGTTCATGGACATCGTGCTGTATCACAAGGCCCCGCTCAAGCTGCTGCGTGGCCAGATGATCTCGTCGGTCGCGTCGCCCGACGCGGCCGCGCACTGAGAAGCCGGGAGCCAGCCCGTCCATGGAACCCTCCACCTTCGCCCTCTGCGCGGCCATGCTCGCCGCGCTGGCCGTGCTGGCGCCGCGCGTGAAGCGGCGCCTCGAACTCTCGCGTGCCAAGCACGCCTCGTTGACGGGGCACTCGAAGATGGCCAAGCGCGTCGCCGGCCTGCTGCCCGGCTACGCCTACGACGAGGCGCGCTTCTTCGGCTCGGACGGCGCCCCGGCGGAGTTCCAGCGCCGGCGCCGCGCCGGCTTCGACAAGCTGGCCGCGCTGTACGCCGAACGCTTTCCGAAGAGCGCCGCGCTGACCGCCCAGGCCAGCACCGGCATCTCCGACCTGCAGTTCACCGGCAGCTACCGGGTGCCGTTCCAGTACAGCCCGTACCTGCGCCAGCACCTGAAGACGGGCAGCTTCCTGCAGTCGTCGAGCGGCGTGACGGTGCGGGATCTCGACGGCAACGTCTTCTACGATCTGACCGGCTCGTACGGGGTCAACCTGTTCGGCTATGACTTCTACAAGGCGTGCATCGCCGAGGGTGCCCGCCGCGTCGCCGACCTGGGCCCGGTGCTCGGCGCCTACCACCCGGTGCTGCTCGAGAACGTGCGCCACCTGCAGCGCATCTCGGGTCTCGACGAGGTCTCGTTCCACATGTCGGGCACCGAGGCCGTCATGCAGGCCGTGCGCCTCGCGCGCTATCACACGAAGAAGAAGTACCTGGTGCGCTTCTGCGGCGCGTACCACGGCTGGTGGGAGGACGTGCAGCCCGGCCCGGGCAACCCGCTGCCCCCGCGCGAGACGTACACGCTCGAAGAGATGAAGGCCGAGACGCTCAAGGTGCTGCGCACGCGCAAGGACATCGCCTGCGTGCTGGTCAACCCGTTGCAGGCGCTGCACCCGAACGCCGCGGCGCCGGGCGACTCGTCGCTCGTGGACAGCGCGCGCCGCGCGAAGTTCGACCGCGCGGCCTACACCGAGTGGCTCAAGCAACTGCGCCAGGTCTGCACCGAACGGGGCATCGTGCTGATCTTCGACGAGATCTTCATCGGCTTCCGCCTCGCCCCCGGCGGCGCGCAGGAGTACTTCGGCGTCCGGGCCGACATGGTCACCTACGGCAAGTCGCTGGGCGGCGGGCTGCCGGTGGGCGTGGTGTGCGGCAAGCGCGCGCTGATGAAGCGCTTTCGCGAGGACCGGCCCGCCGACATCTGCTTCGCCCGCGGCACCTTCAACTCGCACCCTTACGTGATGGGGGCGATGAACGTGTTCCTCGAGCGCCTGGAGAGCCCCGAGGTCAAGGCCCTGTACGACGGCGTCGACGAGCGCTGGAACCGGCGCACCGCGCGCTTCAACGAGCGCCTGGCCGCGGCCGGCGTGCCGGTGCGCGTGGCCAACATCCAGTCGATCTGGACGGTGCTGTACGACCAGCCGTCGCGCTACAACTGGATGCTGCAGTTCTACCTGCGCGCGCAGGGCCTGGCGCTGAGCTGGGTCGGCACGGGCCGCCTGATCTTCAGCCTCGACTACGGGGATGCCGACTTCGACGCGGTCATCGATCGCTTCGTCGCCGCGGCCACCGAGATGCAGGCCGACGGCTGGTGGTGGAACGATCCCGCGCAGAGCAACCGCACCATCCGGCGCGGCCTGCTGCGCGAAATGCTGCGTCACCGGTTCAGCAGCTGAGAAGGGCCCGGGCGCGCCGCCGCGTGCGCCCGGGGCTCGAACTGAAAGCGATGAAAAAACAATTCCGCCGCCTGCTCGCGCAGGAAGACCTGAACTTCCTGCTCACCAACCGCGTGCCGCGCATCGCGCTGACGCATTTCATGGGCAAGTTC
>CAIMXF010000251.1 GCA_903845345.1 uncultured beta proteobacterium
CAACCGGTCCGTCACCCGACGCGTTGTCGACCACGACGCACCGCAGTTGAAGCGGCGAGGCGGCACGCTCGACGGCGACCGAGCGCAGGCAGTCGACGGCCAGCGCCGCCGACTTGTAGCTGACGACGACAATGCCGACCGTCGTCCCGTCGGGGTTGCCAGTTTGCACGGTGCTCACGCGGAGGCTCGCACGGTTGGGCCGACAACGTGCGGCAAGATGGCGCCGACGAGCGAAGCCGCTTGCGGCTCCTGCAGCATGCTGGCATGTCCGCCTTCGACATCGACGACGACCAGGTCGCGCACGAATGGCGCCCAGCCCAGCGTCGGATCCTTGAACACCTGCACGTACGGGATGTCACTCCCACTGCCGCTGGTCGCGCGGATCAGCACCGCCGCAACGTCGGACGGCACCGGTCGATAGGCGTGCTCGGCGTGGTTGTAGATGGCCCGGAAGTCGAGGCCCGGCAGCGACTCCGGCCACTCGCCCCCCTGCATCAGCACGCGCTGCAGCGTGGCCAGGCGCGCGCGATCGCGCGCCTGCACGCGACGCTTGCCGATCTCGTACGACACGACGCCCGCCACCTTGCGCGCGACGACGCCCGCCGCTGCGATCGCGCCACCGATGGCGCCGCGACCCGCGCGCGCCGCCGCGATCGCTTCGCGCAGACGCGACGAGCGCTGCGCCGCGACGACGTCGCGCCGCTCCGCATGCGGCGTCGCCGAATCCATCATCAGCACGCGTTCCACCGCCGCGCCCTCGGCCCGCAACTGTCGCGCCATCTCGAAAGCGATGAGGCCGCCGGCGCACATGCCGCCCAGCATGTAGGGGCCATCAGGTTGCTCCGCGCGCACCGTCTTCACGTACGACGCGGCCATTTCCTCGATGGACAGGTGCGCCAGTGGAATCCGCGCGCGACGCTCGGGCTGGATGCCGAAGATGCTCATCGAGGCAGGCAGTCGGTTCGCGAGGTTGCGATAGAGCAGCGTCTCGCCGTCGCCGTCGTGCACCAGGAACAGCCGGCGCTCGCCGGCGCGGCGCAAGGTGACGAGGCTGTTGGGCGCCGCGGCCGCTCCCCGGTCGGCGCGCAGCGCGAACTGGCGGATGGTGGGCGACTCGACGATCGTTGTCAGCGGCAGCGCGACGCCGCGCCGATGCGCGAGTTCCGCGATCATGCGCGCCGCCAGCAGCGACGTGCCGCCGAGTGCGAAGAAGTCGTCGTCGATGCCGATGCCCGACACGCCCAGCAATTCCTCCCAGAGCACGACCAGCGCGCGCTCCGTGGTCGACCTTGGCTGCACCGCGGCGACGGCATGCGTGCGCACCTCGCGCTTCGTGGCGCGCAACGCTTGCATGACGGCGGGACCGTTGGTGAGTTCGGTGGCCAGCCGCGCGTATCGAGCGGACCGCCCGAGCAACGAAGGCGCGGCGGCCTTGGGCGCCTTGGCGGCGTCGGACTTGCGGGCCGCGATGACCTCGGGCGCGTCCTCGCCGGCGCGGTGGACGATAGTGGCGACGAAGTCGGCCGGAACGTCGTACACGACGCCGTCTTCGACCTCGCGGCGGAAGGTACCGACCGCGGCGTCCGCGAACGCCAGCGCCGGCTCGTTCTTGGGCGTGCGGATCAGGCGCAGCCGCACGGTCGCCTTGCCGCGCTGCTGCGCCAGCTGGCCGAGGTTGGCCAGCATGCGGTGCTCTACGCCACGGCCCAGCACGCGGCAGCTCAGCAGCAGCGTGTCCACCTCGACCGCATCGGTGGTCTCGGTGGCGACGACGACGCCAACGAGCCCGTAGTCCCCGAAACGGTCGCTGACGCGCACCGCCTGCACCGTGATGCCGTCGCCGAGGGCCCGTATCTCGGGCTCGCTGCGACGGCGCGTCGTGAAATTGAACTGGTTGGTGCGATGGGTCAGCTGCGAGACCCGAGGCCAATCCTCCTCGGCCGGCGCCGCGATGGCGATCTTCAGGTCGAGCGACGCGAGGAAGGCGCCGATGTCCGTCGCCGACGATTCGAGCTGCTCGCGCTCGGCGTTCTGCCGGTACATCTCGGTGCGACGCTGGTCTTCGGCGGTCACCGAGGCCTTGTCGAAGGTCCACAGGTTGGCGAGCAGCCCCGGCGCGCTTTCGGGCGAGGCCAGTTGCAGCGTGACGACCTCCGGCAGGATCTCCTGCATCAGGCCGCATTCGACCGGGTTGTCGTCGAGGAAGACGAACGAGTCCAGGCCGAGATTGAGCTCGCGTGCCAGCGCGCGAAGATTCGTGGACTTCAGCTCCCAGTTGATGCGATGCGCCACCACGTGTCGCCGCGCGAGATGCATGTCCGCGCGCTCGTCGAACACACGCATCACGTCGGCCTCGGCGTTCTTGCTTGCCAAGCAGACCAGGACGCCCTTGGCTTCGGACTCGATCGCGAAGTCCTGCACCGCCAGGAAGCCGGGATCGAGGCCGATGCCGGCGACCCCGTCCTCGCCGACCACGCCGCGCCAGATCGTGTTGTCGCAGTCGAGCACCAGCACTTTGTGCGCGGCGACCTTGCGCATGTGCACCTGGCGCGCGACGACGATCGCCAGCGCGCCGAACCAGTCGTCGGTGAACGGGATGTGTGCCAGCTTGTCGGCCACCGGATCGTGTCGCGTCGTAGGGCACAGGGCCTCGATGGCCGTATCGCCGAAGACGGCTGTGTTGGGCAAGGACTCGAGCGCAGCGGCCAGCCGGGCCGAGTGCGCATCGACGATAGAGGCCAACGCCGTCTCCACAGCCGGCGACGCACGCAGGACGAACACCAGCAGTTGCTGTGACCACCGTTGCGTGAATTGGCGGAAGGCATCGACGAGCTCGTCGGCGACGCGAGCCACGACCGCGGTCCGGTCGGCGCCCGCCTCGGCGTCGCGCACGAAATCCTCCAGGCGCAGCAGCACCACGCCGACACCGTTGGCGGCGGCGTTGCTCGACAGCACGCTAACGGGCGCCAGCAATTCCTGGAAAAGCTGGTGATATGGGGCGAACGCGATCTCGCTCGCCAGTCCTGCCGCGTCCAGCATGAACGCGAGCGGCGCCTCAAGGCCTTCGGCCGTGAATGTGGCCGCAACCGCGACGTCCACCGCCACGGCAGCCGAGGATGCGCCCGCGACAGCTGTCGGGGCGGACGGTTGGGCGTCGACGGAAGTCGTCATGGAGAGGCTCGGGCAACGGGCCGCGCAATGCGGCGAATTCGGAAGGGGACCGCGGACGACGCGCGCGCCAGGGCTCCTGAAAATGTTATCGCGAAGGCCAATCCCGCAGGGTTCGCCGGGACGCCGCGCGCAGACTCAATACGCCTCGTGATCGAAGAACACCAGCTTGACGGTGCGCGCAATGATCAACAGATCCAGCCCCAACGTCCAGTTGCGCAGGTACTCCAGATCGAATTCGATCCGTGCCGCCATCTTCTCCAGCGTATCCGTCTCGCCGCGCAACCCGTTGACCTGCGCCCAGCCCGTGATGCCCGGCTTGACCTTGTGGCGCGCCATGTAGGCCTTGACCAGCTTGCGGTATTGCTCGTTGTGCGCGACCGCGTGCGGCCGCGGGCCGACGATGCTCATGCGCCCCTGCAGCACGTTGACGAACTGCGGCAGCTCGTCGAGCGAGGTCTTGCGGATGAACGCGCCGAACGGGGTGATGCGCGAGTCGCCGCGCGTGGCCTGGACGACCACCGGGCCGTCTTCGGTGGTGCGCATCGAGCGGAACTTGTAGACCTCGATGATCTCGCCGTCGAGGCCGGTGCGGCGCTGGCGGAAGATCACCGGGCCGGGCGAACTGATCTTCACGCCGATCGCCACCGCGAGCAGGAACGGCGAGATCAGCAGCAGGATCAGCAACGACAGCACGATGTCGCTCACGCGCTTGATGAAGCCGTTGATGCCGGTGAACGGCGCCACCATCAGGCCGACGACCGGCACGCCGCCCATGTCCTCGAGCCGGCCCTGGATCACGCTGACGCCGAAGATGTCGGGCACGAAATGGATCGACGCGGTGGTGTTCTGCAGCGACTCCAGCAGCGACTGGATGCGCGGCTGCGAGGTCAGCGGCAGCGTGATGAACACGTCCTTGACGCCATGCACCTCGATGAAGTCGGACAGCCCCTTCAACGCGCCGATGAGCACTGCGTCCTCCGGCAGGTTCACGCGGTCGGCGGAGCGGTCGTCGAAGAAGCCGAGCAGGTCGTGGCCGAACGACTGGCGCTGGCGCAGCATCTGCGCGACGCGCATGCCCATGCGGCCGGCGCCGATGATCACCGCCGGGCGGCGCGCGTCCGGCAGCGAGGACAGGTGGCGCTGGATCGCGGTGCCGATGGCCACCAGAGCCCATTGCACGAGCGGCGTGGCGATGCCCCAGGCGATCAGCATGTCGCTGTCGAACGATTGCAGGCTGTTCGTGGCATACCCCAGCAGCGCGAGCACGCTCAGCACCCACACCCACGACAGGATGATGTCGATGCCCACGCCGATGCCCGTCCGCCCGAACCGGTTCACGCCCGGGAACATCAGCACCAGCAGCAGGATCGCCAGCGCCATCGCGACGCCGTCCATGCGGTAGCCGTAGATCTCGTGGAACAGGCCCAGCATGCCCGCGGCCACCAGCGGTTCGAGCAGGGACGCGATCGTGCTCCCGATCGACGGCGGGGCACTCAGG
>CAIMXF010000252.1 GCA_903845345.1 uncultured beta proteobacterium
GGTGAACTTCGCAGGACCGGCGCCGCTGGCACGTCGCCGTCGGGCATCGTTCCGGCGATGGCCAAGGCTCGAGTGTGCAACTTTCATGGGCCGTTCAACGGTGGTGGAGTGAGATTGAAACAGACGCTGATTTGCTTCGTGCTGGCACTGACGGCTGCAACGCAGGTTGCCGCGGCCGATCCGGAGGTGGCCTTCCCGCCGCTGCTCAAGCCGGAGGCGCAGGAGGCCCGGGCCGCCCACCTGGCGGCCGAATTGCTGTCGCGCTACCACTACAAGGCCGTCCCGCTCGACGACGCCTTGTCGGCCAGGATGTTCGACCGCTACCTGAAGGCGCTCGATCCCGAGCGGCTCTACTTCCTGCAGTCCGACATCGATCGCCTGGCGGTCGACCGCACCCGGCTCGACGATGCGATCCTGACCGAGGACTTGCGCGCGCCCTTCGACATCTTCAACCTGTACGAACGTCGGGTGGCCGAGCGCCTCGCCGACGCCCGCACCTGGCTGCACAAGGGCTTCGATTTCGAGCGCGACGAATCGCTCACCATCGACCGCAAGGACCAGCCCTGGCCCGCGACCGAGGCAGAGTCGCGCGACCTCTGGCGCAAGCGCGTCAAGAACGACTGGTTGCGGCTCAAGCTGGCCGGCCAGGACGACCGCACGATCGCCAGGATCCTCGACAAGCGCTACGACAGCGCTGGGAAGAGCCTGGGCAAGATCAGCAGCGCCGACGCCTTCCAGGCATTCATGAATGCGTACACGATGGCGATCGAGCCCCACACCAACTACCTGGGACCGCGTGCCGCAGAGAACTTCGACATCTCGATGCGGCTGTCGCTGGTGGGCATCGGCGCGGTCCTGACCGAGATCGACGGCTACACCACCATCCGCGAACTGGTGCCCGGCGGCCCCGCGATCCTGTCGGGGCAGTTGAAGGTCGGCGACCGCATCGTGGGCGTCGCGCAAGGCCCGGCCGGCGCCATGGAGGATGTCGTCGGCTGGCGCCTGGACGACACGGTGGCGCTGATCCGCGGCGCGATGGGGACGACGGTGCGGCTGGACATCCTGCCTGCCGACAACGGTCCTGACGCGGCGAACAAGGCCGTGGTCCTGGTGCGCAACACCATCACGGTGCAGGACAGCGCAGCCAAGGCGACGGTCTATTCGGTGGCGACGGGTGCCGGCAAACGCATCGTCGGCGTCATCACCTTGCCGTCGTTCTACGAGGATGCCGACGCGCTGCGAAAGGGCGACCCGGACTATCGCAGCGCGGCGCGTGACGTGGCCAGGCTGCTGGTCGACCTGAAGGCCCGGAAAGTGGAGAGCCTGTTGATCGACCTGCGCAACAACGGCGGCGGCTCGCTGCGCGAGGCGGTGAACCTGACGGGCCTGTTCGTCGGCGAGGGGCCCGTTGTCCAGACCCGCAACGCCAAGGGCGACATCACCGTGGAGAACAACACCGATACCGGCCAGGCTTGGAACGGGCCGCTGGGCGTGCTGATCAACCGGGGCTCGGCTTCGGCGTCGGAGATCTTCGCCGCGGCGATCCAGGACTACGGCCGCGGCGTGATCATCGGAGAGGGCAGCTTCGGCAAGGGCACGGTGCAGACGGTGGCCAGCCTCGACCAGATCGCCAAGAACGCCACGCCGGTCTACGGCGAACTGAAGATGACCATCGCGCAGTTCTTCCGGGTCAACGGCGGAACGACCCAGCTGCGCGGCGTGACGCCGGACATCCTCTTTCCGCAAACCGACGACGACACCCAGTTCGGCGAGTCGAGCTTCGACAACGCCCTGCCGTGGACCCGCATCAGGGCGGCCGACTACGCGCCCGTGGGCAACATGGCAACACAGTTGCCCCGCCTGCTGGCATGGCATGAGGCCCGCATCCAGCACGACCCTAACTTCCAGAACCTGTTGCAGGACGTGGCCAAGGCCCGGGAACTTCGCAAGAAGAACGTGATTTCGCTCAATGAAGCAGTTCGGCGCAAGGAGCGCGCCGCCTCGGAAAAGCGCCTGGCCGCCATGCTGGGCATCGCCGGAGGCGGCGCGAGCAGCGCCCTGGCCGACGATGGCCTGCAGTTCAACGAACGCAAGCTCGACAAGGATCTCGCCGCCGAAAAGACCAGGAAGACCATCGACGACGCCCTTCTCGACGAGGCGGTCAGCATCCTTGCCGACAGCGCCGCATTGAAAGAAGGCCGGTCCGAGACGGCGGCGAGCGCATTGCCGATCCGTCCCGAACTGGTCACGACCTTGCCGAAGGGGTCGTCCGAAAGATAGGCCGGATGCGCCGGTCGGATGGCAGGGGGATGGATGCGCTTGGCCTTCCATGTGGCGCAGGCGCGGCCTGCGCCGTATCCGCGCGGCGACTCCTGCAGATCGGGTCAGTGGGCCGGACGGGCCAGCAGTTCCACCGCGTCCAGCAGCCGCTCGGCTTCGGCCCTCAGCAGCAGGCCGTCGGTCGAGGCCATGCGGTTCAGGCGCTCGAGCGCCTCGCGGCGCGACAGCGAGTAGCGATGCATCAGCACGCCCACGGCGATGGCCACGGCGTCGGACAGCGGATCGGGCGTGTTGTTCGGCGCGGTGACGGGCGACGCCGACGGCTCGTGCGGCGTGCCGAACCCCGAGGGCGGCGGCGCGGGCGCGAACGGGTCGGGGCGGATGTGCTCGGGCGAGACGTGCGGCGTCGGCGCCGGCGTCCACGCGGTGGCCTTGCGCGCCCGCGCCGTGACCAGCGCGGCCTCGACGGTCGGCACGATCTGCGAGATGTCGAGCGGCTTGACCAGGTAGGCCACCGCACCCAGCGCCTTCACCTGCGCCACGGTGTCGTCGTCTGCGAAGGCGGACAGGAACATGAACGGCGTCTGCAGCGACTCGCGCAGGTAGGCCGCGACGTCGAAGCCGCTCATGCCTTCCATGCGGATATCGAGCAGCGCCAGATCGGGCCGGTGCTGGCGCGCCAGCAGGATCGCGTCGTCGCCGTTGTCGGCGTCGATGATCTCGTAGCCGGCCTTGGCCAGGCCGTGCGTGACCGTCGCCAGCACCAGGCGATCGTCGTCGACGACGAGGATCTTGCCCTTGTTCATCGCGCGCACCGGGGCGCCATCGTGCGCGAGGACGGGATGCCGGAGTTGACGGTACGAAGGCGTGGACGGGCGGTCATGGAGGGCCATTTTGACCTAATCGGCGGCTCGTCGGGTTGCTGTAGATCACCGCGCCGGCTCGAAGGCCCGGCTGCGCACGGCTCGCGCGCGTCCGGGTGGTAAATTGCCCGGCCTCGAGCGCCGCCCGGCGACGACCCGGCCCATCGCCCGAACCCTCTCTTGCCAACGCCATCATCGTCCCCCTCCTTCCGGCAGGAAGCCCGCGCCCTGCTCGGCCTGGGCGTGCCCATCATCCTGTCGCAGGTCGCGCTGGTGGCGACGGGCCTGCTCGACACGGTGATGTCGGGCCAGGCCGGCGCGTTCGAGCAGGCGGTGGTCGGGCTCGGCGTCTCGCTGTGGATCCCCGTGTTCATCGGCCTGATGAGCGTGGTGCAGGCGCTCTCGACCATCGTCGCCCACCACTACGGCGCTGGCGACCGCGACGCCGTCGCGCGCGACGCCCGCGAGGGCATCTGGATGGCGCTGTACTGCGGACTCGTGCCGCTGCTGCTGGTGCCGTTCGCGCCGCCGCTGCTGGTGGCGCTGCGCATCGATCCCGCGCTCGCCCAGCGCACCGGCGTGTTCCTGTGGGGCATCGTGCTGGGCCTGCCGGCGGCGCTGGTGTATCGCGCGCTCACCTTCTATTCGTCGGGCATCAACCAGACGCGGCCGGTGATGGTGCTCGCCTGGATCGGGCTGGGCGTCAATGGCTTCCTGAACTGGGTGCTGATCGACGGCCACTTCGGCCTGCCCAGGATGGGTGGCGCCGGCTGCGGCTGGGCCACCGGCATCGGCATGTGGGTGTCGCTCGCGGCGCTGGCCGCATGGACGGCGCGCGCCCCGGCCTACAAACCGTACGACGTCTGGCGCGACTGGCGGCGCCCGTCCTGGCCCGCCCAGAAGCAGTTGCTGCGGCTGGGGCTGCCGATGGGCGGCGCGGGCGTCGCCGAGGTGGCGGCCTTCTGCAGCGTGGCCGTGCTCGTGGGCCGCTTCGGCGACGTGCAGATCGCGGCCAACCAGATCGCGCTGAACTTCTCGGCGCTGATCTTCATGGTGCCGATGGGCATCTCCGCGGCCGTCACGGTGCGCGTCGGCCACGCGCTGGGTGCCGCCGACCCGCGTGCCGCGCGCCACGTGGCCTGGAGCGGCATCGGTGTCGGCCTGATCTTCGCGTCGCTGGCCATGCTGCCCATCATCGCGCTGCGCCATCCGGCCGCGTCCCTGTACAGCGCCGACCCCGAGGTGCAGTCCCTCGCCGCGCAGCTGCTGCTGTTCGCCGCGTTCTGGCAACTGTTCGACGCGACCCAGGTCTGCGCGATCGGCGGCCTGCGCGGCTACAAGGTGACGGTGCTGCCGATGCTGCTGATGATCGGCGCGTTCTGGGGCCTGGGCGTGCCGGTCGGCGTGTGGCTGGGCTGGCACGGCGCGCTGGGCAGCGGGCCGCTGAAGGTCGTCGGGTTCTGGGCGGGGCTGGTGACGGGGCTGGTGACCGTGTCGGTAGGCCTGGCCATCGGATTGCGCCACGTCGCGAACGCGGCGATTCGACAGATGCGCGCCACGGGGGCACGCATTTAGTGTGAACAGGCCCTAGATCGGCTCGAGCAACGCCACCGCCGGCGGCGCCAGTTCCAGCCGCGCGACGACCGAGTCGCCCACCTGCTCCAGCCCCAGCCGCGCGCCCTTGCGCGGAAGCAGCGAGCGCACCAGGCCCAGTCCGGATACACCCGCCGGTATGCCCGCCAGCGAGAAGCCTTCGCGCAGCGCGCCCTGGTTCGCGATGGCGATCTCGATGGTGCCGTCGGTGCAGGCGATGCGGCAGCGGATGTCGGTCGGCAGCTCGCCCGCGGCCGGCGCGCTGTGCTTGATCGCGTTGGTGAAGAGCTCGTTGACGGTCAGCGCGATCGGGATGGAGTCGGCCTCGGTCAGCGCGAAGCGGTGCGGCGACGGGCCGTTGACCTCCACGTGGATCGTGCGGCCGAACATGCGCTGCACCGACGCGGCGATGGCCTCGACGACGCCGCGCACGCGCATCGGCCCGGTGACGCCCACCTGCAGCCCGTGCACCTGCGCGATGGCGTGCACCTGGCTGACGGCCTCGGCGATCGCGCCGGCGGCCTCGGGATGGCGCGACGCGCTCTGCTGCAGCAGGCCGGCCACGCCCTGCAGGTTGTTCTTGATGCGGTGGTGCACTTCCTTGATCAGCATCTCGCGCTGCGCGATGGCCGCGGCCAGGCGCGCCTCGTCGGCGGCGCGCTGCGCGGTGACGTCCGAGGCCACCATCAGCAACTGGTCGGGCGCGTCGGCGGCCGAGCGAAGCGAGACGATGCGGATGTCCCACACGCTGTACGCGCCTTCGCGTTCCGTGCCGGCCAGCGATGCGTCCGCTGCGCGCCGAAGTTCGCGCTGCACGCTGCCGGGGGTGGCGAGCGCGCGGTGCAGGTCGGCCGACAGCTTCGCCCCCTCGGGGCCGGGCAGCCACTGCGACGGCACGCGGCCGAGGATCTCCTTCATCGGACGGCCCGCGAACGTGGCGGCCATCTGGTTGAGCTGCACCACCTGCTGGCTCGCGGCGTCGAACAGCGCGATGGCCAGCGGCGCGGTCTCGATGATGCGCTGCAGGCTGGCGCGCGCCTGCACGATGCTCACCTCGGCCTGGCGGCGGCGTTCGATGTCCAGCAGCGCGTAGGTGAGCTGGCGGTGCGCGGTTTCCTGCCCGGTGACCACCACGTTGCCGACCACCCAGAAGTGGCGCCCGTCGCGCGCGCGCAGCCGGCATTCGAAGGTCTCGGCCTGGCCTTCCTCCAGCGTCTCGCCGTAGTCGGTGCGGCGCAGCGGGTGATCCAGCTCGTCGCCGGCGACGACGGAGATCGGCGCGCCGACGAAGTCGGCCAGCTCGCCGCCGAACATGCGGCGCGCCGAGCGGTTCATCCACTCGATGCCGGTGTCGCCGACGGTGACGATGCCCACCAGCACCGAGTCGAGGATGGCGCGCGTGCGGTCGGCCTGCAGCACCAGCGAGGCGCGCGCGCGCTGGCGCTCGTCGATGTTGACGAAGGACATGATGGTGCCCGCCGACGGCTTGTCGATGGCCACCGGCCGCGTGCTCACCTGCGCCCAGAACAGCGCGCCGTCGCGCCGCCGCACCTGGCGCTCGCCGTGCGAGCGGCCGAGCGTGGCCATGTCGCGGGTCTCCAGGTGCACGTAGTGCTGCCAGGAGGCTTCGCTCTCGTACAGCCGCGACATCGGCGAGCCCTTCAACGCCTCCGGCGCGTAGCCCACGAGGTCGGCCATCGCCTGGTTCGCGCGCTCGATCTGGCCGTCGCGCTGGTAGACGATGCCCACGTCCGACAGGTTGAACATCAGCTCGCGCTCGCGCGCCAGCGCCTCGAGCTCGCTCTGCTGCGACTTCATGCGGGTGGCGTCGGCCAGCACCACCACCATCCCGATCGCGCCCGGCGCCGTCTCGTGGGTGCGGCGCAGCGCCAGCGTGCACCAGATCGCGCTCTTGCGATGCGTGCCGGCAGGCAGCAGCAGCTCGGTCTCGAGCGTGCCGACGTCGCGCACCGCCTCGATCAACGCGGCGACGGTCTCGGCCGGCACGCCGGCGCTCGCCAGGATCTCGTCGAACGGCTTGCCCGGCGGATAGTCGCTGCCGCCCAGCAGCGTCTCGAACCGGTGATTGCAGCGGACGAGCTCCTCGCCGCGCAGGTAGGCGATGCCCGCGGGGCTGACGTCGAGGATGGTGGTGAGCTCGGTCAGCAGGTCCTGGTTGCGGCGGCGCGCGGTCTCTTCCTCGGTGACGTCGACCGTCACCACCGAGAACGCGCCGCGCTGCGGGCCGAGCTCGGCCGGCTCGACGCGCGTCATCAGCCAGCGCCTGCCGCTCTCGTGGTGGCGCACGGCGTAGCGCACCTCGATGCGCGAGCGCGTGCGCAGCGCCGCCTGCAGCCGTTCGTACTCGGCCATCGACTCGGCCTCGACAAGGTCGCGGCCCACGGCCATCAGGCTGCCCTGGCGCGCGCCGTCGGGCTGCGCCGGAGCGCCGTCGGGCGCGCCTGTGCGCGCGCCGCGCTGCACCGAGCCGATCCAGCCGCGCGCGGCGTCCCACGTGGCCACGCCGATGCCGGCGGTGCCCATCAGCGCCTGGATCTCGACGCGCGCGATGTCGCGCTCGTCCTCCACGTTGCGATCCTCGAACATCGCGATCCAGCGCGTGGTGGCGCTGCCCGCCAGGCGGCCGCCCCCGGCCGGCACGCCGCGCACGCGAACGCGCACGCGCAGCGGCTCGCCCGCAGCGGTCGCCAGCCAGCCGTCCTGCGTGCGCGTGGCCGCGAGGGCCGGCAGCTCGCCGGGCCATCCCAGCAACAGGCGGAATTCGGGCGGCGTGTCGCGCAGCTGGCCCGGCATCGCGCCCAGCATCTGCACCAGCGCGGCGTTGTGGCGCACCACGGCCCCGGCCTCGTCGAACACGACCTGCCCCAGAGGCGACAGGTCGAACCAGCCCTGCAGCTCGCCGCGCAGGTCCTCGATGGCGGCGGCCGGCCCGGCGGCGTTGCCGAGGGCGATCAGGGGCTGGCGCGCAAGCACGGGCGCGCGGGCGGCCTTCGGAGGCGTGGGAGGGGTGCTGGGCATACCCCTTCGGAGTTTACGCGCCGCAAGTCAGTGCTTCAGGTGGCAATAGCCGGCCGTGGCCAGTTGCACGATGCGCGCGACGTTGGTGTCGGCGTTCTTCACCAGCGCCGCCTGAGTCGGCAGGTCGGTGGCGGCCCGCGCCTGCTCGCGATTGGCCAGTGCCTGGTCGTGGTCGCGGTCGAGCTGCTCGCAGTGGGTCAACGGCCGGGCCGACCTCGCGGGCCGTGCCGCGACGGCGACGCGCCGCTGCTGGACGATCACCGTCGGAGCGGCGTCGCCGGGCAGCACGATGATGGTCGTGCTGACGACAGCCGGCGGCGGCGGCGGCGGTGGCGGCGGTGGCGGCTGCACCCGCATCGGGCGCGCGATCCGGCCGGTCGCGGCCTGGAAGCGCTGGCGCGACTGGTCGACGCGGGCCTGCGAGACCTCCTGGTCGCTGGGCGTGGGCGGCGGCGGCAGCACGACGTCTCCCTGCGGGCACGGCGTCGGCTGGTACGACACCGCCCCGTTGACGGTGCACTTGTGCACCTCCTGCGCGGGCGCCGCGGCCGCCCAGAACAAGCCTGCCAGCGCGATGCCGGCGCGGCGCGACCCGCTTGCGTTCGTCATGCTCCTCCCCCCGTTGGCGTTCGGCTCGTGCACGCATCGAGGCGCGCATCGGCCGTCCCGCGACTTCCTCAGCGAATGCGGCAGTGCGAATTCGCGGCCTGGTCCTGCGCGCGCTGCATGTCCTCGTTCGCGCGCTGCAGTGCCGCGGAACGCGTGGCGACCGTGCCGGGCGCCGACAGCTCGTCGTGCCGATACTTCGCGTCCTGGTACTGCTGGTTCAGCAGGTCGCAGTTGCTCGCGGGCGCGGGCGTCGGGTCGACCTGCGACGGCGAGATCTGCACGATGATCGTCCGCTTGGGAACGTCGTAGCGGCGCGCGGTGGTGGCCTGGGGCGGCGCGTCGGCACCCGGCTGCACGGTCTGGAGGCGGCCGTTGGCGGTGGCGTCGAGCAGTTCCTGCTGGCTCGGCGCGGCGGGAATCACCAGCGACTTCTGGTCGTTGGCCGCCGGGCAGGCCGCGGCCTGGTAGACGGCCGCGCCGTTGACGATGCACTTGTGCACGGTCTGCGCCTGCACGTTGCCGACCAGTGCCAGCCATGCGACGCCGGCGGCGATCCAAGTTGACCGAACCATCTGAAAGATCTCCCGCGGCGACACCGTTCGCCAGCCCGCGATTCTCCCTGCAGTCCGGCCCACTGACGAGTCTGCCGGCACCCGATCCGAGAAATATTTCCGAACCGACGCCATCGGGATACAGCCCGGCAACAGCCTGCGTTCAGGGTCGGCGCCGGGTGTTCATCCCTTGGTCAGGGAGTGCGCATGCACAAGCGACTTCGCCAGCGCCCGGTTGACGTCGCCCACCGACAGCATCAGCGCCTCGGCGCATTCGCGGATGTCGTAGGCCGACTCGGCCTCCACCGCACGCGCCAGCGCCAGGAAGGGCGCGCATGGGCCGGTGTCGTGCGCCAGCGCGTTGGCCACGCTTTCCTGCACGGGAATCGTCTTCAGCAGGCGCTCGAACGGCTGGCCGAGCATGCGGTCGAGCGTCGAGAACACGCCGCAGATGAACAGCTCGTTGCGCAGCGCGTCGTCGCCGCCGGAGCGCGCGATCTCCTCCATCAACAGGCCGCGGCGCACCGCGAGCTGCATCAGCGGCTTCAGGTCCGGATCGTCGATGGCGCTCGTGACCAGCAGCGCGAGCCAGCGCTTCAGGCGCTGGTAGCCCAGGATCATCAGCGCGTGGCGGAACGACGAGATCTCCACCGACAGGCCGAAGCCCGGCGAGTTGAGGTAGCGCATCAGGCGGAACGCGAGCGTCGGGTCGTTCTTGACGACCGCCTCGAGCTTCTCGGCCGGCTCCTGGCGGTCGACGCGCTGCATCAGGTCGACGACGGTGGTGACGCCGGCGGGAATCGGCCTGGCCTTGGAATCGGGGCCCGGCGCATCGCCCACGGGCCAGCCGACCACGGCGGAGAACCCGGCCTTGAGCGCGCCGGCCGACATCGCCGGGCCGTCGGCGCCGATGAAGTAGCGCAGCAGCGGCCTGCCGCCCAGGCCCGCGGGCAGCGGATCGCGGATGTGCGCCCGATCGACCGTGACGGCACGGAACAGCTGCCACAGGTCCTGCGGTGCGCTGTCGGGCACGCGTCCGCCCAGCACCAGCGACAGGCCGGTGGCCACGCGTTCGTGCAGGTGCGTCGCCAGCTCGGGGTCGGACAGCATGAAGCCCGGCACCTCGATCATCAGGTGCGCGGCCGTCGGCGCGGCGAGCAGCGCGCGCAGGCCCGCCTCGTTGGCCACGCTGAGCATCAGCGGGCCGCCTTCGGTCGGGGCGATGACGTCGATGACCTGCAGCAGGCCGGCGGTGTCGACCGCGGCGTCGGGGCGTTGCGGGAACACCGTCATGTGGGCCGCGACGGGCGCACGCTTGCCGTCGAACAGCGAGCTCGCGCCGAGCACCACCTGGTCGAGGACGGGATGATCTAGGGACATTCTTGCACCTCGGAAAACGGTTTTATTGGAATGGCGAGCCGCCGTCCACGCGCCCCAGGGTCAAGCGTTGAGGTAGTTGAACAGCGACAGCTTCTGGATCGTGGCGTAGCTCTGCAGCGCCGCCTGGTAGCCCGTCTGCTGCTGGTTGAAGCTCGACAGGGCTTTCACCATGTCGAGGTCTTCGGCACTCGATCGGTCAGTTTGAGCGGAAAGTTCGGTCGCGTCGAGCCGTCCCTTGACGCCGTCGAGGCGTTGCAGCGTCGTGCCGGCGAAGGCGCGCGCCGACGAGATCGAGCTGCTGCACTGGTCGATGTCGCGGATGCCGTCCTGGACGGCCTGCTGCACATCCGGGCCGCTCTGGTCCGGCTTGGACAGCCGCGCGACGGCGCTGTCCAGCGCGTCGAACACCGACAGCGACTTCGTCGACGGCGTGGTCTGGAAGTCGTCGCCGTCGGCCGGCGTGCCGGTGATCGCGAACGACATGCCGGCGACGTTGATGTCCTGCCCGCTGGTGAACGCGTTGCCGGTCGAGATCGCGTTGCCGTCCTGCAGCACCGAGTAGGTGGTGGTACCGCCGGCGGTGCTGAACTGGATGTCGTAGGTCGAGCCGGTGACCTGGTCGGGCGCGGTCACGCGGCCGGAGTCGATCCAGGCGCCGGTGGAGTTGGTGTTCCTGGTCACGAACACGCCGTTGCCGGTGTTGGCCGACAGCCAGATGTTGCCGCCGTCCAGCGTCAGCGGCAGCGGCTCGTCGGTGGCCACGTTCACGGAGCCGCCGACGCCCTTGAAGACGACGCCGCCGGGCTGGTCGACGAACGGCGCGCCGCCCGAGCCCTGGCCGGAGAACACGAAGCCGCCCTGGCCGTCGGGCCGGTTGGCCACCGACAGCAGCTGCGAGCGGATCGCGGCGATCGCGCTCGCCTTGGACGCGCGCTCCGAGTCGCTGTAGCTGGCGTCGCCGGCGCTCACCAGCAGCTCGCGCGCCTGCTGCAGCAGTTCGCCGGCGTCGCCGAGCGCGCTTTCGGTCAGCGTCATCGCGTTGTTGCTCGCGTCGACCGCCTTCTGGCTGGACGTGGTGCGGTCCTCGAGCGCGCGGGCGCGTTCCGCGCGCGCGGCCGAGGCCGGGTCGTCGCTCGCCTTGACCACGCGCTTGCCGCTGGTCATCTGCTCCTGCGTGCCGGTCAGGTTGTCCTGGCGCTGCATCAGGTTGGTGAGCGCGCTGTCGTAGGCGTTGGAGGTCGAGATGCGTTGTACGGACATCGGGGCCGCCTAATCAGTGAGAAGCCATCTGCAGCAAGGTGTCGAAGATGGCCTGCGCCACCTGCAGCACCTTGGCCGCGGCCTGGTAGCCCTGCTGGAACTGGATCAGCCGGCCCGCTTCCTCGTCGAGGTTGACGCCGCTCTTGTCGGCGACCGCGTCCTGGGCCTGGTCGGCGGTGGCCTGCGAGATCGTCGACGCCGTCTTCGCGCTCTGCACGCGCACGCCGACGTTGGCGAGCAGGCTGGCGTACGAGTCGGTGGCGGTCTCGCCGTCCTGCAGCGTGCCGTCGATCTGCCGGTCGCGGCCGACGAAGGTCTCGTCGCGCAGGCCGACCATCGCCAGCGCGTTGCCGTTGTTGTTCTCGGGATGCGCCGTCTTCACGACGCTGAGCGTGTCGCCGCTGTTGGGCACGCCGTTGAGGTTCAGCTGGAAGCCGTTCAGGGCGATCGGCTGGCCGGCCGTCCACGTACCGGTGCCCGAGCCGGTGACGTTGCCGCCGGCGTCGGTCAGCGTGTACGCGTACCCGCCGTTGGCATCGGTGAACTGGATCGCCGCCGAGATCGACGGGTCGTTGCTGGCGTCGACCACGGCGAGGTTGGCCACCGTCGCGGTGCCGGTGTTGGCCACGCCGGCGACCGCCGTCATCGGCGACGCGGCGGCGATGCCGGCCGGGTTGTCCAGCGTGCGCGTCATGCTCACCGCGGCGCGGCCCACCGGCTCCAGCTCGAAGGTGTCGTTGCTGGCGGGCGTGCCGTTGATCGTGATCTGCATGCCGTCGATGCTGTCGCCCATCGCGGCGCCGTCGGACAGCCGCGTGTACGTGTAGTCGGTGCCGTTGGGCACCATCGAGAACTGCACGCCGTCGGACTGGCGCGTCACGAGGTAGTTGCCGCCGTTGGCCGGATCGGCCGCCAGCGTGTAGTCGCTCGCCTTCAGCTGCGAGCCGTCGGTGACGGCCAGCGAGACGGTGGCCGCGAAGCCGCCCGAGGCGTCGCGCGAGTTGTGCGTGTTGGGGATCGCGACCGGGCCGCCGACCGCGAAGATCGGATTGCCGGAGCCCGCGGGCGAGCTCATGTCGATGCCGTTGGCCTGCACCTGGTTGACCCGCGCCGACAGCGAGGCGGCCATCTGGCCCAGCTGGTTGCGCGCGGAGACGAGGTCGCTGTCCTGGTAGTTCAGCAGGCCGCTGATCGAACCGCCCACCAGCAGGTCGCTCGACAGCTCGTGCAGCTGGCCGCTGTCGCTGATCGAGATCACCGACCGCGACGTGTTGGACGGATCGGGCGTCACGGCGAGCTGCTGCGCCTCGGCGCCCAGCACCAGGCGCTGGCCGCCGGCGATGAACACGCCCATCGTGCCGTCGTCGGCGGTGATCGTGGACACCTTGATCAGGTTGCCCATCTGCTTGACCAGCTGGTCGCGCTGGTCCAGCAGGTCGTTGGGCGCCGAAGAGGTGCCGCGCAGCGCGGCGATGTCCGCATTGAGCGAGGCGACCTGCGTGGCCATCTGGTTGAACTGCGCGACCGAGTTGCGGAGGTCGGACGTGACGCCGTTCTGCAGCCGGTCGAGCTGGCCGCCGGCGGTGGCGAAGCGGTCGGCCACCTCGGCGGCGTCCGACAGGATCACCTGGCGCGCCGACGAGTCCGACGGGCTGTTGGCCAGGTCGACGAACGAGTTCATGAAGCTGCCCACGGCCGCGCCCATGCCGTTGTCGCCGGGCGGGAACACGGTCTCGAGCTGCTGCAGGTTGGTCGAGCGCGCGTCGTCCATCGCGGCCATCGAGCTGGCGACCTGCGACTGCGAGGTGAGGAACGCGTCGCTCGCGCGCTGCACGGTGACGACGTCGACGCCCTTGCCGAAGAAGCCGGCGCCGGTGGACTGGCCGCCGGAGGTCTGCAGCTGCACCGTCTGGCGCGAATAGCCCGGCGTCTGCGCGTTCGCGATGTTGTGACCGGTGGTCTGCATCGACGCGTAGTTCGCGAACATGGCGCGCTGGCCGATCGACATCAGTGCCGACGAGCTCATGGGGCGCTCCTTTCAGTCCGGAAGAATTCGGTCGATATCACGACAAGGCCGGTGCCGACCACCACGGCGCGCGCCCGGCCGCCCGGAGCAAGCCGTGCGCCCCCCCGGGGGGCAGCGAACGAAGTGAGCATGGGGACCGTCATGACTAGGCCAGAGTCTGCTGGACGCGCTCGGTCATGTGGATCATCCTGGCCAGCTTCGCGGCGTACGACGGATCGGTCGCGTAGCCGGCCTTCTGCAGGCCCCTGGCGAAGCCGTTGGCATCGTTGCCGGCGGCCACGACCGCGGCGTAGCGCGGGCTGTTCTTCATCGTGCTGGCGTAGTCGGCGAACGACTCGGCATAGCTCGAATACGCGCGGAACGTCTGAGTGACCTTGTGCGCCTTGCCGGCGATGACCTCGGTGGTCGTGATGTCGGTGGTGGCGCCCTTCCAGTTCGGGCCGGCCTTCATGCCGAACAGGTTGAACGACGTCGAGCCGTCGGCGTTCTTGATCTCCTTGCGGCCCCAGCCCGTCTCGTGCGCGGCCTGCGCGATCATGAATTTCGCGGGGATGCCCGTCGCCTTCTCGGCGGCGGCGGCGGCGTCGGTGTGCGTCTGGATGAAGGTGGCGGCGGCCTTCTGCGGCAGCCCGACCGGCGCATCGGGATGCAGCGGATCGACCGGCGCCGGATTGGCCGACGCCGGCTTCGCCGTGACGCCCTGCGCGATGCCCATCTGGCGCTCGAGCTGCTTCGCGATGACGTCCGACAGCCCGCCCGGCAGGCCGGCCATCTTCGATGCCCATTGCGAGTCGAGCATCTCGGTGCCCATCTTCGTGCCTTCGTTGTCCAGCATGTCGGAGTTCATGGTGGAGTCGCGCATCTGCTTCAGGAGCTGCTGCGTGAACATCGTCTCGAACTGCTTGGCCGCCTCGCGCACCGCGCTCTTCGGGTCGTGGTCGGCCTTGATGCGCAGGGTTTCGAGGCCGCCCGCGAGGTTCAGCGACTGCGGCGCCGGCGCGCCGGCGATGGAAGACGAGATGGGACTGGCCATGCTCAGATCACCTCGATGTCGGCCGTCAACGCGCCGGCGGACTTCATCGCCTGCAGGATCGCGAGCAGGTCCTGCGGCGTCGCGCCGAGCGCGTTGAGCGCCTTGACGACGTCGGCCAGCTTCGTGCCCGCGGGCATGTTGACCAGCGAGCCGGGCTGCGCCGAGATCGCGATGTCGGTCTTGTCGGTGACCACCGTCTGCCCGTTCGAGTTCGGCGCGGGCTGGCTCACCTGCGGGTTGGAATTGATCGTCACCGACAGGCTGCCGTGCGCCACCGCGCAGGGCGCGAGCGTCACCGACTGGTTCATCACGATGGAGCCGGTGCGCGCGTTCATCACGATCTTGGCGGCCGGCGCGGCCAGGCTGATGTCGAGGTTCTCGAGGTCGGCGAGGAAGCCCACGCGCGCGTCCGCGTCCATCGGCGCCTTGACCTTGACGACGCGGCCGTCGAGCGCGCGCGCGATGCCGGCGCCCTTGTTGGCGTTGATCGCGTTGGCGACGGCGCGCGCGGTGGCGTAGTCGGCGGCGTTGAGGTCCAGCTCCAGCGTGTCGCCCTGCGACAGCGGCGTGGGCACCGCGCGTTCGACCGACGCACCTTCGGGGATGCGGCCGGCGCTGAGGTGGTTGATGGTGACCTTGGAGCCGCCCGCCGCGGCGCCCGCGCCGCCGACGATCATGTTGCCCTGGGCGATCGCGTAGACCTGCCCGTCGGCGCCCTTGAGCGGCGTGGCCACCAGCGTGCCGCCGCGCAGGCTCTTGGCGTTGGCCACCGACGAGACGTCCACGTCGATGGTCTGGCCCGGCTGCGCGAACGCCGGCAGCGAGGCGGTGACGATCACGGCCGCGACGTTCTTCAGCTGCATCGTGGTGCCCGCGGGCAGCGTCACGCCCAGCTGCTGCAGCATCGACTGCAGGCCTTGCGTGGTGAACGGCGCCTGCGTGGTCTGGTCGCCCGTGCCATCCAGGCCGATGACCAGGCCGTAGCCGACCAGCTGGTTGGAACGCACGCCTTGCACGGCGGCGACTTCCTTGATGCGCGTCGCGTGCGCCGGCGTGGTGAACAACGCCATGATGATGGCCGCGACGATGGCGAACATGCCGATGCGCAGCGCGGTGCGGTCGGACACCGGACGGCGTTCGTACGGAATGCGGTGACGCAGGGCGCGGTTGGCGGAGGCCGAATCGAGCATCACAGTTGCCCCAGGCGTTGCAGCATCTGGTCGGACGTCTGGATCGCCTTCGAGTTGAGCTCGTAGGCGCGCTGGGTCGAGATCATCGACACCAGTTCCTCGACCACGTTGACGTTGCTGGTCTCGACGAAGCCCTGCTGCAGCCGGCCCAGGCCGTTGGTGCCGGGCGCGGCCGCGCTCGGCGAACCGGAGGCGGCCGTCTCGGCGTAGATGTTGCCGCCCTTGGGATCGAGGCCGCCCACGTTGGGGAAGCTGGCGAGCTGCAGCTGGCCCAGCGTGCTGGGCGTGGCGGTGCCGGGCACCGTGACGCTGACGGTGCCGTCGGCGCCGATCGAGATGCTCTGCGCGTTCGGCGGGATCGTGATGCCGGGCTGCACGACGTAGCCCTCGTTGTTGACGACCTGGCCCTGCGCGTCGAGCTTGAGCGAGCCGTCGCGCGTGTAGCCGGTGGTGCCGTCGGGCATCGTCACCTGCAGGAAGCCGTTGCCGCTGATCGCCACGTCCAGCGTGTTGCCCGTCTGCTGCAGCGAGCCCTGCGTGAAGTCGCGCGCGGTGGCCACCGGACGCACGCCGAGACCGACCTGCAGGCCGTTGGGCAGCTGCGTCTGGTCGGAGGTCGCCGAGCCGGACTGGCGCAGGTTCTGGTAGATCAGATCCTCGAACTGCGCATGGCTCTTCTTGTAGCCGTTGGTGGCCACGTTGGCGAGGTTGTGCGAGATGTTGTCCAGCTGGAGCTGCTGAGCCTCCATGCCGGTTTTCGAGATCCACAGTGAGCGAAGCATGGCGTTGAACTTTCGTTCGATTGATACGCCATCTTCCCGAAAACTTGAGGGTGGGATCCGCCGGATAAGGGCGGCTTACCGCCGCCAAATCGAGCCCCCACGTCCGCTGGCGCCCGCTGGCCCGCGAGGGGGCGCTCCGCGACCGGCCCGGCAAAGCCGGCTCCGGCGCTCCCTTGAACTTCCATCGAAGCGAACGAGCGGCAGCGCCGCCGGCAAATGCCTGGCTCGCCAGCGCTCGTTGGAGGTCTCAGTTCTCGGACAGGAGCTTGGACGCCTGCTGGTCCTGCTTCTCGGCGTTCTCGAGCATCTTCATCTGGTGCTCGAACTGGCGCGCGGCGGCGATCATGCCCACCATCGTCGCCACCGGGCTCACGTTGGAGCCTTCCAGCGCGCCCGACTGCAGCCTGGCGGCCGGGTCGGCCGTGAGGTCGCCGTCGTCCGCGCGGAACAGGCCGTCGGTGCCGCGGGTCATCGGCAGCTCGGGCGTGACCATCTTGAGCTTGCCGATCTGCTGCGGCTTCTGGCCGTCGACCTTGGCGGTGATCGTGCCGTCGTCGGCGATGTCGACCTGCGCGTTCTGCGGCACCGTGATCGCGCCGCCGTCGCCGTTGACCTGCAGGCCATCGCGCGTGACGAGCACGCCTTCGGCGTTGACCTCGAGCGAGCCGGCGCGCGTGTAGGCCTCGGTGCCGTCCAGCCCCTGCACGGCGAGCCACGACTTGCCCGTCATCGCGACGTCGAGGTTGCGCCCGGTCGCGTTGATCGGGCCCTGCTCGTCGTTGTAGCCGGGCGTGGTCTCCAGCGAGAACACCCGCGTGGACGCACCGTCGCCGCGGATCGGCACCGCGCGGAACGCGGTGAGCTCGGCGCGAAAGCCGTTGGTGCTGACGTTGGCGAGGTTGTTGGCGAGCGAGTCCTGGCGCGACAGGGCCGCTTTCGCGCCCGACATCGACAGGTAGATCATGCGGTCCATGCTCGGCTCCTCGCGTCAGTTCAATCGGTCAGCGCAGGTTCACCAGCGTCTGCATCGCCTGGTCCATCGTCTTGATGGTCTGGGCGTTGGCCTGGTAGTCGCGCTGCGCGGTGATCATCGAGACCAGCTCGGCGGTCAGGTCGACGTTGGAGTCCTCCAGCGAGCCCGAATTCATCACGCCGAGATTGCCGTCGCCGGGGACGCCCACGGTCGGCGTGCCCGACGCGGCCGTCGCCTTCCAGGCGTTGCCGCCGATCGCGGCCAGCCCCTGCGTGTTGCGGAAGTTGGCCAGTTCGACCTGGCCGGCCGCCTTGGTCTGGCCGTTCGAATACTGCGCGATGAGCTTGCCGCTGTCGTCCACCGACACGCCGGTCAGCGAGCCGGCGGCGTAGCCGTTCTGGACCATGTTGGTGACGCCGAAGTTCGAGCCGAACTCGGTGGCGCCGGAGACGTCCAGCGAGATGCCGGTGATCGGCAGCGGCGTGACGCCGTCGGCGCTCTGGCCGGGGCTCGTGATGTCGAACGTGACCGCGCCGCCGGTGGGCGAGGTCAGCGCGCTGCCGTCGGGCGAGTACTGCAGCGTGCTGATCGGGCTGGGCGCGTCGGGGGTGCCGCCGACGGTGACGCCGTTGGCGGTCGCGAACACGTTCCAGGTGTCGCCGTTGACCGGATCGGTGCTGGCCTTCTGGAAGTAGTAGCTGACGTCGACGGTCTGGCCCTTGGCGTCGAACATCGTCACCGAGGTGGCGTTGTTGTACGTGGCCTGGTTCGTGAAGTCGATGGCCGTGCCCGACGCCGGGACGGTGACCTTGTCGCGCGAGTCGAGGTTGAACTCCATCGTGCTCTTGGTCGTCACCTGCGGGTCGATGCCGCCGGTGGGCAGCTGCAGCGGCGTGGCCGCGCCCTGCACGACGTTGCCCTGCGAGTCGGCCGGATAGCCCAGCAGCTTGTTGCCCTGGTCGTTGACGATGTTGCCGGTGTTGCTGACCTTGAACTGGCCGTTGCGCGTGTACTGGATCTGGTTGGACGGATCCTGCGTCTGGAAGAAGCCGTTGCCGTTGATCGCCAGGTCCAGCGGATTGCCCGTGGGCGTGATGTTGCCCTGCGTGAACTGCTGCGAGACCGTGGCCACCTGCACGCCGATGCCGGCCTGGATGTTGTTGGCGGCCGAGCCCGTCATGGCCGCGGCGTACATGTCGGCGAACTCCGCGCGCGAGGTCTTCTCGCCGAAGGTGTTGGAGTTGGCGACGTTGTTGCCGATCACTTCGAGGTTCTTCGAAGCGGCGCTCAAGCCGGACAAGCCTTGTTGGAAGCCCATGGGGTGTCTCCTGGAAAAATCGGGATGCGGTGGATCAGTAGAAGGCGCGGACGTCGGCGTAGTCGACGCGACGGCCGTCGTCGAGCTCGACGGCGAGCTTGCCGTTGGCGCTGCTGACCGCGCTGATGCTGTTGAAGGCGAAGGACTTCGACTCGAGCGGCGCGTCGTTGTTCAGCGCGTTCACGCGGAACGTGAGCTTCTGGCCCTGCGCGCTTTTGGGCACGTCGAAGTCGAAGCCGTGGCTGCCGGCCTCCTGCGGCCCCATCCTGACCGTGCCGACGGTGGCGCCGGACGGGTTGAGGATGTCGACGCTGACGCTGGTGGCCGGGCTCTCGAGCGTGAAGCCGCCGTCGCCGGTGTGGCTGTCGGGATCGACGCGCAGCGTGTTGCCGTCGGTAGCAACGTCGTGGCCGACGAGCGCCGCGCCCTGCATCGTCTGCAGCTGCGTGAACTGGTTGTCGAGGCCGCTGACCGTCTTGTTGAGCGTCTGCACGCCCTGCACGGTGCTGATCTGCGCCATCTGGCTCGTGACCTGCGCCGAGTCCATCGGGTTGAGCGGATCCTGGTTGGACATCTGCGCCACCAGCAGCTTCAGGAAGCGGTCGGACTGGTCCTGCGCCGACTGGGTCGCGCCGAGGTTGGACGCGTCGGCGCCGGCCGCGGGCTTCCTGCCGGCCTTGGGCGGCGTCGCCGCCGAGGCGCCGAAGCCGGGCAGGCCGTTGAGCGCCGGGTTGCTGTTGCTGGACGTTGCGGAGATGGACATGTTCGCGTTCCGGTTGGATTAGCCCTGGCCCATCTGCAGCGTCTTCATCAGCAGCGTCTTGGCGGTGTTCATCACTTCGATGTTGTTCTGGTACGAGCGCGAGGCCGAGATCATGTTGACCATCTCGTCGACCGCGTTCACGTTGGAGTAGGTCACGTAGCCGTCGGCGTCCGCGTTCACGTTGGACGGGTCGTGCACCTTGCGGCCGGGGGCGTCGTTCTCGCTGACGCCCGACACCCTCACGCCCGCGCCGGGGACGCCGTCGGGCGTGTTCATCAGCACGGTCTGGAACGTGACCTCGCGCGCCTTGTAGGCCTTGCCGTCCGGGCCGGCGACGGTGTCGACGTTGGCCAGGTTGGAGGCGACGACGTTCAGGCGCTGGCTCTGCGAAGAGACCGCGGAACCCGAGATGTCGAAGATCTTGAACATGCTCACGAGTGACTCCCTCAACCCTGGTTCGGGCTCTTCATCGCGTCCAGCATCGTGCGGACGTCGGTGTTGATGAAGCGCAGCGTGGCCTCGTACTTCACCGAGTTCTCGACGAAGCTGGCGCGTTCGCGGTCCATGTCGACCGTGTTGCTGTCCATGTTGGTCTGCGACGGCGCCGCGTACTTCAGGCCCAGTTCGCTGGTCGAGCCGGTGCCGATGGGGATGTGGCCGGGCGCGGTGGCGGCCACGCCGGTCATCGTGGAACCGGGGGCCTGGTTGCCAGTCGCCTCGCGCAGCGCGGCGGCGAAGTCCATGTCGCGGGCGACGTAGCCCGGGGTGTCGGCGTTGGCGATGTTGCCCGCGATGATGCGCTGACGCTCCGCCCGCAGCGTGAGCGCCTGGGCCTGGAAGTCGAGCGAGTTGGTCATGCGGTTCATCGGGTCACCTTCGGTGTTCCTGCCGTCCCGCGCCGGATCCAGGATGCGAAATCCGGCACGGAGCGACGGCCATGGAGAGCGATTGTGAAAGTCAAGCCCGGAAACTGAAGGCCGATAAGACAGGGGAATGGCCTTCAAATCGGATCACCGGCGCGTGTCGGGTTCTCTAAAGTAGCCACAACCCCCAATCCCCAGGCCCAGTCCCTTGAACAACGCTTGCGCCACCGCCGCCCTGCCCGTCCGCCTCGCCGCCCTGGCGCTGGGCGTGCTCGCGGCCGCCGGCGCGCCGGCCGCCTTCGCCCAGGACGGGGCCGCCGGCTACACCCCGGACAACACGCTGCTGCAGCAGGTGGAGACGATGGCGCGCACCAGCGCGTCGGCCGCCACGTCCGCGCAGGCGCGGGGCGTGCGCGTCGACGTCAAGGTCGGCAGGCTGGATCCGCGGCTCAAGCTCGCGCCCTGCCAGCACATCGAACCCTACCTGCCGCCCGGCCTGCCGATCTGGGGCTCCACCCGCATGGGCCTGCGCTGCACGCAGGGCACCAAGGCGTGGAACGTCTCGATCCCGATCCAGGTCAGCGTCTACGCGCAGGCCACCGTCCTGAAGACCGCCCTGGCGGCCGGCACCGTGCTCGACGCGAGCCAGCTGGCCCAGGCCGAAGTCGACATCGCCGCCGCCCCCGGCGCGGCCGTGCCCGACCCGGCGCTGGTGGTCGGCCGCACCTTGGGCCGCAGCGTCGCCGCCGGCGCCCCGCTGCGCCAGACCGACCTGAAGGCCCGCCAGTTCTTCGCCGCCGGCGAGACGGTGCACGTCACCGCGGTCGGGCCGGGCTGGTCGGTCGAGACCGAAGGCCAGGCCGTCGGGGCCGGCATCGAGGGCCAGAACGTGACCGTCCGCACGGAAGCGGGGCGGCTGTTGAGCGGCCGGCCGACGGCCGACCGCGCCGTGGAGGTCACACTGTGAGCTCGACCGCCACTTCCGGAAAGTTTTCGAGAAATATCGCTAAAGTTCGCTTTGGGACGACCGAAACAGTCTCACAACGCATGGGCATGAGGGCATTCATTCCCGCCTTCAGGAGAGCATCATGAAAATCGGCACCATCACCAGCACTGTCGCGACGACCGCCATCGACACCGATCGCCGCACGGCCACGCAGCAAAGCTCGACGTCTTCCGTCAGCATGCCGCTGGCCGAAGACGGCTCTAGCACGCAGGTCGACCTGTCCCCGGAGGCCACCATGCTTTCCCACGCCAGCGAAGACCCGTCGTTCGACCAGGCGAAGGTCGAACGCATCGCCCAGGCCATCCGCGACGGCAGCTTCAGCATCAACCCCGGCGCCATCGCCGACAAGTTGCTGTCCAATGCGCAGGAAGTGCTCGGCCGCTCGATGCCGCAACACTGATCCGTTCCCGCTTCCGGAACCGACTGGTGACGACATCCCGCAGCGCCGCGCGCCCACCCGCGCCGGCCAACAACTCGCCGATCGACACGTCCGCGCTGGACGTGTCGCTGTCGGCCGTCGAGCTGGCGATCGCCACGTTCGGCCACGCGCTCACGCAACGCGACATCGCCGCCGTCGAGGCCGCCTCCACGGCACTGCACGACGCCATGCGCGCCGCGATGACCCAGTTCGCCCAGGTGGCGCGACGCGGCGCGATGCCCGTGGCGCTGCGCACCCGTTTCGCGCTGGCGAACGGGCAGGTCGCGGCGCAGCGCGAGGCGCTGGTGCGGGCGACGTCGCTGGTCGAGCAGCATCTCGAGATCCTGATTCCGCGCCCGTTGGCCGAGACTTCCGTGTACTCGGCTTCCGGGGCTTCGCAGCGTGGACCGGGGCGCATGCTGGCGGCCAGCTGATCCTGTCGCCGCCGCTTGTCCGATGCCCGGGCGCCTTCATGGCGCCCTTGTCGTTTCTGCGCCCGGCCGGGTGTGCCTGCGGCGCGCGACAATCCGCGGATGCACGATCAGCTCACCGCCGCCCTGCAGGACGCCGAACCATTCGTCGCGACCCGCGGCTGGACGCCACCGCCGCAGACGACGATCGCCGCCGCCGAAAGACTGCTGGCACTCGTCGCGAGGCACGGCCGCCAGCCAGCCGTCCAGGTCGACCCCGAAGGCACGATCTCGTTCGACTGGGAAGCCGGCCACCACGGCTGGCTCACGTTGACGGTCGACGGCCAGGGGCAGCTGACCCACGGCGCCGTCCTTGGCGAGGACGAGTTCGCGCAGTCCGAGGCGTTCGGCGACGAATTGCCCGATTGGGCGGCCACCTTGCTGCAGCGCCTGCTGGACGCCGGCCACTGACGCTTCAGGCGAGCGTCGCCGCCTCGGGCACGCGCACCTGGTTGCGGCCGCCGCGCTTGGCCGCGTAGACCGCGGTGTCCGCGCGCTCCAGCAGTTGCTCGACCGTCTCGCCCGGCAGGTACTGCGCCGCGCCGATCGACACCGTCGTGCGCACCAGCGGCGCGCTGATCAGCGACACGTCCGCCACGCCCTGGCGCAGCCGCTCGGCGACCTCGAGCGCCGCCCCCAGCGTCGTGCCGGGCAGCACCACGACGAACTCCTCGCCGCCGTAGCGCGCGCAGGTGTCGCCCTGGCGCAGGTGCTCGCGCACGCGCTGCGCGAACGCGCGCAGGGTGTCGTCGCCGGCGCCGTGGCCATGGGTGTCGTTGACCAGCTTGAAGTGGTCGATGTCGAGCAGCAGCACGCTGAACGAGCGCCCGGTCGCACGCGCCACGCCGACCTGCTGCTTCAGCAGTTCGTCGAGCGCACGCCGATTGGGCTGGCCGGTGAGCGCGTCGGTGTCCGCCTCGTGCTGGACCAGTTGCAGCGCCGAGCTCAGCTGCCTGGCGAGCGACTCGTTGCTCAGCTGCAGCACGATGCCGTCGAGCACCCGCTGCGCGATCGCGCGCATGTGGTACGTGAGCAGGCCGCAGAAGATCGTCATGCCCAGGATCAGCTCGGTGCCCACCGGATGGCCGGGCCGCAGCACCGCGGCGAGTTCCACGGTGACCCAGATCGCGGCCATCAGCGTCGCGTAGGCGCGGTAGAAGGTGATGTAGACCGGCGCGTTGACGGCTGCGACGCCGCACAGCACCGCGCCCAGCCACGGATCCAGCGTGGCGCTGTAGCCCACCAGCAGCCAGCAGACGCTGCCCCAGGACACGCCGTCGAGCACGGCGATGGCCAGCAGCCGCGGCCGGTGGCGCTCGAGCAGCGGGCCGGCGCGCAGGATCCCCTGCAGCAGCACCAGCGTCACCAGCCAGGTGCACAGGAAACCGCCCAGCCAGATCAGGACGTGCGCATGCGGCGCGCGGCCCCAGGCGAACCAGGCGACCAGCAGCCAACCCACCGGCGTGGTCATCAGCACGTTGCGGATCGCGTGGACGCATTGGGCAAAGCCGATCTCGCGGGCGACCTCGGCGTCGGCGAGCGGCGACGCCATGCCCCGCGGCACCTCGGGAAGGTGGCCGTCGACGGGTGGAAGGCGATTGGAGGCAGGCACGGTCGGTTGTCGCGGATTACAACGCTATCGGACGAAACAGCGCGCCACACGACCGCGGCAGCCGCCGGGCTACCGCAGTTTCGTGCAATGCGTCACGGCCGGCAGGCGGCCGCCGGGCGGCTGGTCTCGGAGGGTCAGCGGCCCTGTCCGCCGCCCGCGGCGGTCTCGGCCAGGCGCTTCTTCTCGCGCAGCCTGGCCATCTCGGCATCCTCGGCCTTGTGGCGCGCCTCGGTCTGCTTGCGCAGTTCCTCGACGGCGTCCACCTTCTCGGCGGCCTGCTCCTGTTCCTCGTCCATGTCGAGCGACAGCCCGCCGCCGCCGTCCAGCGCGCCCGGCTCGCCGCGCTTGCTGCGCAGCTTGATGTTCAGGCGCAGTTCGTTGGCGGAGTCGGCGTTGCGGATGGCTTCCTCGAAGCCGATCACGCGCTTCTCGTAGAGCTCGAACAAGGCCCAGTCGAACGTGGCCATGCCCAGCTCGCGCGAGCGCGACATGATGTCCTTGATCTCGTTGAAGTGGCCGGTGAAGATCTTCTCGGCGATCGTCGGCGTGTTCAGCAGGATCTCGATCGCGGCCGCGCGGCCCTTGCCGTCCTCGCGGCGCACGAGGCGCTGCGAGACGA
>CAIMXF010000253.1 GCA_903845345.1 uncultured beta proteobacterium
CGTCCGGTGATCGCGCGCGGCGTCCCGTCCGCCTTCGCGTCGTCGGCGCCCGTCGTGTTCATCCAAGGCCAAGCCATCGTGTCCGATCATTCCCTGCCGGCGTCCGGCGCCGATGTCCCCGTGGCGGTCGTCGGCCTGCGCCAGACGCTGCAGACCGCCGCCGCCGTGGCCGGGCAGCAGGACTACCCGCGCGGCTGCCTGTACGTGGTGGCCACGCCCATCGGCAACCTCGCCGACATCAGCCTGCGCGCGCTGCATGCGCTCGCGCTGGCCGACGCCATCGGCTGCGAGGATACGCGGACCTCCGGCGCCTTCCTGCGGCATTTCGGCCTCGAAAAGCCGCTGTTGGCGCTGCACGAGCATAACGAGCGCGCCGGCGCCGCGCAGGTCTGCGCGCGCCTGGCCGCGGGGGAGCGCGTGGCCTACATCAGCGACGCGGGCACGCCGGCGGTGTCCGACCCGGGCGCGGTGCTGGTGCAGGTGGTGGCCGCCGCCGGCTACCGCGTGATGCCGTTGCCGGGCGCGAGCAGCGCGGTGACTGCGCTGAGCGTCGCGGGCGACACCGCCGCGCAGGGTTTCGCGTTCGCCGGATTCCTGTCCAGCAAGGCGCAGGAGCGCGCGGCCGAGCTGGGCCGACTGAAGGACGTGCGCCAGTCGACGGTGATCTTCGAGGCGCCGCATCGCATCGAGGCCCTGGCCGCGGCGATGGGCCAGGCGCTGGGCGGCGGCGAGGCGGCGCGCCAGGTCACCGTGTGCCGCGAGCTGACCAAGCAGTTCGAGCAGGTCGTGACGCTGCCGGTGGCCGGCTTCGCGTCCTGGCTCGCCGCCGACGCCAACCACCGGCGCGGCGAGTTCGTGCTGGTGCTGCACGCCGCGCCCGCGCAGGCGGTGCCGGAGGACGCACTGCCGGCCGACGCCGAGCGCACGTTGCGCGTGCTGTTGCGCGAGCTGCCGCTCAAGCAGGCGTCGGCGATCGCGGCCGAGCTGTGCGGCCTGCCGCGCAAGCGCCTGTACGCGCAGGCGCTCGCCTGGCGCGCGGACGCGCCCGAGGAGTCCGACCCGGACGCCGCCGAGTGACCCGCGCCGGGCATTCGGCCCGTTAACCTGTCAGACTTCCCCGACCGACGCGTGCCGGATGCTTGCAAAATGATCCGCATCGCCCCAGCTGACCGGCATCCGCCTTTCAGCCCCACTCAGGAGCCCGCCGTGATCACACGCGAACCCACGATCGAACGCCTGGCCATCGCCGAGGGCCTGCTGCTCGAGCCGTTCGGCCTCACCGAGGCCCACCTCGCCGCCACGCTGGCCGCGATGGGCGAGCACAAGGTCGACGACGCCGACCTGTACTTCCAGACCACGCGCCACGAGGGCTGGAGCCTCGAGGAAGGCATCGTCAAGAGCGGCAGCTTCTCCATCGACCAGGGCGTGGGCGTGCGCGCCGTCGCCGGCGAGAAGACGGCGTTCGCGTACTCGGACGACATCTCGGCCGCGTCGCTGATGGACGCCGCGCGCACCGTGCGTGCGATCGCCGCGGCCGGCCAGAGCCGGCGCGTGAAGCTTCAGACCAAGCCGAAGATCTCCGCGAGTCGCCTGCTGTATGGCACCGGCGATCCGATCGCCACGCTCGACTCGACGCAGAAGGTCGGGCTGCTGGAGCGCATCGAGAAGATGGCTCGCGCACGCGACCCGCGCGTCGTGCAGGTGATGGCGGGCCTCGCGGCCGAACACGACGTGGTGCTGATCGCGCGCGCCGACGGCACGCGCGCGGCCGATGTGCGGCCGCTCGTGCGGCTGTCGATCACCGTCATCGCCGAACAGAACGGCCGCCGCGAGACCGGTTCGGGCGGCGGCGGCGGCCGTTTCGGCCTGGGCTACTTCACCGACAACATCCTGGCCAAGTACGTCGACCAGGCGGTCAACGCGGCGCTGGTCAACCTCGAGTCGCGTCCCGTGCCCGCCGGCGAGATGACGGTCGTGCTCGGCCCGGGCTGGCCCGGCGTGCTGCTGCACGAGGCGGTCGGCCATGGCCTCGAGGGCGATTTCAACCGCAAGGGCTCCAGCACCTTCGCCGGCCGCATCGGCAAGCGCGTCGCGGCCAAGGGCGTCACCGTGCTGGACGACGGCACCATCGCCGACCGCCGCGGCTCGCTCAACGTGGACGACGAAGGCAATGCGAGCCAGCGTAACGTGCTGATCGAGGATGGCATCCTGCGCGGCTACATCCAGGACTCGATGAACGCGCGCCTGATGGGTGTCAAGCCCACCGGCAACGGCCGCCGCGAGAGCTACGCGCACACGCCGATGCCGCGCATGACCAACACCTACATGCTGGGCGGCAAGGACGACCCGAAGGAGATCGTCGCGTCGATCAAGCGCGGCCTGTACGCGACCAACTTCGGCGGCGGCCAGGTCGACATCACCAGCGGCAAGTTCGTGTTCTCCGCCAGCGAGGCCTATTGGGTCGAGAACGGCAAGATCCTGTACCCGGTCAAGGGCGCCACGCTGATCGGCAACGGCCCGGAAGCACTGACGCGCATCTCCATGATCGGCAACGACATGGAACTCGACTCCGGCGTGGGCGTGTGCGGCAAGGAAGGCCAGAGCGTGCCGGTGGGCGTGGGCCAGCCGACGCTGCGCATCGACGGCCTCGTGGTGGGCGGCACGGCTTAAGGATCGCTTCACACGGCGCGAAGCCACGCGCTTCGCGACCCGTGCTACATTCGAACTTCAATGAACGTCTCGTGCTTCTTCTTTTCGTACTTTTGGTTCTCGCCCCGTCAGGTGGCTGGAGAAGCGATCGCGCGCAAGTAGGCACACGACAACTTCAAGAGACCGCCGGCGGCCCCGGCGGTTTTTTTTCGCCGGTGCCAGCAGCAAGCCCCCACGACTGGAAGACGACCGATGACGAATCCGAAACCGCCGACCGAAGCGCGCCACACGCTGTCGCTGAGCGAACGCACCAGCGATACCGACGACCAGCGCATCCGCGACGTCACGCCGCTGCCGCCGCCCGAACACCTGATCCGCTTCTTCCCGATCGCCGGCACGCCGGTGGAGGCCCTGATCGGCAACACGCGCAGCGCGGTGCGCAACATCCTGGCGGGCACCGACGACCGCCTGCTGGTGGTGATCGGCCCGTGTTCGATCCACGACCCGGCCGCCGCGCTAGCCTACGCACGCAAGCTGAAGGCCGAGCGCGAGAGGTACGCCGGCACGCTGGAGATCGTGATGCGCGTCTACTTCGAGAAGCCGCGCACCACGGTCGGCTGGAAGGGCCTGATCAACGACCCGTACCTCGACGAGAGCTACCGCATCCACGAGGGCCTGCGCATCGCGCGCCAGCTGCTGGTGGACATCAACCGCCTGGGCGTTCCCGCGGCCGGCGAGTTCCTCGACACGATCTCGCCGCAATACATCGGCGACCTGATCAGCTGGGGCGCGATCGGCGCGCGCACCACCGAGAGCCAGGTGCATCGCGAGCTGGCCTCGGGCCTGTCGGCGCCGGTGGGCTTCAAGAACGGCACCGACGGCAACCTGAAGATCGCCATCGATGCGATCCAGGCCGCGGCGCGTCCGCACCACTTCCTGTCGGTGCACAAGAACGGCCAGGTGGCCATCGTCGAGACCCGGGGCAACCGCGATTGCCA
>CAIMXF010000254.1 GCA_903845345.1 uncultured beta proteobacterium
CAACGCGAACCTCTTCGACATCGCCGCGCGGCCGGCGAGCCTGCTCGTGATCGGCGGCGGGCCGCTCGGCTGCGAACTGGCGCAGGTCTTCGCGCGTTTCGGCTGCAGGACGATCATCGCGCATCGGGAGCCGCTGTTCCTGCCTCTCGAAGAACGTGACGCCGCCCAGATGGTGTCCGACGGGCTGGCACGCGACGGCGTCGAGATCCACCTGAACACGGAGGTCGCATCGGTCCGCGTGGAGGGCGGGCGCAAGGTGGTCGAACTGGTGATCGACGGCAACGTCGCCACCACGACCGTCGACCAGATCCTGACCGGCATCGGTCGCCTGCCCGCGGTCCAGGGGCTCGACCTGGAGGCGGCCGGCATTGCCTATGACGCTGTCTCCGGGATCCATGTCGATGATTTCCTCCGCACCACCAATCGGCGGGTCTACGCGGCGGGGGATGTGTGCCTCGAGAACCGCTACACCAACACGGCGCAGGCGTCGGCCTGCATCGTGGTGCGCAACGCGCTGTTGCTGGGCCGCAAGCGCATGAGCAGGCTGACCGTTCCCTGGTGCACCTACACCGACCCGGAGGTCGCGCACGTCGGGCTCTACGTGAAGGAGGCCCGGCAGCGAGGCATCCCGGTCAAGACGTTCACCGTTCCGATGCACGACGTCGATCGCGCGATCGCCGACAGCGAGGACGATGGCTTCGTGAAGATCCACGTTCGAGAGGGCAGCGGGCATATCCTCGGCGCTACCGTGGTCGCCCGTCACGCTGGCGAGATGATCAACGTTATTTCGCTGGCGATGGTGTCCGGGCTCGGCCTGGATGCGCTCGACGGCGTGATCCACGCCTATCCGACGCAGGGGGAGGCCATCCGGATGGCTGCCGAAGCCTACATGCGCGACCGCCCCGCGCGTTGGCAGGACTGGCTGGCCTGCGCCTGGGTTCGCTTGTGAGGCGGCGAGTCGTCCGTGGCGGCGGCGCGTTGCAGCAGCGTGCGGGACGGCGTGAAGCAGGCATGGTGGAGGCCGCATCGGCCCGGGACGGTGGACAACATCGCAACAAGCGAATCGGCTGGCTGCGCGCGGCCGTGCTCGGGGCCAACGACGGCATCGTCTCCAGCGCCAGCCTCCTGCTGGGCATGGCAACGGCAGGGGCCAGCCACCGAACGGTACTGCTCACGGGGGTGTCGGCACTCGTCGCCGGCGCCATGTCGATGGCGGCCGGTGAATTCATCTCCGTCCACTCGCAGAAGGATTCGGAAAGCGCCGACATCGACCGCGAGCGGGCGGAGCTGAAGCGCGATCCGCGCGGCGAGATGCGCGAGTTGAAGGCGATCTACGTCGCCAGGGGACTCGATTCAACCCTTGCGCAACAGGTCTCCCAGCAGTTGATGGCCAAGGATGCGTTGGGTGCCCATGTCCGCGACGAGCTTGGATTTTCCGAAGCGACGGCGGCCCGCCCGGTACAAGCCGCGATCGCGTCTGCTGCAAGCTTCTCCGTCGGTGCTGTGTTGCCCCTTGTGGTCGTTGCGATGGCATCTCAAGCCTGGCTCATCGGGTCGCTTGCGGCGATGTCGCTGGTCTTCCTGGCGGCGTTGGGTGCAGCATCGGCGCGCATCGGCGGTGCGCCTGTCTGGAGCGGCACATGGCGAGTCGCGTTCTGGGGAGCCGTGGCGATGGCGGTCACGAGCGGCGCCGGAGCGATCTTCGGCGCGGTGGCCTGACTGCGAAGACTTCCCCATTGGCCGGTCAACGTTGCGCTGTGTGCGGCAGCGAACCGTCAGAAGGTGCGAGAACTCGAATACTGGCTGAATTGTCCGGTACCCCCGGGGTTCTCGAAAGCAGTCGGGGTGTGACGTTCGAGACCTGTCCTTCAAGCGCGCTGCGCCGGAACCGAGCGTATTCCAATGAGATCGACACCATGATTGCCTTCCAGATCACCGACATGAAGGACGCGCGAGGCGCGACTGCCGTCACCAAAGCAGTGATGGCGCTCGACCGCGCGGCCGTGGTGCGCGTCGACCTTCCGACACGGACGATCGAGATCGATCCAGCGAAGGCGAGCGCACGGCAGCTCGGCGATGCGATTCGGCAGGCAGGCTATTGCGCAGAGGCGGCGTGATGTTGCGGCATTCCCGTTCCTGCTCGACGGAGGTTGTCCCATGAGAAATTCGATGGACGTAACCCTGAACGGTCGCGCATGCAATCTGCAGACCGATGACGACCGCATGTTGCTCTGGGTACTGCGGACGGACCTGGCGCTCACCGGCACCAAGTACGGCTGCGGCG
>CAIMXF010000255.1 GCA_903845345.1 uncultured beta proteobacterium
GCCCAGTCGTGGCTGCCGCCCTGCGCGTCGACCCAGGCGTCGTCGCCGGCCGCGTTCATCGGCGTGGCACTCACCGGCAGGAACACGTCGACCGCGCTCGACAGCTGCACCGGCGCATGCGACTGGCCGCCGCGCAGGTCGATGGAGTACAGCTTGCCGTCGTTGTCATAGAAGACCTTCGCATGACCTTGCGTGGTGAACGTCCGCGTGCTGGCGTCGTACGTGCGCGCGTCGGAGAACACGAGGTGCGAGGACGTCCACACGATGCCGTTGCTCATCACGAGCTTGACGTTCTGCACGGCCACCGACGGCTGCGCGGGATCCCACACGCGCACGAACTGGTTGTTGGTGTCGCCCGCGACGAACTCGGCCAGCAGGTAGGCCGATTCGGACGGCGGGGGGGCCGGGGGCGGAGGCGGGGGCGTTGACGCGCCGCCGCCACCGCCGCCGCAACCGGCGAGGCCCGCCGCCAGCGCGCCACACGCGAGTTTCAGCCACAGGAGGCGCAGCCGCCTCTCGATTCGAGTCATCGATGGTCTCCGCAATGGATCGAGGTGGCGCGAAGGCCCGGTGGACCCGGGCGGGCGGCGCGGTGCGCGACAAGACGAGGGCCGCGCCGGGGCCGGTGCGCCTGACACCGGGACGGCGGGCGGGTCTATCCGCACTCGCGTGGAAAGAATCCTACAGGCGAGTTGAAATGTAGATCGAGAAAGGACAAGATGAAACCGGAACAACACCTTATTCGACGCATCGGCCAACACAAGATCGTCGCACGCTGTACCCTACGGATTCAGAGAGAACCTCCCGTCCCGACCCCGCCGAACGGATTGCTCTGATGGCGCCCTGACATATCGATACGTACTTCCCGCAAGAACGTTTCGGTCTGGCCCGGACTCCATCAAAACATTCCAGACGCAAGCGCCTGGCCCGACTCGAGTCGCATCGTGTCCGGCGCTTGCAGTGTCACTTCAGCCCGGAGGTTTGCCATGGACGTGATCAGCCAGTTCGCAGCCCGCTACGAACGTACCCGCGAGGAAGAACTCTCGCTCGAAGAGTACCTCGCGGAATGCAAGCGCAACCCCCTGGCTTATGCCACGGCGCCGGAGCGCATGCTCAAGGCCATCGGCGAACCCCAGTCGATCGACACGCGCAACGACCCCCGCATGTCGCGCCTGTTCGCCAACAAGGTCATCAAGATCTACCCGGCCTTCGCCGAGTTCTACGGCATGGAGGACGCGATCGAGCAGGTCGTGTCGTACTTCCGCCATGCGGCGCAGGGACTGGAGGAAAAGAAGCAGATCCTCTACCTGCTGGGCCCCGTCGGCGGCGGCAAGAGCTCCATCGCCGAAAGGCTGAAGGCGCTGATGGAGCAGGTGCCGTTCTACGCGATCAAGGATTCCCCGGTCAACGAGTCGCCGCTGGGGCTGTTCAACGCGATCGAGGACGGGGCGATCCTCGAGAGCGAATACGGGATCCCGCGGCGCTACCTCAACCGCATCATGTCGCCGTGGGCCGTGAAGCGGCTCGAGGAGTACGGCGGCGACATCCGCAAGTTCAGGGTCGTCAAGCGCCGTCCGTCCATCCTCAAGCAGGTGGGCATCAGCAAGACCGAGCCGGGCGACGAGAACAACCAGGACATCTCGTCGCTGGTGGGCAAGGTCGACATCCGCAAGCTCGAGAACTTCGCGCAGGACGACCCGGACGCCTACAGCTACTCCGGCGGACTTTGCCTGGCCAACCAGGGCCTGCTCGAGTTCGTGGAAATGTTCAAGGCGCCGATCAAGGTGCTGCATCCGCTGCTCACCGCCACGCAGGAAGGCAACTTCAAGGGCACCGAAGGCTTCGGCGCGATCCCGTTCGACGGCATCGTGCTGGCCCACTCCAACGAGAGCGAGTGGAAGACCTTCCGCAACAACAAGAACAACGAGGCCTTCCTCGACCGGATCTACATCGTCAAGGTGCCGTACTGCCTGCGCGTGAGCGAGGAAGTGAAGATCTACGAGAAGCTCATCCGCGGCTCGTCGCTGGCCGAGGCCACCTGCGCGCCGGGCACGCTGAAGATGATGGCGCAGTTCGCGATGCTCACGCGCCTGAAGGAGCCGGAGAACTCGTCGCTGTACTCGAAGATGCAGATCTACGACGGCGAGAACCTGAAGGACACCGACCCGCGCGCCAAGAGCTACCAGGAATATCGCGACTACGCCGGCGTCGACGAAGGCATGAGCGGCATCTCCACGCGCTTCGCGTACAAGATCCTGTCCAAGGTCTTCAACTTCGACAGCCAGGAAGTCGCCGCCAACCCGGTGCACCTGATGTACGTGCTGGAGCAGCAGATCGAGCGCGAGCAGTTCCCGGCCGAGACCGAGCAGAAGTACGTCTCGTTCATCAAGGAGAACCTGGCGCCGCGCTACGCGGAGTTCATCGGCAAGGAGATCCAGACCGCCTACCTCGAGAGCTATTCGGAGTACGGCCAGAACATCTTCGATCGCTACGTGACCTACGCCGACTACTGGATCCAGGACCAGGAGTACCGAGACACCGACACCGGCGAGGTGTTCGATCGCAGCGCGCTCAACGCCGAGCTCGAGAAGATCGAGAAGCCGGCGGGCATCTCGAATCCGAAGGACTTCCGCAACGAGATCGTCAACTTCGTGCTGCGCGCCCGCGCGCAGAACGCCGGCAAGAACCCGCTGTGGACGAGCTACGAGAAGCTGCGCGTGGTCATCGAGAAGAAGATGTTCTCCAACACCGAGGAACTGCTGCCGGTCATCAGCTTCAACGCGAAGGCCAGCGCCGACGAGGCCCGCAAGCACGAGGACTTCGTCAACCGGATGGTGCAGAAGGGCTACACGCCCAAGCAGGTCCGGCTGCTGTGCGAGTGGTACCTGCGCGTCCGCAAATCTTCCTGACTGCTTCACACATGGCCAGCCGAGCGAAGCAGATCAGTGACCCAGAAAGCTCCAAGTCACCGGCGCTGCCGCTCGGATGTGCCGAACGAAGTTCAAGGGAGCGCTGGATCCGGCTCTGCCGGGCCAGTCGCGGAGCACCCCGTCGGGGGGCAGCGAGCGCCAGCGAGCGTGGGGGCTAACAGTTCATGCTTCAGCAAATTATTGATCGACGGCTGTCCGGCAAGAACAAGTCGGTCGGCAACCGCGAGCGCTTCCTGCGCCGGCACAAGCAACAGATCCGCGAGGCCGTGCGCCGCGCGGTCGACGGCCGCGGCATCCGAGACCTCGAGAAGGGCGAGGACGTCCACATCCCCAAGCGCGACCTGAGCCAGCCGGTGTTCGGCCACGGCCAGGGTGGCAAGCGCGAGGCGGTGCACCCGGGCAACAGCGAATACGTCACCGGCGACCGCGTCAAGCGGCCCGATGGCGGCGGGGGCGGCGGCGGGGGCGGCAGCCAGGCGAGCGACTCCGGCGAGGGTGAGGACGACTTCGTCTTCCACCTCACCAAGGAAGAGTTCATGCAGGCGTTCTTCGACGACCTCGCGTTGCCCAATCTCACGCGCACGCAGCTCGCCGAGATCCCCGAATACAAGTCGCACCGCGCCGGCTTCGTCAACGACGGCACGCCCAGCAACCTCAGCATCGTGCGCTCGATGCGCGGCGCGCTCGGCCGACGCATCGCGCTCAGCGCCGACAGCCGCAAGGAACTGCGCGAGGCCGAGGAGGCGCTCGCGCTGCTCGAGCAGCAGGGCGCCCAGGACGAGGTCACGCTCAAGCACAAGGCCGAGCTGCGCGAGCAGATCAAGCATCTCAAGGGCCACATCGCCCGCGTGCCCTTCCTCGATCCGCTCGACCTGAAATTTCGCAACCGCGTCCGGGTGCCGGTGCCGTCCAGCCGCGCCGTGATGTTCTGCGTGATGGACGTGTCGGGCTCGATGGACGAGTCGCGCAAGGATCTCGCCAAGCGCTTCTTCATCCTGCTGTACCTGTTCCTGACGCGCCACTACGACAAGATCGAAGTCGTGTTCATCCGCCACCACACGCAGGCGGCCGAGGTCGACGAGCAGAACTTCTTCCATGCCACCGAGACCGGCGGCACGGTGGTCTCGAGCGCGCTGGTGCTGATGGACGAGATCATCCGCACGCGCTATCCGGCCGACCAGTGGAACATCTACGGCGCGCAGGCCAGCGACGGCGACAACTGGCACCACGACAGCGGGCGGTGCCGCGAGCTGCTGGTCGACAAGATCCTGCCCAAGTGCCGCTACTTCGCCTACGTGCAAGTGGCCGAGCCCGAGCAGAACCTGTGGGAGGAGTACCAGCGCCTGGTGGGCGAAGTGCCGCACTTCGCCATGCGCAAGGCCATCGAGGCCTCGCAGATCTATCCGGTTTTCCGCGAGCTGTTCCGCAAGGAAGGAGCGCAGGCGGCATGACGTTCCTAGAAAACCGTCGCGCGGTCGGGCGCAATGCGAGCGCCGACGAATATGGCGGCCGGCGCCGTGCAGGCCCGCCGCAGGAACTCGCGCCGCTGAAGGAGCGGCCGGCGCAGCCGCTGCCGTCGCCCAGCGACTGGACGTTCGACATGATCGAGCGGTATCACGAGGTGATCCGCGAGACCGCGCAGCGCTTCGGGCTCGACACGTACCCGAACCAGCTCGAGATCATCACCTCCGAGCAGATGATGGACGCCTACGCCAGCGTGGGCATGCCGGTGAACTACCGCCACTGGAGCTACGGCAAGGAGTTCATCGCCACCGAGAAGAACTACAAGCGCGGCCAGATGGGCCTCGCCTACGAGATCGTCATCAACTCCGAGCCGTGCATCTCCTACCTGATGGAGGAGAACACGATGGCGATGCAGGCGCTCGTCATCGCGCACGCAGCCTACGGCCACAACAGCTTCTTCAAGGGCAACTACCTGTTCCGGATGTGGACGGACGCGTCGTCGATCATCGACTACCTCGTCTACTCGAAGAACTACGTCGCCGAATGCGAGAGCCGCTACGGGCTCGATGCCGTCGAGGAACTGCTCGACTCCTGCCACGCGCTGATGAACCATGGCGTCGACCGCTATCGCCGCCCGAGCAAGCTGTCGCTCGCGCAGGAGCAGGCGGCGCGCGCCGACCGCGAGGCCTACGCGCAGCTGCAGGTCAACGACCTGTGGCGCACGCTGCCGCGCAAGGCGGCGAGCGACGACGCCGCCGCGCCCGAGCGCCGGTTCCCGAGCGAGCCGCAGGAAAACCTGCTGTACTTCATCGAGAAGAACGCGCCGCTGCTGGAGCCGTGGCAGCGCGAGATCGTGCGCATCGTGCGCAAGATCGCGCAGTACTTCTATCCGCAGCGCCAGACGCAGGTGATGAACGAGGGCTGGGCCACGTTCTGGCATCACCGCCTGCTCAACCAGATGTACGACGACGGCTACCTGGCCGACGGCATGATGATCGAGTGGCTGAAGTCGCACACCAACGTGGTCGCGCAGCCGCCGGTGACCTCGCGCAACTACTCGGGCATCAACCCATATGCGCTCGGCTTCGCGATGTTCACCGACATCAAGCGCATCTGCGAGAACCCGACCGACGAGGATCGCCAGTGGTTCCCCGACTTCGCCGGCACCCCCTGGCTGCCGACGCTCGACCACGCGATGCGCAACTTCAAGGACGAGAGCTTCATCGGCCAGTACCTGTCGCCCAAGCTGATGCGCGACTTCCGGCTGTTCGCGATCGTCGACGACGAGAAGGACAGCGAGCTCGAGATCGCGGCCATCCACGACGAGAACGGCTACCGCTCGCTGCGCGAGGCGCTGTCACGCCAGTACGACCTGGGCTCGCGCGAGCCCAACATCCAGGTCTGGAACGTGAACCTGCGCGGCGACCGCTCTCTGACGCTGCGGCACACCCAGCACAACGACCGGCCGCTGCACGACAGCTCGCAGGAGGTGCTCAAGCACGTCGCGCGGCTGTGGGGCTTCGACGTGCACCTGGAGAGCGTGAACGGCAAGGGCGACACCACGCGCCGCTGGAGCGTCGCTCCCACCAAGAGCTGAGCCCGTTCGTCTCATCGTTTTCCAGCAGTTCGCGGCCTTTCGCCCATGTTGTAGATGACGGGAAACGTCGCCGGATGTAAGGTCGGCTCGCGGAAAAAGACGATGGGGAGGATCCGGATGCTCAAGGTCGCATTGCTGGCGCCGGCGCTGCTGCTGGCCGCCTCGGTCACGGCCGGCGCCAACGGCGTGGCCAATCCCGTCGCCGATCCCGTGGTCGCACCCGCGCCGGAGGCGCCTTGCCATCCCGCCCTGTCGTTCGACCTCGGTTGCGCGATGCGCGCGGTCGACACCGACGGGGACGGCACGATCTCGGCCATCGAGCTCGCGAACCTGGCCGTGCCTCTCGCGCCGGTCGCGCCCGTCGTCGACTGGACGCCCCTGCATTCCACGCACGGCACCGGCCTCGACTTCAAGGACGCCGCGATCGAACCCGGTTCGGTCCTGCCCGCGTCGACGCAGCCCGCCGGCCCGCAGCGCTTGCTGATCCCGACGGTGCTGGCGCTCGCCGCACTCGTGGTCCTGCTGCGGCGCCGCCCGAGCTGATCGCGGCTGCCCGCTGGCACACTGGGCGCATGCAACTCCTCGCCCGAAAGCTCGGCAAGGCCGACAAGGCCGATCTGCTCGTCTGCACGCGGGACGACGGCTCCGCCACCCAAGTAGCCATGCCGCGCCAGGGCGTCCTGCCGCACGACCTGGTGCATTTCATCGTCGAGAGCGCGCTGCCGTTTCGCCACGGCTTCCTGTCGCAGGTGGCCGATGGCGCCAGCATCGCGTTCGAGTCGGGCGTATCGACCGTGCATGGGCCGGAACGCCACGTCGCCGAGAGCGGCCAGGTGGAATCCGTCGTCGAGGCGTTGCAGACGCAGCTGTGGGCGGGCGCGTTCGACGTCGAATCCTTCCTCGAGGGCGTACGCCTGGCGTGCGAGTCGCGCCAGTTGCCTGCGCCGGCGATGCCGGACATCGACCTCGAGGCGCAGCTGTTCGAGCGGGCGCGCGAGCTCAACGACGAGTGGATGGGCGTGCCGCCACAGCAATCGATGACGCTGGTCTTCGAGCAGCGCGGCGTCGCTACAGGCTGAAGATCTTGCCCGGGTTCATGATGTTGTGCGGATCGAGCGCCTGCTTGATCTGCCGCATCATCGCGACCGCGCCGGTGCCGGTCTCGTCGACCAGGAAGTCCTGCTTGTGCAAGCCGATGCCGTGCTCGCCGGTACAGGTGCCACCGGCGGCGATCGCGCGCTGCACCAGCTGGCGATTGAGCCGCTCAGCCGTCTCGCGTTCTTCCGGCAACGCCGGGTCGATCAGATAGGCGACGTGGAAGTTGCCGTCGCCGACGTGGCCGACGATGAAGTGCGGGATGCCGGCGGCTTCGGCCTCGGCGAGCGCCTGCGTCACCGCTTGGGCCAGGCCCGAGATCGGCACGCAGGTGTCGGTGGTCACCGCGCGGCAGCCGGGACGCAGTTGCAGGCCGGACAGGAACGCGTGGTGGCGCGCCGTCCACAGCCGCGTGCGCTCCTCGGGCGTGGTGGCCCACTGGAACGCGGTGCCTCCGTGCCCGGCGGCCAGTTCCTGCACGGTCGCGGCCTGCTCGGCGACGCTCGCCTCGCTGCCGTGGAACTCCATCAACAGCATCGGCTTCTCGGCCAGGCCCAGCTTGTCGTGCGCGTTGACGGCGATGACGGCGTTGGCGTCCATCAGCTCGCAGCGCGCGATGGGTACGCCCATCTGGATGATCGCGATCACCGTGTCGACCGCCGCGGCGGCGTCGTCGAACGAACAGATGGCCGCGGCCACGCTCTCGGGCAGCGGATGCAGCTTGAGCGTGACCTCGGTGATCACGCCCAGCGTGCCCTCGCTGCCCACCATCAGCCGCGTCAGGTCGTAGCCGGCGCTGGACTTGCGCGCCCGCGTGCCGGTGCGGATCACCTCGCCGCTGGCCGTCACCACCGTCAGCGCCAGCACGTTCTCGCGCATCGTGCCGTAGCGCACGGCGTTGGTGCCCGACGCGCGCGTGGCCGACATGCCGCCCAGCGTCGCGTCGGCGCCCGGATCGATGGGGAAGAACAGCCCCGAGTCCTTGATCTCGCGATTGAGCTGCAGCCGCGTGACGCCGGCCTGCACGGTGACCGTCAGGTCATCGGCATCGAGTTGCAGCACGCGGTTCATGCGCGAGACGTCGACGCTGACGCCGCCCTGCACGGCCAGCAGATGCCCTTCCAGAGACGAGCCGGCGCCGTACGGGATCACGGGCACCCGGTGCTCGGCGGCGGTCGTCACGGCGAACGCGACGTCCTCGGTGCTCTCGCAGAACACGACCGCCTCCGGCGGCGGCGCGTCGAACGGCGACTCGTCGCGGCCATGCTGTTCGCGCACGGCCATCGAAGTGACGAAGCGCTCGGCGAAGCGCACGCGCAAGGCATCGCGCATGGCGTCGGGCATCAGGCGCGGCAGCAGGGTCGGGGAGAAGTCGGCGGCGGTGTTCATGGTGTCTCCAGCGGAGCGCCCGTCGATCGCGCGGGCCCGTCGCGAGGAAGTCTACGCCCGGGCTCACGGTGCTGCAGCGGTCGGGTTCGCAGGCCTGCCGCGCGGCTTCCACGGACCGCCGCGGTCTACACTGCGTGCCATGGCCAATCGACTCTCACAGATCGCCACCCGCACCGGCGACGACGGCACCACCGGACTCGGCGACGGCACGCGCGTGCCCAAGAGCCACGGCCGCATCGTCGCCATGGGCGACGTGGACGAGCTCAACTCCCACCTCGGCGTGCTGCTCGCCGAGCCCTTGCCCGACGACGTGCGCGACCTGCTGGTGACGATCCAGCACGAGTTGTTCAACCTCGGCGGCGAGCTGTCCATTCCCGGCTACACGCTGCTCAAGGAAGATGCCGTCGCCGCGCTCGATGCCGCGCTGGCGCACCACAACGCCGCGCTGCCGCGCCTGGCCGAATTCATCCTGCCCGCGGGCACGCGCAGCGCGGCGCTCGCGCACGTGGCGCGCGCGGTCGCGCGACGCGCGGAGCGCGCGGTGGTGACGCTGGCCGAGTCGGAGACCATCAACCCGCCACCGCGGCTGTTCCTCAACCGCGTGTCCGACCTGCTGTTCGTGCTGGCGCGCGTGCTCAATCGCGCCAACCTCGACGGGCTGGGCGGCGACGACGTCTACTGGCACAGCGCGCGGCTGGCGCGCGGCCAGGATCCCGACGTCAACTAGCTCGTCTTGCCTTTGCGGCGGGCGAGCACGGCATCGCTCAACGTGTGGAGCACGGCGAGCGAGTCGTCCCAGCCGATGCAGGCGTCGGTGATGCTCTTGCCGTACTCGAGGGCGGTCGGGTCGTCCTTGCCGGGCGTGAACTTCTGGGCACCGGCGACGAGGTGGCTCTCCACCATCACGCCGAAGATGCAGCCGTTGCCCGAGGCCACCTGGTCGCCGACGTCGCGCGCGACCGCCACCTGGCGCTCGAACTTCTTCTCGCTGTTGGCGTGGCTGAAGTCGATCATCAGCTTGCACTCGAGCCTGGCGGATGTCAGCTCGGCGCACGCAGCCTGGACGCTCGCCGCGTCGTAGTTGGGCGTCTTGCCGCCACGCAGGATCACGTGGCAGTCCTTGTTGCCCTTGGTCTCGACGATCGCGACCTGGCCATTCTTGTGCACCGACAGGAAGTGGTGCGGACGCGCGGCCGCCTGGATCGCGTCGATCGCGATCTTGAGATTGCCGTCGGTGCCGTTCTTGAAGCCGACCGGCGCCGACAGCCCCGACGCGAGTTCGCGATGCACCTGGCTCTCGGTGGTGCGCGCGCCGATCGCGCCCCAGCTGATCAGGTCGCCGATGTA
>CAIMXF010000256.1 GCA_903845345.1 uncultured beta proteobacterium
GCGACGGCCGCTTCCGACTTCGGATACGTCTTCATCAGGTCGGCCAGCGTGGCCTTGGCGCCCTTGATGTCGCGCAACTCGATCTGGCAGTTGGCGATGGCGAGCTCTGCTTCCGGCGCGCGGGCGTGGTCGGGCGCGGCGGCGATGAACGACTTGAAGGTGGCGATGGCTCCCTTGAAGTCGCGGTTGCCGTACTGCGCGTTGCCCATCCAGTAGCGCGCCATGTCGGCATAGCCGCTGGCGGGCCAGCGGCGCAGGAAGTTGGCGAACGCGGCCTGGCCCTTGTCGAAGTCGCCGCTGCGCAGCGTGGCGACGGCAGCCTCGTAGGTCGTCACTTCCTCGGGATCGGCCATGAAGGTCTTGCCGTCGAGGTTGACCTGCTGCGGCTCGACCTTCTTCAGTCGGTCGTCCACGCCCTGCTGGATGTTCTTCTGCTGGCGCTGGACGTCGGAAAGATCCTTGGCGAGCTGCTCGTTGGCGCCGCGCAATTGCGCGATCTGCTGGCGCAGCTGCTCGTTCTGGTTGGTCAGGTCGAGCAGCGCGTTCTGCAGTTGCTGAAGCTGCTGCGCCGTCTGCGTGGTCTGGGCCTTCGAGCTGTCTTCCAGCTGCGAGATCCGGGTGCGCAGGTCGATGATGGCGCGGCGCGCCTCGTCGTCGTCGAACAGCCCGGCATGTGCGCTCGAGGCGCAAGCCAGCAAGGCAGCCACCGCGCAGGCGCGGCGCACGGCCGCGAATGCGCGCGGGCGGCGCGACGCTTGCGGCTGCGTCGCGGCCGCTGCCTCGCCGGAGTCGCGCGAGGCCGTCGAGGCCCGGCGCGCGTCAAGCCCCAGAACCGGCGACATCACTTGCTGCGCAGTTCGACGCGACGATTCTTCGCCCACGCCGATTCGTCATGGCCGTCCACCGCCGGACGTTCCTTGCCGTAGCTCACCGCCTCGAGCTGGGAGTCGCCCACGCCCAGCACCTTCATCTGCTGCACCACGGCCTCGGCGCGCTTCTGGCCGAGGGCCAGGTTGTATTCGCTGCCGCCGCGCTCGTCGGTGTGGCCTTCGGCCACTTCCTTGGCGCCCGGGTTGGCCTTGAGCAGGTTGGCGTGCGCCTCGACGATCGGGCGGAATTCGTCCTTGACGGCGTAGCTGTCGAAGTCGAAGTAGATGACGCGATCGAGCGTGATCGGCGCGACGACCTTGCTGCTCTCGTCGGTCATGGCGACGGTGGACTTGCCCGCGTCGGGCGTCGTCTGCGTCGTCTGCGTCGTGGTGACGTCCTTCTTCTCGACTTCGGCCGGCTTGTCCAGCTTGGTCGATGCGCAACCGGCCACGACGGCCACGCTGGCCAGGGCCAGCAACAATTTTCCGGAATTCTTGATCATCGATTTTCTCCTACCAGCACTATGAACATATGACCATGAGCGCCCCTGCGCCACGGCTGTTTCCCACAATCAGCGGCCGTACGGGCCCCAGACAGGTTCTCGGATGTCGAGGCCCGATTCGAGGAGCTTCGACTTGAATTTGCCATCGGTCGTGGTCGTCATCAGCACGTCGCGGCCGTCGGCCTTCGTCGCGTAGATGATGTAGCGGCTGTTCGGCGCGAAACTCGGGCTCTCGTCGTCGTTGGTGTCGCTGACGCTGCGCACGTCGCCGGTGCCCAGGTCCATCACCATCACCTTGAAACCACTGCCGCGATTCACGTATGCAAGAAGCTTGCCGTCGGGGCTCAGGGCCGGACTGATGTTGTAGGCGCCGTTGAAGGTGACGCGCGTCGCGCCGCCACCGCCCACCGGCTGCTTGTAGATCTGCGGGCCGCCGCCGCGATCGCTCACGAAGTAGATGTAGGCGCCGTCGGGCGAGAACTTGGCCTCGGTGTCGATGCCGGTGCTGTCGGTGATGCGGCGCACGTTGCCGCCGTTGCGGTCCATCAGGTACACGTGCGAGCCGCCGTCGCGCGACAGCGTGACGGCCAGCGTGCGGCCGTCGGGCGAGAACGCCGGGGCGCTGTTGGAGCCCTTGAACGCCGCCACCTCGCGCGTGGTGCCCGCGTGGACGTTGCGGATGGCGACCTTGGCCTTCTTGTCGTGGAAGGTGACGTAGGCCAGTTCGGAGCCGTCGGGCGACCACGCCGGTGAAATGATCGGTTGGTTGTCGATCAGCGCGGCCTGGATGTTCTCGCCGTCGGCGTCGGTCACGCGCAGCGTGAACTTGCCGGGCGCCTTGGTGACGTAGGCGATGCGCGTGGAGAAGATGCCGCGCTCGCCGGTCAGCTTCTGGTAGATCTGGTCGGAGACGTGGTGGGCCGCCAGGCGGAGATCGGCTGGCAGGGAGGGCTCGCTCTGGCCGCCCTGGTCGGCGCCCTTGACCACGTCCCACAGGCGGAAGCGCACGTCGATGCGACCATCGGCCAGGCGCGAGGCCGACCCCGAGACGACGGCATCGGCGCCCTTGGCGCGCAGCGCGTTGTAGTCGGGCAGGCCGTTCTCGTCGGCCGGCGCCGGGCCGTCGACGATCTTGAAGACGCCCGAGCGCTCGAGATCGGCGCGCACGATGGCCGAGATCGACTGCGGCTGGCGGTCCTCGTCGCGGAAGCGTCCGAGCACGATCGGGATCTGAGTGGCGCCCACGCCGGAGATCTCGACCCGGAATTGGGCGAAGGCCGGGGTCAGGACCGGCAGCGCGAGGGAGGCGCCGAAGGCGCGCAAGGCTTGTCGTCTAGGCCACATGGAGGATTCAGTGAGTCCTGTTCAGTCGGAAAGTTCCGGGAAGCACCGCATGCTGTTCAGCACGCGCATTGTAGGCAGCAAGAACGGGACCCGCTTGTAGGCGAAGGACGCATCCGTGCCGGGGCCGGATAATGCGCGTTCCTGCCCCAATGGCGGACGGCCACGCCGCTCGCCGCCCCAGCCTTCGATGAGCACCCTCAAGCAGCGCCTCGCGCGCGTGATCCCGTACTTTCGCGACAACAGCCGTTCGGCCTTGATGCTCGCGGTGGGCGGGAACGTGGTCGCGGCGGCGACAGAACCCGTGATCCCGAAGATCCTGCAGACGCTCCTGGACAGCGGGTTCAAGAACACCGCCGGCTTGCCGATCTGGTCGATCCCGGTGGCGGTCGTGGTGCTGTTCATCATCCGCGGCATGTCGTGGTGGGTGGCGAGCTACGGCCTGACCAAGGCCTCGCAGAATGCCGTGCTCGCGATCCGCAGGCACCTGTTCGCTCACATGCTGCGCGCCGCGCCGGCGCTGTTCACGCGCAACACGGCCAGCAGCATCACCAACAACATCGTCTATGAGATCCAGCAGGGCTCCAACCTGCTGCTGGGCACGGTTCAGACTCTGGTCCGCGGCACGCTGACGGCGCTGTTCTTCATGGGCTACCTGCTCGTGTTGAACTGGCGGCTGACGCTGTTCGTCGCGGTGCTGTTCCCGATCACCGGCTACCTGGTGCGCATCGTCAGCAAGCGGTTGCACCGGCTCAACGTGGCCGGGGCCAACGCCACCGACGACCTCGCCTACGTCGTCGAGGAGAACGTGCTGGCCTGGCGCATCGTGCGGCTGCACGGCGCCGCGCCTCAGGAGTCTAGCCGCTTCGAGAACAGCTCGCGCCTCATGCGCAGCATCAACATCAAGCAGCAGGCCGCCGGGTCGCTGATGTCGCCCGTCACTCAGGTGCTGGCCTCGTTCGCGCTGGCCGCGGTGCTGTGGATGGCGCTGGCCGACAGTGCGCGCGCCCACAGCACGCCCGGCGCCTTCGTCGCCTTCATCACCTGCATGCTGCTGATGATCGCGCCTTTCAAGCAATTGTCCGACGTGATGGCGCCGCTCACGCGCGGCACCGCAGCGATGGAGCGCGGGCTGGACATGCTCGAGTCCATTCCCGTCGAAAGCGGCGGCGCGCTGGCGCCTGGGCGAGTCAGGGGCGACATCGAATTCCGCGACGTCGGCCTGCGCTACACCGCGCGCGATTCGAACGAGGTGCCCGATGACACGCCGGTGGCGGCGCTGTCGCACATCGACCTGAAGATCGCCGCCGGCGAGACCGTCGCCTTCGTCGGCCCGTCGGGCGCGGGCAAGACCTCGCTGGTCAACCTGCTGCCGCGCTTCGTGGAGCCCACCAGCGGCGACATCCTGATCGACGGCGCCCGCCTCCACGACTACGAGATGACCGCCCTGCGCAGCCAGTTCGCGCTGGTCAGCCAGGACGTGGTGCTGTTCAACGACAGCGTGGCCGCCAACGTGGCGCTCGGCGCCGACGCCGACGCCGCGCGCGTACGTGACGCGCTCGCGGGCGCGAACCTGCTCGACTTCGTGATGACGATGCCCGGCGGCCTGGACGCACCGATCGGCCACAACGGCACGCAACTCTCGGGCGGCCAGCGCCAGCGCCTGGCGATCGCGCGCGCGATCTACAAGGACGCGCCGATCCTGATCCTGGACGAGGCGACCTCAGCGCTCGATTCCGAATCGGAACGCGCGGTGCAGGCGGCGCTGGAGGTGCTGATGAAGGGCCGCACGACGCTGGTCATCGCGCACCGCTTGTCGACCATCGAGCATGCCGATCGCGTCATCGCGATGGAGCATGGCCGGATCGTGGAACAGGGGCCGCACGCACAGTTGCTGGCGGCCGGGGGCCTCTACGCGCGGCTGCACGCCATGCAGTTTCGAAACGCGTGAGGACGCGCGCGGCCCGCCCGGCCGCGGCGGTGAATCAGCCCTGGGCCGCCGCCACGGTGGCGGCAGCGATGTCGTCCGTGATGTCGGTCGGCTTGTTGCAGCCCGACAGCGTGACGGCCGCCAGGAACAGGGCCGCGAGAAGGAAGGCTTTCTTCATGGACGTTCTCCAACGATTTTGGGCTGATTCTGCGTTCACGCGTTTCGGCGTCGTCGCGGCAGGGACCTGTGATCCCGGCCGGAAATGCGGCAGCAACAATAGTCGTATGGTCGTCGCCTGCGTGACACGCCAAAGCAGGGATTTTCCCTGAAAGTGTGTGCAATTGATGGGGAAGTGGCTCCAAGCTTGCGCCGGATCTCCCCAAATTGGGGGAAGTCGCAACCCGGCGGTCAGGCGTCGCGCACGCGCAGCGTCGGGAATTCGAGCAGAACCTCGGTGCGTCCGGCCTGCGAAGTGACCAGCAAGCGACCGCCGAGCGCGGCAGCGCGGCGGCGCATGTTGTCCATGCCACGGCCGACGCCGCGGTGGGGCTGCATGCCACGGCCGTTGTCGATGATGCCGATGTGCGCTGCCTCGTCGATGCCAGGCTCTCCCTTGAGGCCGGTCGTGACGGAGATGCGGGTCGCACCGGAATGCTTCAGGCAGTTGGCGAAGGCCTCCTGCACGATGCGCAGGATCGACAGCACGCTGTGCGGCGTCAGCATCGGCAGCGGCGGCAGGTCGACCACGTTCCAATGCAGCTCGATGCCCCCCTTGCCGAGACGGTCCTGCAGGCGGTAGCGCAGCGTGCCCAGCACCGTGAGCAGGTCGTTTTCCACCGGCTCCAGCGAGTCGATGATCAGCTGCAGGTCCTCGATGCTCTCGCGCAGCACCGTGGCGATGCGGCCGTCCTCGCCGTTGCCGGACGGGTCGGCGTCGCGGTCCATGCGGCGCACCAGCGACAACGCCATCGTCAACTGCGAGCCGATGCCGTCGTGCATCTCGCTCATGATGCGCGTGCGCTCCAGCGCCAGCGCCTCGTTGCGGCGCGCCTCGATCAGCTGGTCGTAGTTGCGCCCGAGCTCGGCAGCCTTCTCTGCAACGCGCTGCTCCAGCACGCCGGCAAGCTTCTCGTAGGCACTGAGCGATTCGGTGAAGCGGCGGATCAGGATCGTGCCGACCACGAACAGGTAGATCGGCGCGCTGAAATGAGCCAGGTACACCCGGTCGGTCAAGGCGGTGGCCGAGTACAGCCACAGGTCGTAGCCGCTCAGCAGCATCTGCACCATGCCCGCCACCGCGAGCATCATGCCTTCGAGCAGGCCGCGCCTCAGGCCGACGCGCGTCTGCAGGAAGAAGAAATAGGCCGAGGCCACCAGCACCACCAGGTACCAGAGGTCGAGTGCCTCGGTGGAGATGAAGCGGCCGAAGATCGCCACGGTGCCGATCGCGAAATAGAGCCAAGAGGCCGCCTCGATGAGCGGGCGCCGCACGCCGCAGTAACGCAGCACGAACATGAACATCAGCACGCCGCGCAGCACGGGCGAGCACTCGATGAAGCGCTCCCACACCCACGCCGACACCGGCGGCATCAACGCGTAGTAGTCGAGGCTGAACACGGTCCACACCACCGACGCGGCGCCGAACCACAGGTACATCGTGTCCCTGCGCCGGCCCAGCCAGACGCCAAGCATGAACACGCCGATCGCGCCCGTGCACGCGCCGAGCACCTGCACCAGGTCGTTCTGCCAGAACTCGCGCCGCTCCCACACCGGGCGCAGTTCCTCTTCGCTGCCCAGCCGGATCGGCGACAGCCACTGCCAGTCCCAGCCGTAGTCGCGTTGCTGGATCTCGATCTCGTTGTCGCCCGCATGCAGCAAGGCCGCCGGGATCACCACGAACTGCGACCGGTTCCAGTTGAGGGGCAGCGGATCGTGCATCCGACCGATGTCGCGCACCGCGTGGCCGTTGACGAAAACGCGGCCCGTGCGGTTGAACGCGACCAGGTACATCGCCAGCGTGCGCTCGGGCACGACGTCGAGGCGGAAATGCATCCGGAACAAGGCCTCGGCCAGGCGATCCTCCGACGGCCCTTTCCACAGCTTGGGGAGTTCGATCGACTGCCAGTCGCACCGATTGTCGGGCGGCAGGTCGGTGATGCCGTCGCGCTTGCAGAACTGCGCCTTGGTGACGATCTGCGGCTGCACGCCCGTGGACGATGGCGCCAGGGGCACGTTGCGCCCGAGCACGACCAGGCCCCAGATCATCACGACCGTCAGCAGCACCAGCGTGCCGACCGTCACCCACGCGCGTGCGCGCATCGACAACCCGCGCAGACCGCCCTCGAATGCGCCCAGGCGCGCCGTCACAGCAGGCCCATGCGGCCTGCCTCGAACACGGCCTCGGTGCGCGAGTGCACCGCCAGTTTGCGATAGATGTGCTTGACGTGCGTGGCCACGGTGTGCGCGGACAGGTGCAGCATGTTGGCGATCTCGCCCACGGTGAAGCCCTTGGCGATGAACAGCAGCACCTCGCGCTCGCGCTCGGACAGGCCGCCGTCGTCGACCACCGCGGGCGCGGAGGGCGCCGCCGGCGACTCCTTCTTGAAGCGATGCAGCAGCTGGCGCGCGATGACCGGGCTGATCGGCGAGCCGCCGGCGCGCAGTTCGCGCACCGTCGCGCCCAGCGTGTCGTTGAGGCTGCGCTTGAGCAGGTAGCCGGTGGCGCCGGCCTCGATCGAGGCCAGCACGTGGGCCTCGTCGCCGAACACGGTGACCACCATCACGTCGGTGTCGGGCCGCGTGGTGGCGATCTCGCGGATCAGGTCGATGCCGTTGCCGTCGGGCAGGCCGAGATCGATCAGCGCGACGTCGAACTCGCCGTTGGCGATCGCCTCGCGCGCGCTCTCGACGTTGCTCACCTGGCCGGCCAGCTCCATGCCGGCGTCGCGCGCGATCGCGGCGCAGACCGTCTCGCGGAAGGCATCGTCGTCGTCCACGACCAGGATGCGGGTCGGGAGTTCTTGCGGCAGTTCAACGGTTTCGGGCATTGTTCATTGGATCAAGCACAGGCCCGACTGTAAACGCGGGGTTGCATCCCCGAAGCCGGGTATTGTCGCAATGCGAAGCGGGATTGATGCCGGAACGCGTCCTGCTTCAGGGTTTGCACGCAGCGGATGCCGCACGTCCGCCCACGGTGCTGCCCGAGAATCGGGCACTGAGGATCCTCCACGCATGACAGACTGGCTTCACGACAGCGTCGCCGCCATGGCCAGCCCCGGTCCGTGGCGCTCGTTTCGCCACGTCTTCATCGTGAGCTTCATCGACGACGGCAAGTACTACCTGCTGTCGGCGCTGGTCCTCTGGCTCCTGCTGCACGTCGTGCTGAAAAAGCGCCTGGCGCACCGCGCGATCGGCGGCTGGCCCACGCGCGCCGACGTGGGCCGCGAGATCATGTACTCGATCAGCACGCTGTGCGTCATCACCGCACTCAATGCCGGGATCCTGGCGCTGGTGGTCGGCGGCGTGTTCGAGGTCTACGCCGAGCCGCTCAAGCACGGCCTCGCGTGGCTGCTGCTGAGCCTGCCGCTGATGATCGTCTGGCACGACGTCTACTTCTACTGGACGCACCGCCTGCTGCACACGCGCTGGCTGTTCACGCGCGTGCACGGCGTGCACCACCGCTCGCGCAACCCGTCGCCGTGGGCGGCGTTCTCGTTCCATCCGGTCGAGGCGCTGATCAACAGCATGGTGGTGCCGATCGCGCTGGTGGCGGTGCCGCTCAACGAGTACGTGATCGCGGCGTTCGCCATCCACCAGATCGTGCGCAACGCCCACGGCCACGCCGCCGTCGAGAGCCTGCCGCGCGGCTTCGCGCGCCACTGGCTGGGCGGCCGCTTCGTCACCACCACGCACCATCACCTGCACCACGAGACGGGCCGCGGCAACTACGGGCTGTGGTTCACGTGGATGGATCGGCTGTTCGGCACCGAGCGCGCCGACTACTTCGAGCGCTGGGACAAGGCGACGGCGCCACGGCCGTCGCCTTGAACGACTTCAGAGCAGCACGATGTCGTACTGCTCGGGATTCATCGTCGGCTCCGCGCTCAGCGAGATCGGCTTCCTGATGAACGCCGACAGATCGGCCAGGTGCGCGTTCTCCTCGTCGAGCAGCATCTCCACCACCGCGGCGCTCGCGATCACGCGGAATTCCTTCGGGTCGAACTGGCGCGCCTCGCGCAGGATCTCGCGCAGCACGTCGTAGCAGACGCTGCGCGGCGTCTTCACCTGGCCGCGCCCGGCACAGGTGGGGCACGGCTCGCACAGCATGTGGGCCAGCGACTCGCGCGTGCGCTTGCGCGTCATCTCCACCAGGCCCAGGCCGGTGAAGCCGCTGACGGTGACCTTGGTGCGGTCCCTGGCGAGCTGCTTGCGGAACTCGCCCAGCACGTTCTGCTGGTGATCCTCGCGCGTCATGTCGATGAAGTCGACGATGATGATGCCGCCCAGGTTGCGCAGCCGCAGCTGGCGCGCGATGGCGCCGGCGGCCTCGAGGTTGGTCTTGAAGATCGTCTCGTCGAAGTTGCGCGCGCCGACGAAGCCGCCGGTGTTGACGTCGATCGTCGTCAGCGCCTCGGTCTGGTCGATGATGAGGTAGCCGCCGCTCTTCAGGTCGACGCGCCGCGCGAGCGCGCGCGCGATCTCCTCCTCGATGTTGAAGAGGTCGAAGATCGGCCGCTCGCCCTTGTAGTGCTCGAGCCGGCCGACCGAGCTCGTGGCGTACGTCTCGCCGAAGGTGCGCAGCGCCGCGTACTGCAGGCGCGAATCGATGCGGATGGTCTGCGTGCTCTCGTTGGCGATGTCGCGCAGCACGCGCTCGGCCAGGCTCAGGTCCTGGTGCAGCAGCGAGCCCGCGGGGCGCGACAGCGCGCGCTCGCGGATGCGGTTCCAGGTGTTGCGCAGGTAGGCGATGTCCTCGGCCAGCTCCCGGTCGCTCGCCTCTTCCGCGTTGGTGCGCAGGATGAAGCCGCCGCCGCCCTCGGCCGGGTTGCCGGCCAGCGCGATCATGCGCGTGCGCAACTGCTCGCGCAGCTCGTGCGAGCCGATGCGCTGCGAGATGCCGATGTGGTTGTCGTGCGGCAGGTAGACCAGCAGGCGGCCCGCGATGCTCACCTGCGTGGTGAGCCGCGCGCCCTTGGTGCCGATCGGATCCTTGACCACCTGCACCGTCAGCGCCTGGCCCTCGAACACCAGCTTCTCGATGGCGACGGGCACGCCTTCGGGCTTGGTCGACGGATGGCCGTGCAGGTCGGCCACGTGCAGGAAGGCCGCACGCTCGAGGCCGATGTCGATGAAGGCCGACTGCATGCCCGGCAGCACGCGCGCCACCTTGCCGAGATAGACGTTGCCGACCAGCCCGCGCTCCAGCGAGCGCTCGAGATGCAGTTCCTGGATCGAGCCGTTCTCGATGATCGCGACGCGTGTCTCTTGAGGCGA
>CAIMXF010000257.1 GCA_903845345.1 uncultured beta proteobacterium
GAGGAACGCGTCGCCGCCGTGCCGCATGATCCACGGGACCGCGGCGAACGTCTCGGTGTTGTTGATCGTCGTCGGCTTGCCGTAGACGCCGTAGGACGCCGGAAACGGCGGCTTGAAGCGCGGCTGGCCCTTCTTGCCTTCAAGCGACTCCAGCAGCGCGGTCTCTTCGCCGCAGATGTAGGCGCCGAAGCCGTGGAAGCCGTGCAGCTGGAAGCTGTAGCTCGAGCCGAGGATGTTGTGGCCGAGATAGCCCGCGGCGCGCGCCTCCTCGAGGGCTTCCTCGAAGCGTTCGTAGATCTCGAAGATCTCGCCGTGGATGTAGTTGTAGCCGACGGAGATGCCCATCGCGTAGGCCGCGATGATCATGCCTTCGATGACGATGTGCGGGTTGAACGCGAGGATGTCGCGGTCCTTGCAGGTGCCGGGCTCGCCTTCGTCGGAGTTGCAGACGAGGTACTTCTGGCCCGGGAACTGGCGCGGCATGAAGCTCCACTTCAGGCCGGTCGGGAAGCCGGCGCCGCCGCGGCCGCGCAGGCCCGACGTCTTGACTTCGGCGACGACCTGGTCGGGCGTCATGCCGGCATCGCCGGCAGCGAGGATCTTGCGGATGGCCTGGTAGCCGCCGCGCGCCTCGTAGTCCTTCAGGCGCCAGTTCTTGCCGTCGAGGCCCGCCATGATCTGCGGGTTGATGTGGCGGTCGTGGAAGGCGGTCTGGACGCCTTGCGACTTGAATCGGGAGAGATCAACCATAAGGAACTCTTTAGCCTCTCACTTGGCCTGCGAGAGCGTGTCGAGCAGATCGTCGATCCGGTCGTTGCTCATGAAGCTGATCATCTCGCGGTCGTTGACCAGCATGACCGGCGAGTCCGCGCAGGCGCCGAGGCACTCGCTCTGCTGCACGGTGAACATGCCGTCGGTCGTGGTGCCGCCGACGGCGACATTCAGTTTCTTGCAGATGTGCGCCAACGCGGCCTGGCCGTCGCGCAGCTGGCACGGCAGGTTGGTGCAGACGTTGATCTTGAACTTGCCGACCGGCTGCTGGTTGTACATGTTGTAGAACGTCGTGACCTCGTACACCGCGATCGGGGCCATGCCCAGATACGCGGCGACTTCGTCTTCCGACGCGCGCGACACGTAGCCGCGCTCCTGCTGCACGATGGACAGGCAGGCCATCACGGCCGACTGCTTCTGGTCCGCGGGGAACTTGGTCAGCTCGCGCGCGAAGCGCTCCTTCGTCGCGTCCGACAGCGGGACGTGCGTGGGGTTGGTTTCGGACTGCATCATCGATCGATCTCGCCAAACACGATGTCCATGGTGCCGATGACGGCGACTGCGTCGGCGATCATGTGGCCGCGCGACATCTCGTCCATCGCGGCCAGGTGTGAGAAGCCGGGCGCGCGGATCTTCAGGCGGTACGGCTTGTTCGCGCCGTCGCTGATCAGGTAGATGCCGAACTCGCCCTTCGGGTGCTCGACGGCGGCATAGGCCTCGCCTTCGGGCACGTGGAAGCCTTCGGTGAAGAGCTTGAAGTGATGGATCAGCTCCTCCATGTTGGACTTCATCTCCGTGCGGGTGGGCGGCGCGACCTTGTGGTTGGTCGTGATGACCGGGCCCGGGTTCGCGCGCAGCCACTTGCTGCACTGCTGGATGATCTTGTTGGCCTCGCGCATCTCCTGCACGCGCACCAGGTAGCGGTCGTAGACGTCGCCGTTGACGCCCACGGGCACGTCGAAGTCCATCTTCGCGTAGGCGTCGTACGGCTGCTTCTTGCGCAGGTCCCACTCGATGCCCGAGCCGCGCAGCATCGGGCCGGTGAAGCCGAGGTTGCGCGCGCGCTCGGGCGTGACGACGCCGATGCCCACGGTGCGCTGCTTCCAGATGCGGTTCTCGGTCAGCAGCGTCTCGTATTCGTCGACGCGGCCCGGGAACTTGCGGCAGAAGTCGTCGATGAAGTCGAGCATCGTGCCCTGGCGGTTCTCGTTCATGCGCGAGATCGCCTTGGCGTTGTGGATGCGGGACGCCTTGTACTGCGGCATGGTGTCGGGCAGGTCGCGGTAGACGCCGCCCGGGCGGAAGTACGCCGCGTGCATGCGGGCGCCGGACACGGCCTCGTACAGGTCGAACAGGTCCTCGCGCTCGCGGAACGCGTACAGCAGCACGTTCATCGCGCCGCAATCGAGCGCGTGCGCGCCCAGCCACATCAGGTGGTTGAGCAGGCGCGTTATCTCCGCGAACATCACGCGGATGTACTGGGCGCGCTCGGGCACGTCGACGCCCAGCAGCCGCTCGATGGCCAGGCAGTACGCGTGCTCGTTCGCCATCATCGACACGTAGTCGAGGCGGTCCATGTAGGGCAGCGACTGGATGTAGGTCTTCGATTCGGCCAGCTTCTCGGTGGCGCGATGCAGCAGGCCGATGTGCGGATCGGCACGCTGGATGACTTCGCCGTCCAGCTCCAGCACGAGGCGGAGCACGCCGTGCGCGGACGGGTGCTGGGGCCCGAAGTTGAGCGTGTAGTTCTTGATTTCAGCCATGGAAGCGGTCCGGTCGGGAGCGGAAGGCGTGACGGGCGGCGGACATCAGCGCAGGCCGCCGTAGTTGTCTTCGCGGATGACGCGCGGCGTGATCTCGCGCGGCTCGATGGTGACGGGCTGGTAGACCACGCGGCGCTGCTCGAGGTCGTAGCGCATCTCGACGTGGCCGGTGACCGGGAAGTCCTTGCGCATCGGGTGCCCGATGAAGCCGTAGTCGGTCAGGATGCGGCGCAGGTCGTCGTGGCCTTCGAAGATGATGCCGTACATGTCGAACGCTTCGCGCTCGAACCAGTTGGCCGCGTTCCACACCGGGGTGAGCGCGGGCACGACCGGCAGGTCGTCGTCGGCGGCGAACACCTTCAGGCGCACGCGCCAGTTGTTGGCCAGGGACAGCAGGTGGGTGACGATGCAGAAGCGCGGGCCGTCCCAGGGCATGTCCTTGTACGACGAGTAGTCGACGCCGCACAGGTCGATCAGCTGCTCGAAGCCGAGCGTCTTGTCGTCGCGCAGCTGCCTGGCCACCTCGAGGGAATCGGCCGCCGCGACGGTGATCGTGATCTCGCCACGCTCGCGCTTGAAGTGCGTGATGCGGGCGCCGAGAGCGGCCTCGAGGGCGGCCTGCAGGGCGTCGAGTCGTTGGGTCATTTGAGAGTTCTTCCTGATCTACCCGCAAGGCAGAGGTCTTGGAATGGGTCGGTGGTGCTTTCAGCCAAGCTCTCGGGAAGCGAGCGTCTCACCCGAGCCAATCCGAGCGCCCCCTCGGGAGGCAGCGACCAGCGGGAGCGTGGGGGTCGTCATTTCATGCTCTGGCGATCGTGTTCTCGCGCCGGATCTTGGCCTGCAGCTGCAGGATGCCGTACAGCAGCGCCTCGGCGGTGGGCGGGCAGCCCGGCACGTAGACGTCGACCGGCACGATGCGGTCGCAGCCGCGCACGACGGAGTAGCTGTAGTGGTAGTAGCCGCCGCCGTTGGCGCACGAGCCCATCGACAGCACCCAGCGCGGTTCCGCCATCTGGTCGTAGACCTTGCGCAGCGCCGGCGCCATCTTGTTGCACAGCGTGCCGGCGACGATCATCAGGTCGCTCTGGCGCGGGCTGGGACGAAACAGCATGCCGAAGCGGTCGATGTCGTAGCGGGCGGCGCCCGCGTGCATCATCTCGACCGCGCAGCAGGCGAGGCCGAATGTCATCGGCCACAGGGAACCGGTCTTGGACCAGTTGACGAGGACATCGACCGAGGTGGTGACGAATCCCTCTTTCAGGAGGCCTTCATTGCCTTTGGGTGCAGCCATGGTGTTGTCGCTCCGGAACGCAGGGATCACTCCCAGTCCAGCGCGCCCTTTTTCCATTCGTAGATGAAGCCGACGACCAGGATCGCCAGGAAGATCATCATTGCCCAGAAGCCGGTGTGGCCGATGTCCTTCAAAGCGACGGCCCACGGGAACAGGAATGCGATCTCGAGATCGAAGAGGATGAACAGGATCGCCACGAGGTAGTAGCGAACGTCGAACTTCATGCGCGCGTCTTCGAAGGCCTCGAATCCGCACTCGTACGGAGAGTTCTTCTGCGCGTCGGGACGACGGGGGCCGAGGACGAAGCCCAGCACCTGGGGCGCGATGCCGATGAAAGTGCCAACCAGGATGAACAGGATGACGGGGAGGTAGGCAGACAGGTCCATGGCTAGCTTCGTGTCGTTTGCAGGCTGCGTCGTTTGTCTGGGGGCAGAAAAAAGAGCGCCTCGACAGATCATGCTTGCTGATCCCGAGTGCGCCCCGCACGTTCTCGCCGTCTATCAAAGCCATGACGCAGGGCGCGTCGGCCACGGCCTCCGGACGGGATGCGCGACCATCTCAATATTCGAAAACCTGGTGCCGACGGCGAGACTCGAACTCGCACAGCTTTCGCCACTACCCCCTCAAGATAGCGTGTCTACCAATTTCACCACGTCGGCGTGAATGACCCGGGGGCCATCCGGTAATACCTGATCAGTTCAGTTTGCGTGAGGGGTTTTCGTAAGAGAACTGGCTCACTGAACAGCCTCACATTCTATAGCGAAAGAAACCGTGTTTACCTCTATTCGCTACAGAAAAATGCCGCGATCGTCGCATCAACGCGTCGGGACGCCTTGCACGGCGGACGGCGCCGATGCCGGCACCACGATAACGCTCGAAGCACCGTTGGCGGGCGCGCTCGCGACGGCCGCCGGCGCGCTCAGCTGGTCGAGGCGATTGACCTCGGCGGCGTGCGCCGAACCACGGCCCGTCGACAGCACCGACATGCCCAGCGTGGTCGCGAAGAAGACCGTCGCGCAGACCGCGGTGGAGCGCGACAGGAAGTTCGCGCTGCCGGTGGCGCCGAACAGGCTGCCCGACGCGCCGCTGCCGAACGACGCACCCATGTCGGCGCCCTTGCCGTGCTGGATGAGCACGAGGCCGATCATGGCCACGGCCGACAGGATCTGCAGGATGAAGAGAAGGTTGGACCAGACTTGCATTTGCTTGGGACTCCAGGAAATCTTGTTCGAATGAGGCGCGCGAGCGTTCAGCCCGCCGCGCGACAGATGGCGACGAAGTCGGCGGCCTTCAACGCGGCGCCTCCGATCAGTCCGCCATCGATGTCTTGCTGCGCCAGCAGCGAGCCCGCGTTCTCGGGCTTCATGCTGCCGCCGTAGAGGATCTTCATCGCGTCGGCGTGCCCGGTGGCCGCGTGCAGCTGCGCGCGGATCAGCGAATGCATCTCCTGCGCCTGCTCGGGCGTGGCGGTGACGCCGGTGCCGATGGCCCACACCGGCTCGTAGGCGACGACCATCTCGCCGACGCAGTGGCCCAGCGCATGGATGACCGCCGACAGCTGGCGCTTGACGGTGGCGTGCGCGGTGCCCTGCTCGCGCTGGCCCAGCGTCTCGCCCACGCACACGATGGGCGTGAGCCCGCGCGCGAGCACGGCCTTGGCCTTGTCGGCGACCAGCTGGTCGCTCTCGCCGTGGTAATGGCGGCGCTCGGAGTGGCCGACGATGACGTAGCGGCAGCCGAATTCGGACAGCATGGCGGCCGAGACCTCGCCGGTGTACGCGCCCTTTTCGTGCGCCGAGCAGTCCTGCGCGCCCCAGCGGACGTCGCTGCCGGCCAGCGCCACGGCGACCTCGCCCAGGTACGGAAACGGCACGCACACCGCCACGTCGCACGCGAACGGACGCGCGGCCAGGATGCCCGACAGCAGCTCGGCGTTGGCCGAGTGCGATCCATGCATCTTCCAGTTGCCCGCGACGAATTTCTTGCGCATGGTGGTTGTTCTTGTTGGTGGGTCGGTCAGGTCCACGACAGCATCAGCTTGCCGACATGGTGGCCCTCTTCCATCGCGGCATGCGCGCGCGACGCCTGCTCCGCGGGAAACACTTCCTGGATCACCGGCAGCACCCGGCGCGCGGCCAGCAGCGGCCACACCTGGTCGCGCAGCGACGCGGCGATGGCCGCCTTGAACGCGACCGGACGCGGTCGCAGCGTCGAGCCGGTGAGCGTGAGCCGCCTGCGCAGCACCAGCCCGGCATCGACCTGCGACTTCGTGCCGCCCTGCACCGCGATCAGCACGATGCGGCCGTCCTCGGCCAGGCAAGACACCTCGCGCGCGATGTAATCGCCCGCGACCATGTCCAGCACGACGTCCACGCCCTTGCCGCCCGTGAACTCCAGCGCCTTGGCGGCGAAGTCCTCGGTGCGGTAGTTGACCGCGTGGTCGGCGCCGATCTCGAGGCAGCGCTGGCACTTGTCGGCCGAGCCCGCCGTTGCGACGACCCTGGCCCCGAACGCCTTGCCCAGCTGGATGGCGGCGACGCCGATGCCGGACGTGCCGCCCTGCACCAGCAGCCATTCGCCGGCCACCAGGCGGCCGCGGTCGAACACGTTCGACCACACGGTGAAGAAGTTCTCCGGCAGCGCGGCGGCCTCGATGTCGCTGAAGCCCGCGGGCACCGGCAGCATCTGGCCGACCGGCACCGCGCAGTATTCGGCGTAGCCGCCGCCGGCCACCAGCGCGCAGACGCGGTCGCCGACGGCGAAACCAGCGGCCGCGAGGCCCGCGGCATCGCCGTCGACGATCTCGCCCGCGATCTCGAGGCCCGGGATGTCGGACGCGCCGGCAGGCACCGGATAGTGCCCCTTGCGTTGCAGCACGTCGGGGCGGTTGACGCCCGACGCCGTCACGCGCACCAACGCCTCGCCCGCACCGGCGACCGGGCGCGCGCGCACCACCTCACGCAGCACCTCGGGACCGCCGAAGCCGGCGATCTCGATGGCGCGCATGCTCGCGCTGGAAGCGTCGTTGCTCACGGTCGGGCGTGCAGCGGCTGACCGCTCATTGCGGCTGGCGGTCGCCTTGCGGCTCGCGATCCAGCAGCGCCTTCATCGACAGCTTGACGCGGCCCTTCTCGTCGGTCTCGAGCACCTTGACCTTCACGATCTGGCCTTCCTTCAGGTAGTCGGTGACCTTCTCGACGCGCTCGTGCGCGATCTGGCTGATGTGCAGCAGGCCGTCCTTGCCCGGGAGCAGGTTGACCAGCGCGCCGAAGTCGAGGATCTTGGTGACCGGGCCTTCGTAGATCTTGCCCACTTCGACCTCGGCCGTGATCTCCTCGATGCGCTTCTTGGCGTGCGCGGCACGCTCGGAATCGGTCGAGGCGATCGTGATCGTGCCGTCTTCCTCGATGTTGATCTGCGTGCCCGTCTCCTCGGTCAGCGCACGGATGGTCGCGCCGCCCTTGCCGATGACGTCGCGGATCTTCTCAGGGTTGATCTTCATCACGTACAGGCGCGGAGCGAATTCCGACACTTCCGTGTTGGCGCCAGCAACGGACTCGACCATCTTGCCCAGGATGTGCAGGCGAGCTTCCTTGGCTTGCGCCAGCGCGACCTGCATGATTTCCTTGGTGATGCCCTGGATCTTGATGTCCATCTGCAGCGCGGTGATGCCCTGCGTGGTGCCGGCCACCTTGAAGTCCATGTCGCCGAGGTGATCTTCATCGCCCAGGATGTCGGTGAGCACCGCGAAGCGGGCGCCGTCCTTGATCAGGCCCATGGCGATGCCGGCCACGTGCGCCTTCAGCGGCACGCCGGCGTCCATCAGCGACAGGCAGCCGCCGCAGACCGAAGCCATCGACGACGAGCCGTTGGACTCGGTGATCTCCGAGACCACGCGCACCGAGTAAGGGAACTCGTCCTTGGACGGCAGCACGGCGACCAGCGCGCGCTTGGCGAGGCGGCCGTGGCCGATCTCGCGACGCTTGGGGCTGCCGACGCGGCCGGTCTCGCCGGTGGCGAACGGGGGCATGTTGTAGTGGAGCATGAAGCGCTCGGAGTACTCGCCGGCCAGCGCGTCGATGGTCTGCGAGTCGCGTTCGGTGCCCAGCGTCGTCGCGACGACGGCCTGCGTTTCGCCACGCGTGAAGATGGCCGAGCCGTGGGCGCGCGGCAGCACGCCGGTGCGGATCTCGATGGCGCGGACGGTGCGGGTGTCGCGGCCGTCGATGCGCGGCTCGCCGGCCAGGATCTGGTCGCGGACGATCTTGGCTTCGATGTCGAACAGCATCGCGTCGACCTTGACCGAGTCGACCTTCGCGTCTTCGGCAGCCAGCGCGGCCTTGACTTCGGCCGTGGCCACGCGCAGCGCCTGCGTGCGCGCCTGCTTGCTGCGGATCTGGTAGGCCGCCTCGATCTTGGCCTGGGCCAGGCCGCCGATCTTGGCGATCAGGGCCTCGTCCTTGACCGGCAGCGTCCACTCGCCGGTCTCGAGCCAGAGCGGCTTGCCTGCGTCGCGCACGAGTTCGTGGATGGCGTTGATGGCGATCTTGCCCTGGTCGTGACCGAACACCACGGCGCCCAGCATGATGTCTTCCGGCAGCTGGTCGGCCTCGGACTCGACCATCAGCACGGCGGCTTCGGTGCCCGCGACGACGAGATCCAGCTTCGAATCGATGCGCTGGGTCTTGCCCGGGTTCATCACGTACTGGCCGTTGATGTAGCCCACGCGCGCGGCACCGATCGGGCC
>CAIMXF010000258.1 GCA_903845345.1 uncultured beta proteobacterium
CGACCTGGTCGCCGATGCCGCGCACGCAGTTGTTCGCGTTCGCACAGCTGCCGGTGCACTACAACCTCATCGGCTACCAGCTTGCGCCGCGCTGGACGGCGTCGGCCGGCGTCTCCGTCGGGTTCTGAGCGGCCTGTCGCCATGCCGCTCGGTGCCACCGCCTGATGATCTCGAAAGCGTCGAATGAGCTCTCCGGCAAGACTTGTCGCTGCGACCGTGTCGCTGTTGATTGCCATACCGGCCTTCGCCAAGCCGCCGACGACGGCGCCGCTTCGCGTGGCCAGCGCCGCGATGACAGCGAAGACGGCTTGCGATGTCCTGTCCGGCAAGTCGGTCGCGGACGTCGTCCTCGCCACGTCTGTTGTCTCGAGAAAGGGCAGCGTGCCCGCCTATTGCAAGGTTGCCGGCACGATCGCGCCCGCCCTGAGATTCGAGATCCGTCTGCCCAATGCCTGGAACGGCAAGCTGTACTACGGCGGCGGTGGCGGCTACGACGGCGTGATGCCCGAGCCGGTCGCTGCGCCGCTCGTGCAGGGGTACGTGGAAGTCGCGAGCGATTCGGGGCACCAGGGTGACGGCATGTCGGCCGCCTTCGTCTTGAATGACCCCCGTGCGGCCGAACTGTTCGGCAGCGGTGCGGTGCCGATGGTCATGGCAACGGCCTTGAAGGTCGTGGCCGCGGCCTATGGCGTCCCGCCCACCAAGTCCTATTTCGAAGGCTGCTCCACTGGCGGCCGCGAAGCGTTGATGGCGGTGCAGCGAAATCCAACGCTCTTCGATGGCGTGATCGCCCGTGCGCCGGCTTTCAACTGGGTCGGGTACATGGGCGCGTTTCATCGCACCGTGGAGGCATCGGCGGCCCCGGGCGGTGCCTTCAACGCCGCCAAGGTCGCGCTGTTGGCCAGGCACGTGCGGGACGCCTGCGATCGGCTCGACGGGGTCGTGGACGGCATCGTCGCCAATCCGGCCGCATGCACGGCCAAGGTCTCGAACGTCGCCGCCTTGCGTTGCCCCGGCGGCGCCGATATGGGGAACACATGCCTCTCCGACGCCCAGCTCGCCGTCCTCGAATCGTTCACCAGCGACGCGACGTTCAAGGGCCGCACGACTTACACCGCCAAGGGCTACAACCTGACCGGCAACGAAGACGATCCCATGAATTTCGGAATCTGGGTTTCCGGCAACGGCGATGTCAAGACCTCCGGGCAGTACGTTATGCAGGACACCACCGTCAAATACTATCTCGCGCATGACGAGCATGCGGACTCGTTGGCCTACACGCCGTGGGACAAGGACCCGGATGCCCTCGACGCCATGGCGGCGCTCAACGACGCCACCGATGCAGACATCCTTCCCTTCATCAGCCACGGCGGCAAGCTGATCGTCTGGCAAGGCGGTTCGGATGCGGCGCTGAGCGTGAACTCCACCATCGACTACATGGCGCAGGTGCGCCAAGCCGTGGGCGCGGCGGACGCCGACGCGTCAACCCGGCTCTACGTGGCGCCCGGCGTCAATCATTGCGAAGGCGGTGTGGGGCCGGACAAGACCGACCTCCTGACCGCCCTGGACGGGTGGGTTACCAAGGATGTCGCTCCGGGCACGCTGACCGCTCGGAAGGTCACCGAGAAGGGAACCGTGCTGCGAAGCCTTCCGCTGTGCATGTACCCACGGTACCCCCGATACACCGGGCCGGCCAACGATTCGGCTGCTGCCAAGGCGGCCTCGAACTATTCCTGCATGGCACCTTGATTGCGGGCAGGCGTGCAGGCAACGTCGGCTATACGACAAGTAGCAGTCGCGCTTTTTGGGCATAGCGGAGGACAGCAACCGCTGGCCAAGGCGCCCTTCAAGGACTGGCATCAAGGGTCAGAGCGCTTGACGCCGCGGGCAAATGCCTGACATTCTGAATGTCCGGTTTCGGGCGTCGAGATCGATTACGTGAACTTCGCCTCTGGGTCGGAAGGAGCCGGTCACGCCCACCGGGAGCGGTCGTTCGAGGCGCTCACCAGGTGGCCGGGCGTTCCAAAGCCTTCAAGAGCGATATCGAGGGCTTGGTCAGCGCCTCGGAATTTCGCCTATGACCGCAACGGTCCGAGAGCCGTCATCGTCTGGGCGCTCCGCTCCAGCGTGGCGGAACCTGGTATATCTCCAGACCGAAAGCTCAGACGCAACACGCTACGACTGCTGCCGCCGCAAAGCCGACATTACAAGCGCGCGAGCGAATGGTTCTGTCCCTCCTCGCGCCAACTGGGCCACAAGCCCAACGGTCGTTTTCGGAGTGCCGGAATTCGGCTGGGCCACGGATGGGCCAGATGTGGGCCAC
>CAIMXF010000259.1 GCA_903845345.1 uncultured beta proteobacterium
GCATGATGCCGATCGGGCCGGCGGCCAGCACGGCGCGTTCGTAGTCGAGGCCCGACATCAGCACCCGCGCGCCGCCGTTGAGCTGGCCCAGGATGTTCTCGGCCGGCACCTCCACGTCATTGAACACGAGCTCCCCGGTGTGGCTCCCGCGCATGCCCAGCTTGTCGAGCTTCTGCGCGATGGAGAAGCCCTTCATGCCCTTCTCGACGAGGAAGGCCGTGACGCCGCGCGCGCCCAGCTCGGGCTCCGTCTTCGCATACACCACCAGGGTATCGGCATCCGGCCCGTTGGTGATCCACATCTTGCTGCCGTTGAGCACGTAGTAGCCGCCCTTGTCCTGCGCCTTCAGCTTCATGCTGATGACGTCGGAGCCGGCGCCCGGCTCGCTCATCGCGAGCGCGCCCACGTGCTCGCCGGAGATCAGCTTGGGCAGGTACTTGCGGCGCTGCGCGTCGGTGCCGTTGCGCTTGATCTGGTTGACGCACAGGTTGGAGTGCGCGCCGTAGCTCAGGCCCACCGAGGCGCTGGCGCGGCTGATCTCCTCCATCGCGACCATGTGCGCGACGTAGCCCATGCCGGCGCCGCCGAACTCCTCGGGCACCGTGATGCCCAGCACGCCCAGCGCACCCATCTTCTCCCACAGGTCCATCGGGAACTGGTCGCTGCGATCGATCTCGGCCGCGCGCGGCGCGATCTCGGCCCGGGCGAACGCGTGCACGGCGTCGCGCAGCGCGTCGATGTCTTCACCGAGCATGAAGTTCAGGCCGGGCAGGTTGCTCATCTCTCGTCTCCTGGGCTGGCGCGCTGCTTGGGCGGCGCCGTGGAACAGTGGGGAAGTCGCCGGCGTCGATCGGGCGCGGCACGCCGCGCCGTCGCATTCTGGACCCTGCTTTCCAGGGCCGGGCGACCGGAAAGCCGATTTTAGTTGACGTTTACGTAAACGTAAATCAAACCCGGACTCCAACGCCCGGAATCAGGCGCGCGCCGTTCGCTTCGCCGGCGCGGCCGGGGCGCCCGCGGCCTCGAGCAGGCGCTCGCAGCGCGCCTCGTGTTGGGCGATCTCCTCGAGCGTCACGCGGATGTCCTCCAGCTGCAGCTCGATCTGCTTGCGATGGTTGCGCAGCACCGCCAGGAATGCCTCCAGCTGCGGCGCGGTGTCGGACGGCGAGTCGTACATGTCCACCAGCTGCTTGATCTCCTGCAGGCTCAGGCCCAGGCGCTTGCCGCGCAGCGTCAGCTTCAGGCGCGTGCGTTCGCGCTGCGAATAGACGCGGTTGCGGCCGGCGCGCTGCGGCTCGAGCAGGCCGACGTCCTCGTAGAAGCGGATCGCCCGCGGCGTGACGTCGAACTCGGCGGCCAGCTCGGTGATGGTGAAGCTCTTGGCCGACCCTTTCGCAGCGGCGGTCTTCGGAGCCTTGTTCCTGTTGGCGGTGCTGGGAACGGCGCTCACGCGAGCCCCCTTGGCGCGGGGCGCCTTCCCCCCGAGGGGGAGCATTCGCATTTCGGGCGGCCGGACATGCTCATATGGGTAGACTGACGTTAACGTAAACGGAAGTCTAGTCCACCGGAGCCCGCATGGCCAACGCCGACGAATCGAAACTCGCTTACCCGCTTGGCGACACCCTGCCCGCCATCGGCGAGACGATAGCGCTCGTGCCCGGCGTGCGCTGGCTGCGCATGCCGCTGCCGTTCGCGCTGGACCACATCAACCTGTGGCTGCTGCGCGACCGGTCGGACGACGGCCGCGAGGGCTGGGCGATCGTCGACTGCGGCGTCGCCGACGACGCGACGCGCGCGGCGTGGGAGCAGGTCTTCGCGCACCATCTCGACGGCCTGCCCGTGCTGCGAGTGATCGTCACGCACATGCATCCCGACCACATCGGCAACGCGCACTGGCTGTGCGAGCGCTGGGGCTGCCGGCTGTGGATCAGCGCGACCGACTTCAACGCCGCGCGCATCGCCAGCCAGTCCACCACCGGTTTCGGCGGCGACGACGCGGCGGCGTTCTTCGGCGAGCACGGGCTGGTCGACCCCGAGGCCCTCGCCAGGGTGCGCGCACGCGGCGGCTACTACGCCTCCATGGTGCCGCAGGTGCCGCGCCAGTACCGCCGCCTGATGGACGGCCAGGCGGTGCGCATCGGCGACCACGAATGGCGCTGCCACGCCGGCTACGGCCACGCGCCCGAGCACATCTCGCTGCACTGCGCAGGCCTGGGCGTTCTGATCTCGGGCGACATGGTGCTGCCGCGCATCTCCACCAACGTCAGCGTGATCGACCTCGAGCCGGAGGCCGACCCGCTGCCGCTGTTCCTCGCGTCGATCGCGCGCATGCGCGACCTGCCCGACGAGACGCTGGTGCTGCCGTCGCACGGCAAGCCGTTTCGCGGCCTGCACGAACGCGTGCGACAACTGGTCGAGCATCACGATCGCCACTTCGACGAGGTGGTGGCCGCCTGCCGCGAGAAGCCGTGCAGCGCGGCCGACCTGCTGCCCGTGCTGTTCCGCCGCAGGCTCGACCTGCACCAGACGACGTTCGCGATGGGCGAGGCGGTGGCGCACCTGCATGCGCTGGCGGGCCGGGGGCGGCTGCGCGGGCAGCTGGACGCCGACGGCATCCGCCGCTTCTCGGCGCTCGTCTAGACGCGTCGCGAATCACATCGTTTGCACATCGAAAAGCGATTCGGAAAAAACAAAGCCGATCGTGGTTAGACGACCGGCCCTGCTGCCGGTAATGTCCGGCTTTCGCTCCCTGGATGCTCCCTGTCCCTGACGGGTGATGACAGCATGCAGGCCTCACTTTGCCTTCGGACTCCGCGGTCGCCATCCCCCTTTTGGGGGTTGGTTTGCCAACAATAGTTCACGCTTCGCGTAGTACCCGGCTATTACCCGTCGAACGTTCAGTCCAATACGGGCACGGGTACGTCCTTCAGCGTGTTTCGCAACTTCTGGTAATCCGGAACGACGGATCGAACGACATCCCAGAACGCCGCGCTGTGATTCATTTCACGAAGATGCGCGAGCTCGTGCGCGACCACGTAGTCGATCACCTGCAGCCCGAAGTGCACGAGGCGCCAGTTCAGGCGGATCGAGCCGTCGGCCGAGGCCGATCCCCAGCGCGTCTGCGCGGAGCTGAGCGACAGCCGCGTCATCCGCACCTTCAGCGTGGCGGCGAAATGGTTGCAGCGGTCGGTGAAGATGCGCAGGGCCTGGCGCTGCAGCCAGCTCTGCACGCTGTCGCGGCTCTGCTCGGGTTCGGCCGTCTGCGGCAGGCCCACGTGCAGCACCAGGCGCGGCACGCCGGGCAGCGCCTGCGCGTCGGCGTTGAGCACCGCCCCGGCGACGCGCGGATCGAGCACGATGATCACCGTCTCGCCGAGGAACGGCAGGCTGGTGCCGTCGCGCCATTCGATGCGCGTGGACTCGACGCGGCGCGCGCGGTCGCGCTGCTCCTGCAGCTTGCGCACGATCCAGCCGGCCTTGGCCTGCACCGCCGAATCGATGTTCTGCAGCGAGACCCAACGCGGCGCGTTCACCTGCAGGCCTTCGGCGCTGACCACGAAGCCGATGCTGCTGCGGCGCGCGCGCCGCAGCGCATAGCCGACGCGATGTTCGCCGAGCTGGATCTCGCGCTCGGCTTGCGGATGCCTGAAGTGCAGCGGCGACGGCTCGCGCTGGCGCGCCGGCGGCATGGCATCGAATTCGAAGGGGGCGGGCGCGTCTTGCACGGGTCGGGCCACAGGCGCGCGCGGCGCGATGGATCGCGGCGCGGCGGGCAGCGGCGTCGACGGCGCCTCGTTCGACGGCGGTGCGTCGAAGAGCGAGAGCTGCGAGGAAGCGTCGTCGGCCGGGCCGGGTCGGGGCATGGACGCCAATTCTATCCGTCAGCCGGCCATGGAACCTTCGGCCGGCAGAAGGGACGAAGACTGGCGACAATGACGCCTTCGCCCGCCGACCCCTCCCGGGAGCGCGGCGATTCCAGACCGACGCCCGAAAGGATTCGCTTGCAACGCCGCCACTTCTCCGCACTCGCCGCCGCCTCGCTGGGGCTGGGCCTGGTCCGCACCGCCAACGCCCAGGGCGAGCCCGTCGCCGGCAAGGACTACACCAAGCTGTCCGCGGCCGTTCCCGTGTCGGCGCCGCCCGGCACCGTCGACGTCGTCGAGTTCTTCAGCTACGCCTGCCCGCACTGCTTCGAGTTCGAGCCCACGCTCGAGGCGTGGCTCAAGACCAAGCCGGCCGGCATGCACTTCCACCGCGAACCGGTGCACTTCCTGCAGAACTACGTGAACTTCCAGCCGTTGTACTTCGCGCTGGAGGCGATGGGCCTGGTCGACGCGATGCAGCAGAAGGTCTTCAACGCCTTCCACCTGCAACGCCTTCGCCTGGACAAGCCCGACGACATCGCCGCCTTCATGAAGGCCAACGGCGTCGACCCGGTGCGCTTCATGTCGCTCTTCAACTCCTTCGGCACGCGCACGAAGGTGCAGCAGGCCAACCAGCTGATGGAAACCTACGGCATCGACGGCGTGCCGACGATCGTCATCGGCGGCCAGTACGTCACGTCGCCCAGCATCGCGCACAGCGAGCAGCGCGCATTGGCGGTCGTGGACTACCTCGTCGCCAAGATCCGCAGCGGGCACTGAGCCCGCCTGCGGCCGCGGCCGTTCAGGCTTGCGGCGAGCCGTAGGCCTCGGGATCGAGGCGGCGCATCTCCGTCTCGATCCAGGCTTCGACTTCGCGCATCATCTCCTCGGGCTCGCGGCCTTCCGGCGAGATCGGCTTGCCGATGGAGATCGTCACGACGCCCGGCTTCAGCCAGAAGCTCTTGCGCGGCCAGCAGCGCGCCGAATCGACGGCGATCGGCACCACCGGCACGCCGTTGGCGATCGCCAGGCGCGTCGCACCCGACTTGTAGACGCCCTGCGCCCCGCGCGCGCTGCGCGTGCCTTCCGGGAACATGATCACCCACTTGCCGAGCGCGCTGAGCCGCTTGCCCTGGGCGGCCACCTTGTTCCACGCCTCGGCACGCCTGCTGCGGTCGATGTGGATCATGTCCATGCGCGCCATCGCCCAGCCGAAGAACGGCACGTAGATCAGCTCCTTCTTGAACACGTAGGCCAGCGGGTGGGGCATCACCACCGGGAACGCGAAGGTCTCCCACGTGGACTGGTGCTTGGCCGCCAGGATGACGGCGCCCGTCGCATCCGCAGCCGACGGCACGTTCTCCATGCCGATCACGCGTTTCCTGACGCCGCAGATCCAGCGCGAGCCGTGGTGAGCCAGCGCCACCCAGTTGATACACCACGTGTAGATCTGGTCGGCGCTCAGGAAAGGCGCGCAGATGCACACCGTCGCGCCCCAGGGGATCACGGTCAGCGCCATGTACAGGAAGAACAGGATCGAGCGAACGACGGAAAGGGCCTTGGTCATGCCTTGCTTTTCTTCTTGATGGAAACGCGCGGCGTCGCGACGCCGCCTCGGATCAGTGGGCCACGAGGTGCTCGGCGAACGCCGACATGTCGGCATGCACCGTGGTGCCCGGCACGGCCTGCAACCACTGCGCGATGGTCGCCTCGTCGGCGACCGCTGCGCGGCCGGTGCGCACCAGGTGCGGCTGGCAGCCGGCCGCCCTCGCGGCCTCGAGGTCGCGCAGCGTGTCGCACACCATCGGGACCGCGCCCAGCTCGACGCCGTAGCGCTCGCCGATGTCGTGCATCAGGCCCGGCGCCGGCTTGCGGCACTCGCACTGCTCGGTGGCGGCATGCGGGCAGAAGAACACGGCGTCGATGCGGCCTCCCTTCTCGGACAGCAGCTTCATCATGTGCTGGTGCACCGCGTTGACCGAGGTCATGTCGATCATGCCGCGCCCGATGCCCGACTGGTTGGTGGCCACCACCACATGCCAGCCGGCGTGGTTGAGCCGCGCCACCGCCTCCAGCGCGCCGGGGATCGGCTGCCATTCTTCGGGCGCCTTCACGTGGTCGCTGCGAAAGATGTTGAGGATGCCGTCGCGGCCGGTGATCACGAGCTTGGGGGCTTGCATGGGCGTCCTGGATTCGGTTGGCTTACTGCGAAAGACGTGACAGGTCGGCGACGCGGTTCATCACGCCGTGCAAGGTCGCGAGCAGGCCGAGGCGGTTCGCGCGCACCTTCGGATCGTCCGCGTTGACCATCACGTCGTCGAAGAACTTGTCCACCGGCGTGCGCAGCGCGGCCAGCGCCTTCAGGCTGCTGGTGTAGTCGCCGGCCTCGAACAGCACGTCGGCGGCACGGCGCACCGTGCCGACGTCCTGCCACAGCGCGCGCTCGGCGGCTTCCGAGAACAGCGCCGGATCGGCCTTGGCCTCGACCGGGTCGGCGCTCTTCTTCAGGATGTTGGAGATGCGCTTGTTGGCGGCGGCCAGTGCCGCGGCCTCGGGCAGCGCGGCGAACGCGCGCACGGCTTCGAGCCGGCGCGGGATCTCGGCGAGACGCTGCACGCCCAGCGCCAGCACCGCGTCGACCTCGTGCGCCGAATAGCCCTGCTCGCGCAGGCTGCCGGCCAGGCGCTCGACGATGAACGTCGACACCGCGGCGCGCGGATCGACGATCGCGGTGCCGAACGCCGGCACGGCCAGCGCGAGCAGCGTGTCGAGATCCAGCGGCAGCGCCGCCTCGACCAGCATGCGGATCACGCCCAGCGCGTGGCGGCGCAGCGCGAACGGATCCTTGTCGCCGGTGGGCACCTGGCCGATGCCGAACAGGCCGACCAGGGTCTCGAGCTTGTCGGCCAGCGCCACGACCAGGCCGGCGCGGTTGCGCGGCAGCGCGTCGCCGGCGAAGCGCGGCTTGTAGTGATCCTCGATCGCGTCGGCGACGACGTCGCCCAGGCCGTCGTGGCGCGCGTAGTACCCGCCCATGATGCCTTGCAGTTCGGGGAACTCGCCCACCATGTCGGTGACGAGATCGGCCTTGGCCAGTCGCGCGGCGGTGTCGGCCTGGTCGACGAGGCCGTGGTCGCCCAGCTCCGCGGCGATCGCCCGCGCGATCTCGCGCACGCGCGTCACGCGCTCGCCCTGGCTGCCCAGCTTGCCGTGGTAGACGACCTTGTCGAGGCCCGGCACGCGCTCTTCCAGCGACTTCTTGCGGTCCTGGTCGAAGAAGAATTTCGCGTCGGCCAGGCGCGGGCGCACCACGCGCTCGTTGCCCTGGATCACGGCGCTCGGATCGCTCGGGCTGATGTTGCTGACCACGAGGAACTTGTGCGTGAGCTTGCCGGCGGCGTCCATCAGCGGGAAGTACTTCTGGTTGGCCTTCATCGTGAGGATGAGGCACTCCTGCGGCACCGCGAGGAACTCCTGCTCGAACTGGCAGGTGAGCACGTTGGGGCGCTCGACCAGTCCGCAGACTTCGTCCAGCAGCGCGTCGTCGTGGATGGGCGTCAGGCCTTCCCTGGCCGCGGCCGCGCCCAGTTGACGCACGATCTCGGCGCGCCGTTCGCCGAAGCCGGCGATCACCGCGCCCTCGTCGGCGAGTTGCGGCGCGTGGCTGTCCGCGTCGCGGATCGTGAGCGTCGCGCTCTTCGCCTCGAAGCGGTGGCCTTGCGTGACGCGGTCGGCCGACAGGCCCAGCGCCGCGACCGGCACCACGTCGGCGCCGTGCAGCGCCAGCAGGCGATGCGCGGGACGCACGAACTTGACGTCGGTCCAGCCGTCGGCCAGCTGGTAGTTCATGCGCTTGTCGATCGGCAGCTTGGCCAGCGTCTCGTCGATGGCCTTCTGCAGGCCTTCGGCCAACGTGGCGCCGGCCACGACCTGGTCGACGAACAGGCTCTCGGCCTTGCCGTCCGGCAGCCGCCTGAGCGACGGCACGGCCTCCGCGCCGAAGCCCAGCGACGCGAGCTTCTTCAGCAGCGCGGGCGAGGCGTTGCCGTCCTTGTCGAACGCGACGGCCGCGGGCATCAGCTTCTGCTGCAGCGCGCGATCGGCGGCCTTGGCCGCGACGCCTTGGACATGCACGCCGAGTCGGCGCGGCGACGCGAAGGACTTCACCAACGCGTTGGCGCCGACCAGGCCTTGCGCATGCAGGCTTGCGACCAGCGTCGCGGCGAACGATTCGCCCATCTTCTTCAACGCCTTCGGCGGCAGTTCCTCGCAGACCAGTTCGACGAGGAGGCTTCTGGTGTCTTGCGCGCTCATGCGGTGGCCGCCTTCTTCTTGTCGATCTGGGCGATCACTTCGTCGGCCCAGGCCTTGGCCGCCATCGGGAAGCCGAGGCGCGCGCGGCTCTCGAGGTAGCTCTGCGCGACGGCGCGCGCCAGGTTGCGGATGCGGCCGATGTAGGCGGCGCGTTCGGTGACGCTGATCGCGCCGCGCGCGTCCAGCAGGTTGAACGTGTGGCCGGCCTTGAGCAGTTGCTCGTACGCGGGCAGCGCGAGCTGGTGGTCCATCAGGTGCCTGGACATCTTCTCGTACTCGCCGAAGGCCTGCAGCAGGAACGTCACGTCGGAATGCTCGAAGTTGTACGTGCTCTGCTCGACCTCGTTCTGGTGGAACACGTCGCGGTAGGTGACGCCCGGCGTCCACTCGAGGTCGAACAGGCTCTCCTTGCCCTGGATGTACATCGCCAGGCGCTCCAGGCCGTAGGTGATCTCGCCGGTGATCGGCTTGCAGTCGATGCCGCCCACCTGCTGGAAGTAGGTGAACTGGGTCACTTCCATGCCGTTGAGCCAGACCTCCCAGCCGAGGCCCCAGCAGCCGAGCGTCGGGTTCTCCCAGTCGTCTTCCACGAAGCGGACGTCGTTCTTCTTCAGGTCGAAGCCGAGCGCCTCGAGCGAACCGAGGTACAGCTCGAGGATGTTGTCGGGCGCCGGCTTGAGCACGACCTGGTATTGGTAGTAGTGCTGCAGGCGGTTCGGGTTCTCGCCGTAACGGCCGTCCTTGGGGCGGCGGCTGGGCTGCACGTACGCGGCCCTCCACGGCTCGGGGCCGAGGGCGCGCAGGAAGGTGGCGGTGTGGCTCGTGCCCGCGCCGACTTCCATGTCGTAGGGCTGCAGCAGGGCGCAGCCCTGCTTGTCCCAGTAGTCCTGCAGGCGAAGAATGATTTGCTGGAAGGTCAGCATGACGGATTCGGTGGGGCCGCGCGGGCCGGAGACTGGGCCGCGCGCAGGGTCCCGCGCGCGGTCGAACGCATGATTTTACGTGCGGACAGCCGACGCCGGCCTCAGATCCATTCGTCCGGGCAACCCGGGTCGGGCGGATAGGCGCCGTCGAGCACCTTGCCGGTGACGGCATCGAACGACAGCTCGAACACGGTGCAGCGCTGGATCGTCTCGAAGCGGTACAGCCAGGTATTGCCGCCCGGGCGCGGCAGCAGGTAGTGCCAGGTGAAGCTGGGCGGCCCGATCTGGCGCAGCACCTCGGCCATCGTCTGGCCGGGCCGGATCGCGTCGAAATGGTTTTCGTCGAGCACGTTCTCCCAATGCGCGACGTGGCCGCCGGCGTCGAGATCGATCATGAACGTTTGCTTGCCGAACGGCATGTGGTTGTACTCGAGACGCACCTGGCCGTCGGGCATCGTGTAGACGCCCGTGGGCGGCCCCATGATGCGCTCGACCTCCGCGCGCGAAGCGCCGGGCGGCACGCCGCTGGGCGAATAGGGTGCGAACGCGCAGCCGGCCAGCAGTGCGGCGGTCGACCAGGCGGCGAGAAAACGAGGGCGCGACATTCCCCAAGAATGCCATACCGCGGGCGTCAGCGGCGCCGCGGCACCAGCAGCGTGAGCAGGATCAGCGCGGCGCCCAGCCCCCACAGCGGCCACAGGCGGAAATGCGCCACCCACACCCCGTAAGGCGTGTCGCCGATGCGGCCTTCGACGTCGGCGTCGAGTTCGCCCTCCACCTCGGCCGGCAGGCGGGCGGTGACGTGGCCCTGCCAGTCGATGACCGCGGTGGCGCCCGTGTTGGTGGCGCGCACCTGGCCGCGCTGGAACTCGAGCGCACGCATGCGCGAGAACTGGAGGTGCTGATCCAGGATCATGCGCTTGCCGAACCAGGCCAGGTTGGTGGAATTGGCCATCAGGGTCGCGGCCTCCGGGCCGACCATCGAGGCGGCGAAGTCCTCGCCGAACAGATCCTCGTAGCAGATCAGCGGCCGCACGCGTTGCGCGCCGACCGCGAACGAGGCCGTGTCGACGCCGCTGGCCTGGTCGCCGATGGGGATCTTCATCATGTCGACGAGCCAGTGGAAGCCGGGCGGCACGTATTCGCCGAACGGCAGCAGGTGGCGCTTGCCGTAGCGGTAGAACGTGCCGTTGGTCATGTGGTGCTTCGCGTCGAGCCCCACCAGCGAGTTGGTGTAGCCGTGCTCGTCGTCGCCGGTGAACACGCCCACCAGCGCCGCCTTGCCCGGCTTGTCGAACGGGCGCTCGTAGGCCTGCCAGGTCGCGAGGGGGATCTGCACCGGCAGCACCGGCAGCGACGACTCCGGCGTCACCACGAGCTGTCCCGGCGCCTCGTTCAGCTTCACGACGTGCCAGGCGAGCGCCGCGTCGATATGGGCCTGCTCGAACTTGTCGTTCTGCGCCACGTCGGGCTGCAGCAGCGACACGCTGAGCATGCCGGTCGAGCGCGTGAACCCCTGCGGCAGCGCGGCGCCGACGGCCAGCAGCAGCACCGGCAACACCAGCGGGCTCAGGGTGAGCAGCGGCGGCCGATGTTGCGGGCCGCGCAGCTCCAGCAGCACCAGCGCCGTCGACGCCGAGATGACCGCCGCCAGCATGCCGATGCCGTACACGCCCACGTACGGCGCCCACGCGGCGAGCGGACCGGACGTGTGCGCGTAGCCGCCGGCGATCCACGGGAAGCCGGTCAGGAACTTGCCCCGCGCGAGCTCGGCCAGCAGCCACACGGCCGCGAACAGCAGTGCATCGATCAGCGGCCGGTTGCGGCGCAGCTTCGCCCAGGCCCAGCCGGCGAACGCGTAGTACAGCGACAGCAACGCCGCGAGCACGATCACCGCCAGCACCGACAGCCAGACCGGCAGGTAGCCGTAGACGTGCAGGCTGATGAACAGCCACCAGAAGCCCGTGGCGAGCCAGCCGAAGCCGAACGCCCACGCGCGCCCGGCCGCGGCGCGCGGCGTGGCATCGGCCAGCAGGGCGACCAGCGCGCCGGTGGCGATCAGCTGCAGCCACCAGAACTCCGTCGGCGCGAACGACAGCGCGTGCGCCGCGCCGGCCAGCAGGGCCAGCGCGAACGCCAGCCAGCCGCCCACGGCGGGCGCCGGCGGACCCGACCGATGACGCCTGGCGGGACTCACCCGCCTAGCTCGTCGGAGGCGGGCAGGACGCTGTCGGCCGCCGGACGCGTCACCTTGAACCAGCGCACCGCGCCGCCGCGCGTCAGCAGGACGGCGAACTGCAGCCCCCCCAGCCGCATCACCTCGCCGCGCCGCGGCACGTGGCCCAGCTCGTGGGAGACGATGCCGCCGATGGTGTCGAACGCGTCTTCGGGCAGCGCCACGTTGAACGCGTGGTTGACCTCGGCGATGGACGCGTTGCCGGCCACGCGCATGCTGCCGTCGGCCAGGGCGTAGACGCCGCTCTCGGCGTCGGCGTCGTCGAACTCGTCCTCGATCTCGCCGACGATCTCTTCCAGCACGTCCTCGATGGTGATCAGGCCGGCGGTGTTGCCGAACTCGTCGATCACGATCGCCAGGTGGTTGCGGTTGCTGCGGAACTCGCGCAAGAGCTCGTTCAGGTTCTTCGACTCGGGCACGAACACGGCAGGGCGCAGCAGCGTGCGCAGGTTCAGCTCCGGGGCGCGCTGCAGCTTGAGCAGGTCCTTGGCCATCAGCGTGCCGATGATGTTCTCGCGCTGCCCTTCGAAGACGGGGAAACGCGAGTGGCCGGTGCCGATCACCGCGGCCAGCAGTTCGTCGTACGGGGCGTCGATGGCCAGCAGGTCCATGCGCGGCGCGGCCACCATCACGTCGCCGGCGGTCATGTCGGCCATGCGCAGCACGCCTTCGAGCATCGCGCGCGACTCGGGCTCGATCAGCGCGCGCTGCTCGGCGTCGGCGAGGGTTTCGATCAGTTCGGCGCGCGAATCTGGCCCGGGAGACAGGAACTCGACCAGGCGTTCGAACAGGGTACGCTTGTCGACCTCGGCGGGCGCCCGATGGGAGCGCCCGGATCGACCAGACTGGGGATCAGACACTATGGCTGTGTCGGGAGTGGCAGAACCGCGAGAATAACCGATGGACGCGACTCCAGCTTGACAGTCGACGAGGCTTGAAAGAGAGTTCGCCGCCCCCATTTGCCCCTTCCGGCACGCCGACCGCGTCCGCAGCACCGCAACGAATCCCGAGAAATCATGGCCGACAAGCTCATCCCCGCCACCATCCTGACCGGCTTCCTCGGCTCGGGCAAGACCACGCTGCTCAAGCGCGTCCTCACCGAGGCGCACGGCCAGAAGATCGCCGTCATCGAGAACGAGTTCGGCGAGGAGAACATCGACAACGACATCCTGGTCTCGGACACCAACGAGCAGATCATGCAGCTGTCCAACGGCTGCGTCTGCTGCACGATCCGCGAAGACCTGCGCGCCACGCTGTCGCTGCTGGCCGAGCGCCGCCGCAAGGGCGAGCTGCACTTCGAGCGCGTGGTGATCGAGACGACGGGCCTGGCCGATCCGGGCCCGGTCGCCCAGACCTTCTTCATGGACGACGAGATCGCCGAGAGCTACCTGCTCGACTCGGTGCTGACGCTCGTCGACGCCAAGCACGCCAACGAACAGCTCGACAATCGCCAGGAAGCCCGCCTGCAGATCGGCTTCGCCGACCAGATCTTCATCAGCAAGACCGACCTGGTCGACGAGGCCTCGGTCGAGGCGCTGCAGCACCGCATCCGCCACATGAACCCGCGCGCCCAGCAGCAGAAGGTGCACTTCGGCGAAGTGTCGCTGGCCAAGGTGTTCGACCTGAAGGGCTTCAACCTGAACACCACGCTGGAGATCGACCCCGACTTCCTGACGGTGCAGGGCCACGGCCATGATCACGACCACCCTGGCCACGATCACGGCCACGAAGGCCACGACCACGGCCCGGGCGAGGCCTGCGACCACCCGCACCACCATGCGCACGACGACGACGTGAAGTCGTTCGCGTTCAAGTCCGACAAGCCGTTCAGCCCGACCAAGCTCGAGGACTTCCTCGGCGCCATCGTGCAGGTCTACGGCCCCAAGATGCTGCGCTACAAGGGCGTGCTGTGGATGAAGGGCAGCGACAAGAAGGTGATCTTCCAGGGCGTGCACCAGATGATGGGCTCCGACCTGGGCCCGAAGTGGGCGCCGGGCGAGAAGAAATCCAGCAAGATGGTGTTCATCGGCATCGACCTGCCCAAGGAAATCCTGCTCCAGGGCCTGGAGGGCTGCCTCGTTTAGGCATCTTTCTTGCCGTGCCGCGCCATCCGGGCGAAATCCTTTCCTGGATCGCGGCACATCCTGGCTACAATCGGCCCGCCTTTTTGCAAGGTCAGCCCCGCGTCAGAACAACTGTTCACTGTTGCTCGCTGCGGGTATAACAGCCTTCCGAGCGACCCCGCGAGGAGACCGACCGTGACCAAGACCCCGGCCAAGACGCTGGCCCCCAGCACCGCCACGGCAGCCGGCGCGGACAGCGCCGCGCCGAAAGCGCGCGCCAAGCCAGCCACCAAGGTTTCCTCCCCCGCGGACGGCCCTGCCGCCGCGAGCACTCCCCTCAAGAAGCCTTCCGCAAAGGCCGACATAGAACCGATGAACGCCGCAAAATCCTCTGCTACCGACCCGAAGCTGGCGTCTGCCTGGAAGACCAAGGCGGGCAAGGACCTGACCGAACCCGAGCTGATGGCCATGCCGGACAGCGAATACATGGGTGAAAAGCAGCTCGAGTTCTTCCGCGCCAAGCTCCAGGCGCTGAAGGACGACCTGCTGTCGAACGCCGGCGAGACCACCGAACACCTGCGCGAGGACACGTCGATCGTCCCCGATCCGGCCGACCGCGCCACCATCGAGGAAGAACATGCCCTGGAACTGCGCACGCGCGATCGCGAGCGCAAGCTGCTGAAGAAGATCTCGCAGTCGATCGGGCGCATCGATGCCGGAGACTACGGCTACTGCGACGAGACGGGCGAGCCGATCGGTCTCGGCCGCCTGCTGGCGCGTCCCACCGCCACGCTGTCGCTCGAGGCGCAGCAGCGCCGCGAGATGAAGCAGAAGATGTTCGGGGACTGAGGCTGCTAGTCTCCCTGTCCATGCACACTCACGCATGATCCTGCACCGCGATGTCAGATAAAGACGAAGGCGGTGGCCTGTTTCGCCGGATGGCGCGCAAGGTCGCGGCTCCTGCGCGGGAACTCGTCGGCATGACGCCGCGCGAGACGGAGATCAAGCCCACCGAGTTCGACAAGGCCGAGATGAAGGCCATGATCGAGCGCAAGCGCCGCAACGACTACGTGCGCAAGCGCGAACTCGACACGCTGCGCCGCATCCGCCGCGAAGGGCTGTCGGGCGACCAGGCGCAGGCGCTCACGATGCAGTCGTCGCGCATGGACGAGAGCGTCGAGACGCGTTCCACGCAGTCCTCGGTGCAGAGCGTGGGCATCAAGGCCAAGATCGACGCGATCGAGCGCCAGATGGTGGGCGCGAGTTCGCAGGTGTCGGCCGGCACGCCCGCGGCCAAGCCGCCGCGCACCGCGCCGTCGGTGCCGCCCGGCCCGCCGCCACCCATCCTCACGACGACGATCTTCGATCCCGAAGAGTCGGCGCCCACGCTGCCCGTGCCGCTGTCGACGACGCCCAGCGACGAGCACGAGACCGTCGCGCGCCTGGACGGCGGTCCGCTCGAGCTCGACATGCCGATGGAAGCGGCGTCCCCGCACGGCCCGGACACCGCCCCGCCGACGCGCAACTTCGCCAACACGATGCCGTACGACGCGAACGCCGACGACCCGTTCGCACCGCCTCGCGGCGCGGCACCGGCGCCCCACCACGCGCCGCTCGAGTTCACGCACACGCCGATCGCCGCGCCACCGCCGCTGCAGACGGCGCCGGTGCCGCTGGACTTGAATCCCTACGCCGCCGGCGCCCCCGCGCCGCGCGTCGCGCCCAGCCCGCAGGCCACGGTCAACCTGGGTGGCGGCGAGAGCGTCGAGGTCAGCGAAGTCGTGCACGACGAGGCGCTGGACGAAGCGGTGATCGCGTTCGCGGGCGGCGACTTCGCCGGCTGCGAGAAGGCACTGCAGGCGCTGGTCGGCCCGCGCGGCGAGCGCCGCGACCACGACGAGACCTGGCTGGTGCTGTTCGACCTGTACCGCGCGATCGGCCAGCAGACCAAGTTCGAGACGGTCACGATGGAATACGTCGAGCGCTTCCATCGCTCGGCGCCGCAATGGTTCTCGCTGCCCAAGCAGCTCGCCGAGGCCACCAAGAAGCCCGAGTCGGGCAAGAGCATGACGGGCGGCATCGGCTGGGTGTGCCCGCCCAACCTCGACGGCGAAGCCGTCTCGCGCCTGGACGCCCTGTCGATGCAGCTGCCGTCGCCGTGGGTGATGGACTGGACGGCGCTGGCCTCGATGGACGTCGAGGCCGCGAGCCGGCTGCAGAAGCTTTTCCTCGGCTGGGCCAACCAGCCACTGTCGATGAACTGGATCGCCGGCGACAAGCTGTTCTCGGTGCTGCACGAACTCGCGCCCACCGGCGTGCGCGACGCGGACCCGGTCTACTGGATGCTGCGCCTCGAGGCGCTGCGACTGGCGCACCGGCCCGACCAGTTCGACGAGGTGGCGATCGACTACTGCGTCACCTTCGAGGTGTCGCCGCCGAGCTGGGAGAACGCGCGCTGCAAGGCGCAGCTGATCGGCACCACGCAGAACACCCAGACGCTGTCGCTCTCGGTGGTCGGCGAGGCGACGACCAGCTTCATGGACACGTCCATGCTCAGCGAGGACGAGCCCAAGGCCCAGGTGCAGATCACCTCGGTGGAGCTGGCCGGTCAGTTGTCGGGCGACCTGGGCGAGCTGCTCGGACGCCTCGGCACGCAGGTGGGCGATTCGCGTGTCATCCGCATCTCGTGCGCGCTGCTGATGCGCGTCGATTTCGTGGCCGCCGGCGACCTGCTCAACTGGGTCGCGCAACGCCACGCCGAAGGCCGCGAGATCGTCTTCCACGAGACCCACCGCCTCGTCGCGCTGATGTTCGGCGCGATGGGCATCAACGAGACCGCCCGGGTGCAACTGCGACACGTCTGAGTCTTTGTCAGTACTCACACCCCGGGAAAAGGCGCCATAACGCAAGTTGGGCGCCTTTTCTCTCGACGGCCCGCAAGACCCCGTGGCGTGAAAGTTCCGTGAGATCGAGGTAAAGCCGCCTTTACCACAGATTCACCTACTTGTGTTGCTCCTGACCGACTTTTTCAGCTTTCCGGGAAAACCCGCAAGTAGAGTCGCCTCATCGCTCTTCGGAGTACTTTTTGATGAGGTTTTGAAGTGACCAAGAATCTGATTGCCGGCGCTGCGGTCGCCATGATTTCCCTGGCCAGCGGCTCGGCCTTCGCCCAGACCTACGTGGGCGGCAACCTGGGCGAAAGCCACGCCGACCACGGCTGCGGCTCCGCCGTGGCGTCGGGCGCGATCACCAGCTGCGACAAGACCGATTTCGCCTGGAAGCTCTACGGCGGCTACCAACTGCCCGGCACGCCCTGGGCGGCCGAACTGACCTACGCCGATCTCGGCAAGTTCAAGGGTTCGGGCACCGGCGTCGGTGCCGACACCAAGGATTCCTACTGGGGCATCGGCGGCGCCTACCGCCCGGATTTCGGCAGCGGCTGGGGCGGCGTCGCACGCCTGGGCGCGGCCTACGGCACCAGCAAGACGGACTACAACCTCGGCACCACGCTGCTGGGCGACCACTCGAAGGACGGCTGGCACCCGTACTACGGCCTGGGCGTGAACTACGAGATCGCCAAGAACGTGAAGCTGGAAGCCGACTGGGACAACACCCGCATCACGTCGCAGGTGCCATCGCTGGCGTCGTCGACCAACGTCGTCAACACCTACTCGATCGGCGCGTCGTTCGGCTTCTGACGTCGCCAGGGCTTGCGGTTGGCCGGGATTGGCCCGCCGCAGGCCCATCCTAGGGCCCGGGAAGCGAGGATCGCATCCGAGCCTCCCCTCCGGGTTCGCGCCAGCGCTCACCCGTGCGTGAGGCGACAGTCCGTCCACTGGACGGCCTGACGTCCACATGCACCCCTCGGGGGCAGCGACCGTCAGGGAGCGTGGGGGCTCACGTCATGCGGGCTGCTTCCATGCCGACCAGGCCTTCGAAGAGCAGGCTGTCGACGATCTCGAACTCGACGTCGAGAGCGGGCGCCAACTTCACCGCGGCGCCTCCGGCGATCAGCACCTTGGGCGCCGCCCCGGTGCGCGCGGCCAGACGCTTGTGCTGGCGCTCGAGCGCGCCGGCGATCGCGAACACGCCGCCCGACATCAGCGCGTCGCTGGTGTTGGTCGGGAATTCCGTCGTCTCGCCGGTGGGCACCTTCAGGCCGGCGGTGCCCATCTCGAGCGCGCGCAGCATCAGGCCGAAGCCCGGCAGGATCAGCCCGCCCAGGAACTGGCCGGCGGCGTCGAGCGCGTCGACCGTCACCGCCGTGCCCACCATCACCACCAGCGCCGGCCGCGGCGGACGCCCCGTCGCGGCGGCTTCAGCCAGCAGGCGGGCGCGCGCGCCCACCAGCGCGACCCAGCGGTCGGCGCCCAGCCGCGACGGGTGGTCGTAGCCGTTGACGACCCCGGCCTCCGCGACGCGCGACACCACCCAGCGCGGCACGACGTCCCACAACTCCATCTGCTCCTCGACGCGGCGCCGCACGGCCTCGCCGGCGACGACGCAGCCCAGCATGCGGTCGGGCGGCGGCAGGGTCGCCCACTCGGACTCGGCGAGGGCGTCGATGGTCTCGAGGAACACCGCGCCATGGCGCACGGGCGGCTGGCCGGGAACGGGTTGCGCGAACAGCGCCCATTTGAGGCGCGTGTTGCCGATGTCGATGGCGAGGAAGCTCACGGCGCGAGCGTATCAGCCCGACCGCGCCGCACGACCGCGTTGCGTGCAGTGGAAACCCAAAGGTGTGTCGGGAAGATCACACTCGGGGGGTCGCGGGCCGCGTCCGGCCTCGCTTTGTTGACGTTTACGTAAACGTCAATTGGCGGGATACTGGCGGCCTTGCCCTGAAACCGTCTGACGCCCCCTTGCCATGACCGACCTCTCCGCAGAATTCAAGGCCCTCGCCAACTACCGACCCACCCACAAGGTGCGCTTCGTCACCGCCGCGAGCCTGTTCGACGGCCACGACGCGGCCATCAACATCATGCGGCGCATCCTGCAGGGCATGGGCGCCGAGGTGGTGCACCTGGGGCACAACCGGTCGGTGGACGAGGTCGTCACCGCCGCGCTGCAGGAGGACGCGCAAGGCATCGCCGTCAGCAGCTACCAGGGCGGCCACAACGAATACTTCAGCTACATGGTCGACCTGCTGCGCGCGCGCGGCGGCGAGCACATCCAGGTGTTCGGCGGCGGCGGCGGCGTGATCGTGCCGGCGGAGATCCGCGCGCTGGCCGAGAAAGGCGTGCGCATCTTCAGTCCCGAGGACGGCCAGCGCATGGGCCTGGCCGGCATGATCGGCGAGATGGTGATGAACTGCGACAAGGACCTGTCGTCGTACGCGCCGGCCGACCTGTCGGAAGTCGCCGGCCACACGGAGGCCGCGTGGCGCAAGCTGGCGCAGCTGATCACCGCGCTGGAAAACCACGGGCTGTCCGACGAGCGTGTCGCCGCCGTGCACGCCGCCGCGAAGGACGTCAAGACGCCGGTTATCGGCATCACCGGCACCGGCGGCGCGGGCAAGTCGTCGCTGACCGACGAGCTGATCCGCCGCATCCGCCTCGACCAGCGCGACAAGCTGCGCATCGCCGTCATCTCGATCGACCCGTCGCGCCGCAAGAGCGGCGGCGCGCTGCTGGGCGACCGCATCCGCATGAACGCGATCGGCCCGTGGGCGCAGGCATCCGGAGGCGGCGACGAAAAAGCCGCCGGGGGCCAGCGCGTCTACATGCGCTCGCTCGCGACGCGCGACGCCGGCAGCGAGGTCAGCCAGGCGCTGCCCGACGTGCTCGCGGCCACCAAGCTCGCGGGCTTCGACCTCATCATCGTCGAGACGTCGGGCATCGGCCAGGGCGACGCGGCCATCGTGCCGCTCGTGGACGTGCCGATGTACGTGATGACGCCCGAATTCGGCGCCGCCAGCCAGCTCGAGAAGATCGACATGCTCGACTTCGCCGAGTTCGTGGCCATCAACAAGTTCGACCGCAAGGGTGCGGCCGACGCGCTGCGCGACGTCGCCAAGCAGGTTCAGCGCAACCAGGAAGCCTGGCAGACGCCGCCCGAGCAGATGCCGGTCTTCGGCACCATGGCCAGCC
>CAIMXF010000260.1 GCA_903845345.1 uncultured beta proteobacterium
CGGCGCCTTGGGGTCGGACGGCGCCGCGCCCTGGCCCCATTCCAGCGAATAGTAGTTCGCAAGGCGATCCCAGAAGCCGTCGCCCAGATACTGGTCCAGGCATGCGTCGTTCTTGTACGGGTCGCAGGCGGCGCCAGAAGCCGGCTTCGCCTCGGGGGTGTCGGCGGCATGTGCCTGCGTCGTCGCGACGATTGCGCCGATCGCCGTCGCGATGGCGGCGCGCGGCAGTCGCTCGATCGCGACGTGGAGTGATTTGGTTGATACGTTTTTCATGGGGTTCTCGTTTTCGTGGCGACCTGCGGCGGTCTTCTACTTCGCGCTTGCAGGGGCGGGCGTGGCCATCGCGTGGACGACAGGCGCGCTGGCGGCGGCCTCTCGTTCGTGCAGTCTTCGCTGCGCGTTGAGCCAGGGCGTGGTGGTGGCACGCGGGCCATGGTCAAGCGGCAGTACTTCGTTGCCCGCTTGCGGGGCACTCGCGGCGGCGTCCAGCGCCGCCTGCCGACGCGCGATGACGTCCCTGTTGGCCTTGTCCTGCGCGATCATCTGCCCGGCATCCCGACCGGCCCATGACGCGGCGGACAGCACGAGCAGCGATCCCAGAACACAGCAACGCGCCAATGCGCGCGATGCCAACGATGTCGACTTCATTGTCGAAGCCATATCCGATACCTCTTTCAATGCCCGGCTGTGCCGAGGCGATACACACAGACCTCGTCTTTCGGTAGAAATGTCGAGGCCACTCGCCCGCCGTCCGATCAGGATCTGGCGTGGCTGATGTCAGACCGAAACTCTATTCGGTGAGCCGTAAAGAATTGGTCAAATTGCGGATGGCGCTCATAAAGAGTGCATAAAGCAGCCGCGCCGGGATTGCTTCGGCATGGAAAGCTCCGCTTGCCACTGGCGACCAGGCGCTTCGTTCCATATTCGACGCGACCCTTATCCGGGTGCGGTCGCCCCTTTACGAACTCTTGATGAGCAGGCCGAAAGTCTTTAGAAGATCTTGACGCTCGCGGAAATAGGATTGCTCCGTGCGTTGTTTCCACCCGGCGTAACCCGCTCCAGCCATCGAGCGTACGGGCAAGGGATGCGTTCGCACCAGAGTTCCGGGAAGTCGGTTCAACGAGGGAAATCAATCATGCAAAGCGCGCTCTTGATGGTGCGAGATGTCGGCGCCCGTTCGCTTGCGGCATCCGCCTTGGTCCTCATGCTTCTTGTCGCAAACGATTCCTTCGCTGCTGGCGACACGGCGCAGGACAGCGCCGGCAACGGCGTCATCGCTCGACCCGCGGCAGCATCTGAAGGCGGCAGCGTCTCCGCCATGGTTCTTCCCCTGGATCACGGCCCGCGCGCGACCACCACGCCCTGGCTGAATCAGCAACGCAGGCTGAAGGCCGCCGCTGCCGCGAGTGCAGCCAGGCAGGCCGCCTCGGTCGGTCCGGCAACGGTGCAATCCGCTCAGCACTGAAGACCCAGCCGCCAGAAATTGGCGGCGCCTGGATATCTGACATCCCGGTCGCCGATACGGACTCGAGCGACGTCGCCGCACCGGCAGTGCATGGAGCGGCGGGAGCCAACGGGGTGGTGCGTTCATCAACATCCGTGAGCGCTTGAACAAGGCGGGCAGCGGCGTGGGCGAGGCATCGAATTGCGCGCTCGAGCCTACGCCGCGATCAAGCATTGGCGCCCGGGCTTCAGCGCGCCGGGGGTGCAACTCATTCTTCTCAATCAAGGCACTAACGTGATTTCCAAAAAGTCTGATAAATCAGAATCTCCGCTTTTCGATGGACTGCGTCGCCGATCGGGTCCGTTGATGTTGACGCTTCTGCCGATCGCTGCAGCTCTTCAGAATGCGCATGCGCAAACGGCATCGCAATCGGCGCCCTCGGCTTCGCAGGACGCCGGCGGCGATTCCTCTGCGCAACCCAGGAAGCCTTCATCGCAGGCACCCATCGTCTCGACGACGGTCGCCGACGCCGGGACCGCGGCGCAGCAGATCGTGGTCACGGCCAAGAGCGACGCCACGACCGCACAAAAGAGCAGCGCGAGCGTGGATGTGGTGGGCGGTATCGATCTCGAGAAGAAGGCCGTGCCCGATCTCGCGACACTCATCCAGTCGATCGCTGGCGTCTCCTTGAAGACCGAAGGCGTCGGGCAGACCGAGATCGAGATGCGCGGCATGACCTCCAGCGGCGGCAATTCGCCGACGACCGGCTTCTACCTGGATGGCATACCGCTCACACCGCCGTCTGGCGCGCAGAACGGGAAGGTCGTGATTTCCCCCGGGCTCTACGACATGGAGAGCGTCGAGGTGCTGCGAGGCCCCCAGGGCACGCAATTCGGCGCCGGTGCGATGGGCGGCGCCATCAAGCTGACGACAGTCGCCCCGGATCCCAGCGTCCTGAATGGCTCGATCCAGGCGATCCTGTCCGGAACCCGCGGTGGCGGACTCAATCACACCGAGAACTTCATGCTCAACGCGCCCCTGGTCCAGGACACGCTGGCCTTGCGGATCGTCGGGACCGAGGCCTACACCAGCGGTTGGATCGACCGGATCGTCGCCAATCCATTGCCGGTCGTCACCGATGGCGGCGCCACGCGCGGGAACGTGCAGGACGCTCCGGTGCAGGCAAGCGACAAGAATTCGAACGCGGATCAGCAATACAACGTGCGCGTGAGCCTGCTCTGGAAGGTGACGCCGCAGTGGACGATCACCCCGGGCATCTACAACTTCTCCAGCTATCAGTCCGGCATCAGCGCGTATGACAGCACGCCAGGCACGGAAACCCATTACCAGCCCTTCGACATCGCGGAGCCCATGACCGATCGAATGAGGATCGAGACGCTGACGACCGACTACGCGTTCGACGCTTCCAGGTTGACGTGGAACGTGTCGTACTGGAAGCGGCGCTCGACGCAGGTCCAGGACGGGAGCGAGGACTTCAACAACCCACTCTCGGGCGCGACCCTGGCTTCCAACGCGAATCCCGACGGGCCTCAACCGGGTTACTACGGCCCGGAAGGAACGGGTACGGTGGTGGGTACCGAAGACGATCCGTCCAGCCAGCTCAGCAGCGAGATTCGTCTGGCCTCCAACGGAAAGGGGCCGTTCCAGTGGGTGCTGGGGGCGTTCGCCAGCAACAACTACTCCACGTGGAATTTCTCCGGGATAACGGCGAACCCCTCCGTCTACATGGACCTGGGAACCAACCAGGCGGCAACGACCGACCAGTGGTTCGTGGCGTACTCGCCGAATCACATGAAGCAATACGCGCTGTTCGCCGACGGCACTCATGCGTTGGACGATCACTGGAAAGTGGAGGCGGGTGCCCGCGTGTACCGCTATGAAAACACGTTCTCCTCCACGATCAGCGGCTGGGGATCAGGACTGGGCGCCGCAACGCCTTCCACCTCGGGATTGGTCACCACCCGCAAGGACGGCATCAATCCGAAGGTGGACGTGTCCTATGAATTCAGCGAAGACGCTCTGGCTTACGTCACGGCAGCACGGGGCGCTCGTCCGGGCGGCGGGAACGCGTCCTATCCGACCACGGGCCCCTTCTGGGGGCCGGCCTATGCGCCGTTCAACTATACGAATGGCTGGCCCAGGAGCTACAAACCGGACGACGTCTGGAGCTACGAGATCGGAGAGAAGGCACGGCTTCTTGACCATCGCCTGACTGTCAGCGCCAGTGCCTACTACGAAGACTGGCGAAACCCGCAACTGCTGGCCTACCCCGGCGACTGGGCCTTCAATGTGAACGGCGACAAAGCCAAGATTGAAGGTGCGGACTTGGACCTGAAGGCGAAGCTGGGCGGCGGCTTCAGCGTGGGTGCGGATATCGGCTATACCCACGTTTCCGTTTCCCCGGGGCCGCATTGGGAGATCTCGCCCGGCAATGTCATGCCGGACGTTCCCAAGTTCAACGGCAACCTGAACCTGAGCTACCGCAAGGTGTTGTCCGATGGTCGAGCGTTGACGGCCGAGGTGGACAACGCCTACGTGGGATCGCGTTATTCGCTGAGCTTCGTCTATCCGTATCAATCCACGGGCACGTACGTCAGTCTGCCGGGCTACAACCTGACCAACCTCCGGGTGGGCCTCGAGTCGCCGAGTGGCTGGAGCGCGAGCCTGTTCGTCGACAACCTGTTCAACAAGCATGTCGCCCTGGAGAACATGTTCCAGGAAACCGAGCCGTCCGCGGCCTTCACCCGCACCATGACGAACCAGCCCGCGACCCTGGGCATCAACGTCACCTACAGGATGTAGAGGGTGCGGTCACGCCCCTGGTCACGGCCTTGACTCGACGGCATCGGAGCCTGCGGTCGCGCCGCAAGGCCGCGCTGCCGCGCGCTTGCGGCCGACCTGTTGGCGGCCATCGAAACGGATCGAGCCGCATCGACCCGAGGCCGCCTGAACCTTGACGACATCTTGGCGCGCCGACCGTGTTTCTTTGCGGCTTATTTATGCCGAAGCCGTTCAAATGGAACGCGCCGCGGGCAACACGCAGACGACTCGTCGTGGAGTCGGCCGAACGCCGTGGCGCTCGACTGGTCCGCTCGCCATCCTCGCTTGTCTGTGCATGATCGCAACCCTGCTGGCAGAAATCACCGATACGCGCCGCGCCGGCGCCTACGCGGTGCTGTGGCTGCTCGTCGTCACCGTCCTGAACGTCCAGACGGGCGGCGCATGGCGATCGACCCTCTTGTTCGCGATACCCGTAGTCGTCGTCGCATGGGCCAGCTGGCGGCGCGCCTTCGTGCTCGCGGCGATCGCGGTCATCGCCGCGTGGTACGGCGGCGCCATGCCGGATCCCGGCTCGACCAGCCCGCTCTGGGTGGTCGGCCTGCTGGCATTCCTCAAGCTGAGCATCGATGCGTTGGTGATCAACGCATGGGGTCGGCGTCACCGACGTCGCACGATGCAGCGCCGCGAATCGGAAGATCTCCCTCGTCATGGCGGCCGCTAGCCTTTCGCTATTCCGGGCCTCGCGTTCCGAGCTCAAGTTCGACATGTCTGCCATCCCCGTGACGCGCTCCGCGCGAGAGACTTCGCGTCCGAAGCGGGGCGCGAACGCTGGAGCCCGGCACGCGTGCACAGTGTCCCGTTCGACGGGCGCGTCGGCGTACTCGACGGCGTCTTCGTGATCGAGATCAACCACAACCCGAACCTCGATGTCGGCGCCGAGGACAAGGTCCTCGGCGACGAAGTCTGTCGCCGGCTGCTCGGACCTCTGCGAGCGAAGTTCGAGGCGCGCAACGGCGCGCCGGCTCCGCAAGCCGGCTTGACGTCCGAGGCGATGACGCTTCCCGACACGACACGCGGATCGCCGGGCTCCTTCGCGCTGCACGACGCCCTGGCAGGCACGAGTCATTGACAGAGTCTTTGCGCCCGGCCTTCCATTCCTGACGACATCTTGATGCGGCCTGGTCTCCAATGATCACGTCTCGGCAGCAGTTCGTCCCCGACAGTCAACGGGGTATGCGATCAATGCCGGTCGAACCTGTCGGTCGACGGTGAAGACCCGGCGTCACGCAGGCTTCGCGATGCGGGACTTCCTGGGGCCGCTCTCCATGCGCCCGACGACCCGGAGCAGACGCAGCCCCGCTGATACTCGAAACCGCGGGCGGACGCGAGATCGATCTTCTGGCGGACGAGTGGGTCGAGAGATGAAAGGCTGGCTGCTCCGCGTTCGGCTGATGCCGGCCTCGAAGGCCGCGCTCAGGCCCAGGCGCGAAAGACCGTGAACAGCCAGCCGAAGCGCTGCGCGCGCGGCGGCCTCGCGGCGTCGCGGCCAGTGCGGAATTCGGAGGCCGGGCCGGCCTTGGAGACCGGCACGGGCAGCGGCGCGCGAACCAGCGTCCGGCGTCGGGCGTGCGGGGAGATCGACGGCGCGGAGACGGGGATCGCCGCCTTGGACGTCGCCTCCTGCCGTTGCGCCGCGGCCCAGGTCTCGTCGAGCCAGCCGGCGATGGGTCGCCATTGCGCCAGGTCGGCCTCGACCTTGGCGGCGGGTACGTCGAACAGCGACAGCCCCTGTTCGGCGCAGCGCGTGTAGACCTGCGACTCGCGCAGCGAGCCTGCGTAGACGAGGCCGTTCTGCTCGGCCCATTCCTGCATCCGCGCGGCACCCTTGGTGCGCGCGTCGAGGCGCATCCCGACCACCGCGACCTTGCAGCGCCCGCTCGCCACGCGCGGCAGCGTCATCAGTTCGGCGTGGCAATGGACGGCCGACTCGCGATCGAACACCGAGTCGCTGACCGGCATCAGGATCGCATCCGCGGTCATCGCGATGCGGGCCAGGTCGTAGCCCTGCAGGCCGCCGGGGGTGTCCAGCACGACGTGCGTGATGCCCGCAGGCGGGCGCACGACGCTCTGGGTGCCGATGGCCGAGCCGACGATGGCGGCCACCGGGGCGGACTGCGCGCCGCGGCGGCGCAGCCAGGCCAGCGAGGACTGCTGGCGATCGACGTCGCCCAGCATCACCTGCGAGCCGCGATTGGCGAGGCAACCCGCCAATTGCGTCGCCAGCGTGCTCTTGCCGCTTCCGCCTTTGCGATTGATGACTGCTACTACGGGCATGGTCAGGGAGGCGCGTGACGCCGTTCAAGAGGGATCCGTCGCTTCAAGACGCAGGCTTCGCCGCGCGCTGCCTGCGCATTGTGCGGCTGTCAACCCCTTTGTTGCTGTCAGTGAAAACGCAGGGGAGTAACGGTTGGTTAGCCAGAACCGTGCCAGATCGTGCATTTCGGCGCACCCGCGGGGCCGAAAAGGACGAATTGCACCAGGTCCGCGGTCCGCGCTTTCGATTCAGTGGACATCGGACTTCGATCGGAGGGTCGCCGAAGTCAGGGGCGGAACGCCCTTCAATTGAATCAATACGATTAATTTAAACAAAACGAACATATGGCCTTCAGTCGAGACCGTCCGATCCGAAATCCGGAGGTGACCTTCCATCGGGCTGTCGGAGATCCCTTCGCCAGCGCCGGCCGATCGTCAGCGCGTGCAACCGTCGACCAAGGAGTCCGAGGTGAGTGTGAAGAACCGAATCTGGATGCTGCCGCTGCTGGCCATCCTCATCTTCGCGGTCGGGATCGCGACGGTGCTCGCCTTCTCGGCCAGCACGTCGAAGTCGATCACCGAACTGGGCTCGGTCGACTACCCGTACCTGGACGCCACGACGCAGTTCGCGTCGCAGCTCGAGGCGCTGGGCACGACGATCCAGGGCGCGGTCGCCGAAGGCGACAAGAAGCGCCTGGACGAGGCGACCGACAAGGCCGCCGCGATGCGCAGGACGATCGCCGCGATCAAGGCGATCCCCGGCAAGGCCGACGCCGGCGAGAACCTGGGCAGGCTGTTCGAGGCCTACTTCACCGCGTCCAACGACACGGCGCAGATGTTCCTCGGCACGAAGACCGGCGACCAGGGCGCGGCCGTCGCCGCGATGCAAGGCGCGCAGAAGGCGCTCGAGGCCCACTTGAAGACGATGCGCGACAGCGCGCGTTCGCAGTTCGACGCGGGCCTCAGCGGTGCGCACGGCGGCGTGTCCAACAGCCTGTACGCGACGCTCGCGAGCGCGCTGCTGGTGGTGGTCGGGCTCGGCGTGGGCTCGTACTTCGTCATCGGCAGCGTCTGGCGCCAGCTGGGCGGCGAGCCGGAATACGCGCGCGACGTGATGCGCCGCATCGCCGCGGGCGACCTGTCGCAGGACATCCACGTGCAGCCGGGCGCGACCAACAGCCTGCTGGCGGCGGTGCGCGACATGTCCGGCGGCCTCGCATCCATCGTCGGCGAGGTGCGCAGCGGGTCGAGCCGCATGCGCTCGGCGGCGCAGGAGATCGCCTCGGGCAACCAGGACCTGTCGGAACGCACCGAGATGCAGGCCGCCTCGCTCGAGCGCACGACGGCGCGCATGCACCAGCTGACCGAGACGGTTCAATCGAACGCCTCGAACGCGCACCAGGCCAGCGACCTCGCGTCGTCGGCGTCGACGGTGGCCTCGCGCGGCGGCGCCGTCGTCGCGCAGGTGGTGTCGACGATGAACGAGATCAACGCGTCCTCCAAGAAGATCTCCGACATCATCGGCGTGATCGACGGCATCGCGTTCCAGACCAACATCCTCGCGTTGAACGCCGCGGTCGAAGCCGCGCGTGCCGGCGAACAGGGGCGCGGCTTCGCGGTCGTGGCCGGCGAGGTGCGCAACCTGGCGCAGCGTTCGGCCGAGGCGGCCAAGGAGATCAAGTCGCTGATCGGCGCGTCCGTCGACCGCGTCGAGTCGGGCTCCAAGCTCGTGCGCGACGCCGGTTCCACCATGACCGAGATCGTCGAATCGGTGGCCCGCGTGGCCACCATCATCAACGAGATCACCACCGCCGCCGCGGAGCAAAGCCGCGGCATCGGCGAGGTCAACGGCGACGTGTCGCAGCTCGACGAGATGACGCAGCGCAACGCCGCGCTGGTCGAACAGGCCGCCGCCGCCGCGGCGAGCATGGAGCAGCAGTCGGAAGGGCTGGAGTCGGCGGTCGCGACGTTCAAGCTGGAAGGCGACAAGCAGTTCGCCTGAGGCCAGCCGCTTCGATGACGAACAGGCCCGCGGGCCTGTCCGTCATGGCGAGTTCCCAATGCATACTCCCGCCGCACCGCCGATCGTGCCCGCAGGAGCCATCCGTTGAAACGCACCACCCTCGCCATCTCAGCGCTGACTATCGGCTTGATCGCGACCAACCTCGCGTGGGCCTGTGTCGTCGTCGACCAGTCGGTCACGCAGGCCTATTCGTCCCAGTCGATCCACGAGACGTCAACGGCGCTCAATCAAGCCTTGGCGATCCTGCCCGTTGCGGCAAAGCCGGAGACAACACGCGAACAGTTGGTGGCTGCCGCGCGTGGAACCGAACCGTCGACCGACGCGTTCGAGAAAGACGGGTTCGTCTGGGTGGGTCGCCTGGGCCTGCGGTTCGATTCACAGGGCAAGCTCATCGAGGCCACTGCGTACTGACGAGATCGAGACAGCCGAGCCAAGAGAAAAGCCCCAGAAGATTTCTCTTCTGGGGCTTCAATGGATTGGCGGAGGCGGAGGGATTCGAACCCTCGATACAGCTCATCACCGTATGCTCCCTTAGCAGGGGAGTACCTTCGACCACTCGGCCACGCCTCCAACACCAGCTGGCATTCTAGCCTGGAAATCTGGCTGTTCAGGAAGCCGAAGCCACGGGTTCTTCCAGATCGAAGGCCTTGTGTAGCGCGCGCACCGCAAGCTCCATGTACTTCTCGTCGATGACCACCGACGTCTTGATCTCGCTGGTGGTGATCATCATGATGTTGATGCCCTCCTCGCTCAGCGTGCGGAACATCTTCGAGGCCACG
>CAIMXF010000261.1 GCA_903845345.1 uncultured beta proteobacterium
CATCGGCAATGCGATCAGGTCGAGGCGCGCACACCAAGGTGGCAAGAATTCGCACCCGGCCAGTGCCCACGGCCTTCGCGACGCCCAAGAAACTGCAGACACGGGGTGCCCGCGCACCCGCTTGGGACGCTTGTCTGAACGCAAGCTTTCGCAAGGGGGCTTCGAGCCATCGACGCCCATCGCAGAATCAGTTCGAACGCCCCCGTATCGCTGCTCGACTCGAGCGGCCGCGGTGCCGGCGTGCCTGACCGCCAGCACCTCGTCGCGTCCGCCGAGCCACAGCACTTCGCTGTCCTCGGGATCGACCGGCACCGTCCGCGGTTTGGCATTCGATGCCCGGCCCCAGGATGTCGACGCGCGTCGCGCGCTTCCCACGCAGATCGGCGCTGTCGAGGCCGTGCAGGCTCATGGGCCTCGCCCAGGCGTTGTCCGAGATCGCGAGCGGCCTTCAGTGGCGAGACGCACGGGCCAGGATCTGCCTCAAAGCTTCACCCTGAACACCGTCCCCGCGCCCGCAGTCCCGCCGGATTGCGTGGCGCCGTAGAGGTTGCCGGCGGCATCGAACGCGAGGCCGCCGATCGGGCCGCTGCCGTCCGGCGTCGCGGCGAACGCGTACAAGGTCGCGAATGCGAAGGCGCCGGCGCCGGCGGGCGCGATCTTGAAGATCGCTCCGTCTCCGCTCCCGCCGCCGAAGGCCTCGCCATAGAGGTTGCCGTCGCCGTCGATCAGGAGGCCGGCCTCGGGGTTGGCGCCGTCCGCACCCCCGGTGAAGCTGTGGAGGACCGTCTCCACGGCACCGCCGTTGCCCTGGGCGATCTCGAACACCGTTCCGTCGCCGTTCGTGCCCCCGAGCCGGGTCGTGCCGTACAGGTTGCCGCTGAAGTCGAAGACCAGGCTGCCCGTGGGTTGGGATCCGTCCACGCCACCGAAAGCGTGGAGCGTGGATTTCGCGTAGCCGCCCACGGCGTTGGTCGCCAGTTCGAACACCGTTCCGAGATCGGAAGGCCCGCCGGACGGCGTCGTCCCATAAAGGTTGCCCGTGGCGTCGAACGCCACGCCCGATTCCGGGTTGGCGCCGTCGGCACCGCCGGCGAAGGCGTAGAGGACATCGATGGCAAAGACACCCGGACTCGACGGCGTCAACTCGAAGACCGATCCGTGGCCGCCGGCTTGCGCAGACGACATGGCCGTGCCGTACAGGTCGCCGCTGTCATCCTGCACGAGGCCTCCCGTCGGAAGATCGCCGCCCGCCGCGCCCGAGAAAGTGGACAGCGTGTAGAACATGTAGGTGCCGTTGCTGGCGGGGGACAGCATGAAGACGCTGCCCCCGCTCGTATTGCCCGGCCCGGCCTCGCCATACAGGTTGCCGTTGGCATCGAGCAGCAGCGTTGCATCGGGATGGCTCCCGTCCGCGCCGCCCGTGAACGAATAGAGGATGCTTTCGGCGTAGCCGCCCGCGCCGTTCGGGGTCAGCTTGTAGACGGTGCCCTCACCGTGGCTTCCGCCCGCGTGGGTCGTGCCATAGAGGGCGCCGGTGGCGTCCGCGACGACGCCGGCCTGGGGACTGGCGCCGTCCGAGCCCGCCGCGAAGCCGTGAAGCACGTCTTCGGTCGGCGTGTCGGGCGTGCAGATGATCGACATGTTGTCGATGGCCGCCTGCACGTTGGTGCCGGTTCCATTCGTCAGGGTGCAGGCTTGGCCGAGGGACTGCGATTCGATGGTCACTGCGTAGCTTGCACCCGCGGCGACGGGATACGAGAAGGCGCCATCGGCCTTCAGCTGCAGGGGCGCCGAGTCGTTGTCCAGGAGATTGACATAGCCGTTCGTGGCGAGGCCGCTCAAGGTGCCGCCGACCTGGTAGGTGTCGGCGCACTGGATGCTCACGTTGGTGACGTTCGCGACGACGCCGGAACCGGTGCCGTTCAGGACGCTGCAGGTCTGTCCTGCGGGTTGGTTTTCCAGGATCACCCGGTAGCTGCCCTGCCGACCGACGGGCACGCTGAACTGGAAGGGGCCGTTGCCGGAGAGAGCCAGGGCGTCGGCGCCGTTGTCGATCAGCGTGATGCTCTGGCCGCTGTTCAACCCGATCAGCGTGCCGCCGATCGTGTAGGACGTTGCGGGAACGCTGCTGCCGCTGCCGCCGCCGCATGCCGCCAGGACGAGTGCGGTTGCCGGTGCGAGTACGGAACGAAGCATTCTCTTGAGCATGATCGAATCTCCCAATTCAATGAGCGGGCTGTCGCACTCGAACGGTGGTTCGGATGCCGGTGTGATCTCAATGTAGCGTCCGAGCCCGCGGTGGGTGCAACGATGTGTCTCCTCGTGTCAAGCTTCGTGAAGCACCGCCGGAGCGCGTCGTTCTGCGCCGAATGCGACGCCGCGCAGGCACCGCGCGCACTCTCGAGTCTTCGACAGCGCGCAGGCCCGACCCTTGAGAATTCGCGTTCGCATCTCTTGCGCCGTGGTGGGTCGAGGCCGACCGCGCGGGGCTCGTATCGTCTGCGCCTTGCTCACATCGGCTTGAAGAGCCGTTCGTTCGCGTCGCTCACGGCGAGCTTGTCCGTCCGCGACTTGAGCTTGACCCACAGGCGGTTGCGAGGATCCCGCGTGGTTCCGGAGATCGCACTGGCGTTGACGATGGTGGATCGGTGAATCATCCAGAAGTAGGTTGGATCCAGTTCGGCGATCAGTTCCTTCAACGACGTGTGGATCAGGAATTCATGCGATTCGGTGAAGACTCGCGTGTACCCGAGGCTCGCCTGGAAGTAGCAGACCGAGTCGATCGAGATCAGCCGCACCTCATTGCCTGCCTGCGCCTTGATCCACCGCAGGTAGTCCTTTCTCGCACGCGCCAGATGTCGCAGCGGCAGCTCGAGATCGGAACCCCTTGAACCGAGCCGCTGCTTGACGCGTTCGACCGTCAGGCCGAGGCGCGCGTCGTCGTAAGGCTTCAGGACATAGTCGATCGCGCCCTGTTCGAAGGCGGCGACGGCATGCGCATCGAACGCCGAGATGCAAGCCACGTGGGTGCGGCTGCTCGCCTGGCGGGCCACGTCGAGCCCATCCATGTCGGACATCTCGATATCCAGGAAGACCACGTCGGGACGGCACCGTTCGATGAGCGAGATCGTTTCGTGGCCACTGCTCGCTTCGCCGCAGATGTGCAGCGCGGGCCAGAGGCGGTCGAGGCGCGCACGGAGTTCCCTGCGCATCAGGTGCTCGCCTTCGGCAAGCAGGGCGGTTGGAACGGGCATGATGGGGTGTCCTCGTCGGAGCTCGCCGGTGCGTGAAGGCGCCTGCGTCAGGAAGGTCACGGCAGACAGCGACGCGCACGCTGCCGGACGGAGCCGATCGCTCGAGGCTGGGCGGCGCGGCTGCGGGCAAGATTGGCGTTAGGTTCTTGGCTCACCGATTTCCTCCGTGTGAAGCGTCGCGGACGGCAGGCGGCAACTTTCGATGCGTCCCCCGTGCATTCGTCGAGAAGCCCGCGTGGCGCGACTTGATCGCGCGCCCTGCCCGGGCCGGCTCCCTGCCATTTCGACGCGTGTTTCGGGTGAACGCAGTGTCCGCGGCGCGCTCCTGGCCCGCATCCTCAAGACGAACGAGCGTCGTCGGTGTCGGCATGGGGCGTTCGGCCGCCGGCCACCTCCTCCGTTTTCATGATTGCGCGGCCGGGCGCGTCGTGATGCACTAACGGGCCCGTTAGCGGGTGGGGGAGCCGCTATGGAATTCGATCAGAACGACGAACGTGCGACGCGATGGCTGTCCATCGAGCTGGCGCAGCTGGCGGACGAACTGGCACTCGGAAGTCCCCGCACCTTGCCGGCCACGGAGTGCGATCTCGACTTCGACGTCGTGATCGTGGGCAGCGGCTATGGCGGCTCGATCGCGCTCGAAGAGCTGGCGGGACACGCCGTCGACGGCCGCCCGCTGCGCATCGCGATGCTGGAGCGCGGCCGCGAATATGTGCCCGGCGCCTTTGCCTCCGCGTCCGCCCAGCTCGTGGGGCAGGTTCGATTCGCGACCAGCGGCGCCTGCGCGGTGAACGGTCGGCCCGACGGGCTGTTCGATGCGCGCATCGGTCCGGACGTCGGCGTGCTCGTCGCCAACGGCCTGGGCGGGGGATCGTTGATCAACGCCGGCGTGATGATGCCTCCCGAAGCGCGCGTGCTCGAGCACCCTCGCTGGCCCGAGGCGATCCGCACCGATCCTGCCTGGCCCGGCCTGTTCGGGGAGGCCCGCGACAAACTCATGGCCACGGAGTCGTCCGCGTTCCACACGCCGCGCACCGCGATCATGGATCAGCTGGGCCGAGGCGCCGGTCCGACCCGCAGCGCAAGGACGAAGCCGTCGATCACCCAGCCGGTCTTCATCACGGTCGCCGCGAAGGACGAACCCGAGCTCGGCATCTCGGCCTGCAACGGCTGCGGGGACTGCGCCACGGGCTGCAATTTCGGCGCGAAGATCTCGCTGGACGTCTCGTTGATCGCACGGGCCCGACGGCGCCATCCGCACGACTGCCTGAAGGTGGTGACCGACGCGAGCGTGGTGAGCTTCGAGGCGTTGTCGGGCGGTGTTGCCGGCTGGGCGGTCGACGTCGTGCACACCGCGCCCGACCTGCGCCGCCACCAGACGCAGGGCTACCGGCTGCGCGCGCGAAGGCTGGTGATCGCCGCCGGCACGTTCGGTTCCACCGAACTGCTGATGCGGGCGCGTGCCAAGGGGCTGGCGGTCTCCGGGACGCTCGGCGCGGGCTTCTCGGGAAACGGCGACCTGATCTTCGCGATCCACGACCTGCCGACGAGCGCGAACGCGGTCGCCGACGAATGCGTGCCCTTTGCCGAGCGCCATGTCGGCCCCACGATCACGCGCATGATCGACGGACGCGGGGACGGCGAGCTGGATGCGGTCATCCAGGACCTGGCGGTACCGGGCGGACTGCGGCGGGTCTTCGAGGAGTGCGTGGCGATGGCCTCCGTCGTCAGCGGCCTCGCCACGTCGGACCGCACCATCCATCGCCGCGGCCAGACGCTGGCCGATCCTGCGGGTTTGGCGGCCGAGGTGACGGATCGCAGCCTCGCGGTGGCGGTGATCGCCGACGACGACCACGCCGGCGGCCACCTGACCCTGCCCGCCGCAACCGGAGCGCTCGAGCAAGGCACGCTGGGCGTGGTGTGGCAAGGGCGCGGGCGGGCAGATTGGCAGGAGCGCTGCCAGACCGCGCTGGAGCGCCGCGTCGGCGCCAGTTTTCCGGGCGCCAAGGTCGAAGCCAATCCGGCCTGGCGTCCGCTGAGCCCGGAGCTGGAGAAGCTGTTCGGCAGGACGCGAGGGCCCGGCGTGAGCGCGCATCCGCTCGGGGGATGCGCCATGGCCGACTCGATCGTCCACGGCGTCGTGAACGCCCTCGGCCAGGTGTTCAGCGACGCCGACGGGAACGTCCACGACGGCCTGGTCGTCCTCGATGGCGCGATCGTGCCGATGTCGCTCGGGATCAACCCGTCGTTGACGATCTCGACGATCGCCTTGCGCGCGATCCGCCAGTTGCGCGACCAGCAATGGGGCTTCACGCGCATCGACGGGCCGTTGCCCGGCTGGCGGCCGCGACCGCACTTCGCAGTGCCCGAGCCGGTGCCGCGACAGGACACCCTGCTGGAGATCACGGAGAAGCTGAAGACGACGATTCGAGTGGCCTCGCCGCAGGGCGCGCGAGTGGTCGATGCCGAACTGGAACTCTGGTTCGAGCCGGTCGGCGTCGGCACGCTGATCGGCGGGACGGCGGCACGCGTGCTCCACGTGGACGCCCGCCGCAGTCGGCTCGTGCTGCGACCGCCCGCCGAGCCTGCGCGAGACTGCGTGGCGATCTCCCGTTCCGCAAAGGCCGACGTCGATCCGCAGCCGGCGCCGGTGTGGTTGTCCGCGCCTCTTTCCGGGAGGCTGGAATTGATGCGGCACGGCAAGTCGCGCCCGGCGTCGCGGCGTGCTCGTGCCATCGGTGCCTGGTTCCGCAACCGCGGCTTGCGCGATGTCGCCCAGTCGATGAGGGATCTGCTGCAGGGGCGGCCGCTGCCCATGTCCGGCAACGTGCTGGCGCTCACCGCGACGCTCTGGCGCATGGCGTCGCGCGCCGGAGACCTGCGCCTGATGTCCTACGACCTGACGATCGGCAAGCCGACCGGGGAGCCCCACTCCCCGCTCGGCGGCGCCTCCGGCTGGGAAGGCCGCGCCATCCGGGCAGACAAGCACCTGACCTACGACCGTTTCGCCAATCCGTCCGGGCAGCTCACGCAGGCCAGGCTCACCGCATTCCCGCACTGGGCCGGCGGCGCGCCGGACAGCCTGCTGCGCGTCGACCCGTCGCACTGGGTCGAGACCGGCGTGCCCTTGCTGAGGGTCGTGTCCCAGCGCGATGCGCCAACCGCGTTGAGCGACCTGGCGTCGCTGGGCCTCTACGTGGCGCGCACGATTCTTCCGCTGCACTGCCTCACGCTGCGGCTGCCCGATCGGCCTGACCGGGCTCCGCAGCGGCTTCCGGCCGACCTGAGCCAGTCGCGCAAGTTTCCCAGGCTGGATCACGTCGAGCTCGAGGTCGCGCGCCACTCGTCCGGCGGCATCGCCCATATCCGACTGAGCCGCTATTGTCCCGACCAGGTGGATTGGCCCAACCCGGTGATGCTGATCCACGGGTACAGCGCGAGTGGCACGACCTTCGTCCACGAGAGCCTGCCGCACGGCGGCCTGGTCGGTTCGCTCTGCGCCGCCGGACACGACGTGTGGGTGCTGGACCTGCGCAGCAGCGCCGGCATGCCGACCGCCCAGGTCGAGTGGCGATTCGAGGACATGGGCCAGCGCGACATCCCGCTCGCCATGAGCCACATCCTGGAGCGCACGGGCGCGGCCAAGGTCGATGTCGTGGCGCATTGCATGGGCGCGGCCATGCTGTCGCTGGGCTTGCTGATGCCGGTTGGCGCGACATCGATGCCTGGCGGCGAGTCCGCTGCCGACGCGCTGCGGCCGCTCCACGAGCACCTCGGGCGTGTCGTGCTCTCGCAGGTCACGCCCACGCTCGTCGTCACGCCCGGCAACTCGGCCCGCGCGTACGTCATGCAATGGGTGCGCCACTACGCGCGCCTGGGGCATTACGAATTCACGCCGACGGCGCCCACCGCGCTGGACGACATGGTCGACCGCCTGCTGTGCGCGCTGCCCTGCAGCCAGGAGGACTTCGAGCTCGAGAACCCGATGTCCCTCATCGGCAGGCGCACGCCCTGGGTGGGCGCGCGCCATCGCATGGACGTGCTCTACGGAACGACCTTCCGGCTCGCGGGCCTCGACAAGGCGGTGCTGGCGCGGATCGACGACTTCTTCGGCCCGATGCACCTGGAAACGCTGGCCCAGGTCATCGCCTTCGCCCGCAGCGAGCTGGTGACGGACGTCAACGGGGACGGCTCGTTCGTGCAGGCTGCCAACCTCGCGCGCTACGCCGATTCGCAGGTCCTCAGCCTGCACTCCACGCTCAACGGACTGTTCGATTTCCAGACGCGTTCGAACGCGCTCGCGCTGTTCCGGCAGGCCGGCATGAAGGGCTGGTCGATCGCGCTCGAAGGCATGGGCCACCAGGATTCCCTGATCGGCCGCGACGCCGTGCGCGTCTATGCCTTGATCGGGCGGTTCCTGGCCGGGGAGGAGATCTCATGATGCGCGTCGATCCGACATCCGCGAAGGGGCCGACGGTGTCGGTGCGCGGCAAGGCGCGTTCGCCGCGGGCGATCCTGTCGCCTGCCATCGTCGCGAACGGGTCGCTGACCTGCGTCGTCTCGTTCGATGCCGGCAACGGCCCGCCCGAGTTCGCGCTGCTGCTGCCGATGACCCCGCGGCCGGATGGCTGGGCGATCGTTCGCAAGGACGAGACCCTGTCGGCGCTCGACGCGCCGTTCGAGCTCGGGGCGGTCGACCTGTCCCTCCAGCCGCTGAAGCCGGGCGACGTGCGGCGCAACACGCTGGCGCTGGCCATTCGCTGGCCGCTGCACGCGCAGCGGGCACTGCTCCTGCTGATCCACCCGCAGCTCGACGCCATCGGAGACGAAAGCGACATCGCGCCCCTCGATGAGATGCGGCCAGCGTTGGCCGCCGCCGGCGACGTCGAACCGACCGCGCGCCTTCAACGGGTCACCGACGCCACGCTGGACTATCTTCGCGAGGCCTCGTCGCTGGATGTCGAGCGCGGCTTGATCAGCGCAGGTCGTTCGGCCGCGGGCGAGAAATCCGGCGCCACGGCCCCCGGGTGCTGTCGCTTCGCGCTGGCCAGCGGCCAGTACCCGGCCGGCGTGTTCGACGGCGGCAGCCTTCGCCAATGTCACGCGGGCGACGACAGCGCCATCGGCCCCGCCGAACGATCGCTGTGGCGTCTCGGCCAGGAACTGGAACAGGACCCCGCCATTTCCTTCACGGTGCTCGCGGGCAATCAGGTGCATGTCGACGCGGTTGCCGGGCTGTTCGACCCGGTCAATCTCATCGATCGCTTCGTCTTTGCCTACCAGGGCCTGTGGCAGAACAGAGGCTTGCAACGCGTGCTGCGGGTCGCCAATCACGCGTTGTTTCCCATGCTGGACGACCACGAGCTCGGTTCGAAGCACTGGGAACCGCAGTCCCCCGACCGACCCGCCACGGATCAGGCCGAGGACCTGAGGCTGGGCGTCGAGCACTATCGGCGCCGACAGGCCTCCATGTGGCCCGAGCCGCGACGCGACGCCGGCGCGCTCTGGGAGCCGCGCACCATCGGCAGCACGCCGTTCTTCTTCGCCGACACCCGCACGCTGCGCACCGGCCGCAACATCGCCAACTGGCGCGAGGCCTCCCTTCTTGGCGACGCGCAGGAACGTGCGCTGCTCGACTGGATCGGCCCCGGCGCCGCCGCAGTCGAACCCGGCGCCGCGACGGAGGAGGGCGCGCCACGGTTCGTCGTCTCTCCGTCCCTGCTGCTGCCGCGAAGGCTGTCGCTGCGCAACCATCCGACCGCCTGCCTCGCCGTCGATTCCTGGTGCGGCTATCCGCGGTCGCTGCATGCGGTGCTCGCCCATATCGTCGAGACGCAGGCCCGCGGCGTCGTGTTCGTCTCCGGCGACCAGCACCTGGGTTGCGTCGCGAGGGTCGTGATCGGGCGCAGCGATGCGGCCAAGCCCGCCGTGGTGACGCACGTCGTGAACAGTCCTGCGCTCTATGCGCCTTATCCCTCCGCGCATCCGGTCGACGCGGACTTCGCCGCGCACGAGTCCTTCGACTTCGAATACCCGGCGCCCGGCGGCGAGGGCACGAACCGGTACACATGCGACGTCGAGACGACGTTTTCCAGGCGTGGCGACGGCTTCGTCATCCTGAGCGCGGAGCCGAGCGCGCCCGGCGCGTGGCAGCTGGGCGTTCGCTTCGTCGGCGCAGACGCCAGCGTGCAGCAGTGCTCCTGCGAGCTGTAGGCGCCCTGCTCGACGCCTTACGCCGGATCGCGGTCGAGAAGCCTGGCCAGCGTGTTGGCCAGGACGAATCCGTCGACCGGCTTGTACATCACCCGGATGCCGACGGCGCGCGCCGCGGTGATGCGTCCGGGCTCGGTGTCGCCGGTGATCATCACGCAGGGTGCGGCGCACCCGCGCTCTCGCAACGAGGCCAGCACCTCCAGGCCCGAGCGGCCGTCGCGCAGGCGGAAGTCGACGACGAGCACCTCGGCTTCGAACCCGCTGTCCCAGGCCTCGAGGGCGGCGTCGCCGTCCGGGACCGCGCGCACGTTCCAGCCGAGGGTTCGCATGAACGTCGACAGCGATTCGCGGATCTCGCGCTCGTCGTCCACCACGAGAACGCGCTGGCCGTCGACGCGTACCAGGCTGACCGGCCTGGCCTTCGAGGCAGGATCCGGTAGTGCGTGCACGCGCGCGGCTGCGGCGCGCCTCAGGGCCACGCGGAAGGTGGATCCCTCGCCCGGCACGCTGCTCAGGCTGATTGAGCCCTCCAGAAGGCGGACCAGCCGGCTCACGATGGCCAGCCCGAGGCCGAGTCCCCGGCTGCGATCGCGCTCCGCGTTGCCGACCTGGAAGAATTCCTCGAAGACCTGCTCTTGCGCCTCGGCAGGGATGCCTCTTCCGGTGTCCGCGACGGCGATCTCCACGCCGTCGTCCGGACCGTCTCCCAGATATCGGCAGTCCAGCAGCACGGTGCCGGACGCGGTGAACTTCAGCGCATTGCCGACGAGGTTCTGCACGATGCGGCGCAGCAGGACGACGTCGGCCCAGGCCAGGCAGGGAGACATCCGTTCATGCGCCAGCCGCAGCTCGAGGCCGCGCTCCCGGGCGACCGACGCGCTCTGCTCGACGACCTCCCTCAGCAGCGTCGTGACTTCGACGGTCTCCCAGCCGACTCGCACCGCGCCTGCGTCGAGCTCGGACACTTCGAGCAGGCTGTCGAGCAGGGAGCGGCTCTCCTCGAGCGCCCGCGAAATTCCCTGGCCGACCTTGGCGAGCGTCTCGTCCTGCTGCACTTCTGCCAGCGCGCAGACGGTCGCGGCGTTGTAGGACAGGGCCGTGAGCGGTTGGCGCAAGTCGTGGCTGGCCGCGCTGAAGAACCGGGTCTTGGCCTGGCTTGCCCGCTCCGCGCGATCGCGCTCGCGACGCAGCGAATCGGTGAGGGCGACCAGTTCGGCCTGGGAGCGTCCCTGGTCCCGCACGTAGAAGGTCAGGATGGCGAACAGCGCCACCAGGAGCATCGCGATCGCCAGGCCTTCCAGCGTCCCTTGAAGAAGCCAGCAGGCCAGCAGCGTGCCGCCGTAGACGACCTCCCACCACACGTAGCTCGCCAGGTGGCCGGCCGCGGGCGAGACCGCACCGGCTGCGTTGCCCACGAGGATCATCGTCAGGACGTAGCGCACATTGCTGGGCGGCTGGCTGAACACCATGGCCATGATCACGGCGTGCAAGGCACCCAGAACGGTCAGCCAGACGGTCAGGTACAGCAGCATCCGCGACGGCGCGAGCCTGCCGCTGCGGTCGAGTCGCACGAGGTGGATCGTGCGACCGGTCTGGGCGAGGGTCATGACGACGAACCAGATCCAGGCGCCGACGCCGACGCCGGCCTTGTAGGCCGTCCACGCCACACACAGGTCCACCAGGAAGTGCGCCGGAGGAATTCTCCGGACCTGCTCGATCCCCAACCGAGCCTGGGACGCCTGGATCAGCGGAAGCAGGGCGTCGGTCGACTTCGTGTCAACGCCGATCGACGCCACGGGCCCTCGCCTCGAAAGCCGCCTCGCCGCGCTTGTGCACGCCCACGATCTGCAGGATGGCCCTCACGTGGGACTTCACCGTCGAGTCCGAGATGCCCAGTTCGCGCGCGATCTGCTTGTCGGACATTCCGCGCACCAGTTCCTGGAACACTTCGGCCTGGCGCGCCGTCAACTCCGGGAATATCGCCCGGAAACCAGGCTCGCGCGGTGGTTCGGCGCGTGGCCGCCAGGCCTCGGACGCCACTTCGGCGGGTCGCCTGTCCGAGGGTTGGACCCGCAGGGTCTGCCGCATGACGCGAACCAGTTCCGCCGGCGAAGCCGACTTGAGGACATAGGCCGTCGCGCCGAGTTCCAGTGCGCGCGTCCGGACCGACTCGCGTTCATCTCCGGAGACGACGATGATGGGCGGCGGCATGTGGCCTGCGCGGAAGGTATTGATGGCGCTCTCGCCGTCGCTCGACCCCAACCACCAGTCGAGAAGGATCAACTCGTATTGGAAGGTCTGCACCAGGCGGGAGGCCGTCGCCAGGTCGAGCGCCTTGTCGAGAGTGATCTCCGGCATGACGACCTGCAGGAGCATCTCGAGGGAGTCCCCGATCAACTGGTGGTCTTCGATCCAAAGGGCGCGCACTGGACGTTCTCGCAGGGGTGGAGGATTGGTTGCGGCGCGGAAGGCTCCACGGCGCGCGTTTTGAATCAGGCCACTAGGCTAATGCAGTTCCTGCCTGTTCGTCGACCCTCCTTATTGATGATTCACGCGCCGGACGGGCCGTGGCTTGCGGACGGCGACGCGGCGACCGCAATGCGCCTTCTCGTCGTGGAGGACTCGAGTCCGGAAACGGTCAGGCCGCACGCTCCCAGCCACCGCCGCAACGCCGCCTGTGAAACACCGGGGCATCGCCTTCCATGGCCAGGAGATGCAGCCAGCCATTGGCCACCAGGTGGCGCACGACTTCGCTGCGTTCGATCACCCGATCGATCGCCTGCGTGGGCGCGTCGATGACCACGGACAGGCGCAGGGGTTCATGCGCCCAGCCCACGCCGTCGTCGAGCGATTGGCGCGACAGGCCGATGCGCAGGTCGCCTCCGTTGCCCTCGAAAACGCCGATGCGGCCGCCGACGACGTTGTGCAAGAGCTTGTTGCCGCTGCCCAGGTGCGACGGGTCGCAGGTCGACGCGTTGTACTGCCAGTTGATCCAGTGCGTCACCAGCATCGGCGCTGTCATCAGCAGTTCCAGGACGCTGCCGTCCGGGTCGCGCGCGGCGTCGTAGTCGTGCAGGAACGTGCGTCCCTCCAGCACGCTTCCCAAGGTGCGGTGACGCGGCGCCATGACGAACGATGCATTGCCTGCAAGCCCCCACTCGGGCCGCGTCTGGGCGCCGTCGTTGCCTCTGCGCCGAAGTGCCGCCAGCAGGCGTTGGGCCGTGGCGCGCGGATCGAGTCCGAGCCGTTCGGCCCGCTCGCGTCGTACCTGGTCGCCAGCGTGCGCCAACGCTGTTCGCAGCCTTGCCCATCGGCCCTGTGCGTGCGCGGGCAGGGTGTCGAGGTCGAACCCCTCGATCTCGTCGGTGGTCGTGTTGTGGAGCGCGGCAACGAAGACCGTCCGTTCCGCAATGGCGATACCGTCGGCCCGCAGTCCGAGCCGCACCTCTGCATCGTTGAGGAGTTCGGCGAGCACGCGCGCGTTCACCTCGCCGGTCTGTCCGCAGCAGGCCCCGCATTCCAGCGCTGCGGCGTGGGCATTGTTCGCGCTCTGGCTGCCGTGCCCCACGAGCAGCACGAGCGGTGCGAGTCGTCGATCCAGGCCCATGGTGCGCAGCACGCGTGCGGCGATCGCCACTCTGCCTGGCAAGTCGACGTCGTGCAGAGTCGGCCGGCACACGCGGCGATAGCGCACCGACAAGCCCGCCTGGTCGTCCGAACGACGACCGCTGCCTGCAGGACGCAACCATTGCACCAGCTTGCCGAGGTAGGACGGGCCCGCCGCTTCGACGAAGGAGAATGCGGACTGCGGCCAACGACCGGCCGCCGCCCATTGCGTGCCCCATGCAAATCGCCGCTGGCGCGACGCGATCGCGCCGGCTCGAAGGGCGCCTTCGTTCGTCGGACGCGCACCGGATCGATGCGGTTCGATGCGGTCGGATGCCTCCACGCTCGGAACCAGCAGGCCGTGCACCTGCGGCCTGCGCGCGCTGGTTCCCAAGGGCGTGTAGGCCAGCGGCACCCCGAAGAATCCGGCAAAGCCGATCGTCTGGATGCCCGGGGCCACCGACTCCAGCGCCCGGCGCAGCGGCTCGCTGCGCACATCGATGCAGAACACGGCCTGGGCCTCGACCTCGCAGGAATCGATGCCTGACTGCCGCGAGGGCGCCGGAAAGGACAGTCGTCGCAACAGCTGGCGCTGATGGCCGAGCTCGCGCGCCAGCTGCCACGCCTCATCCACCATCAGCGCTTCTTCAGCAAGTTCGAACCGCCGTGGCGCATCTTGCCAATCCGCACGCAACGCCGAGAAGGCGCGCCGGGCACGCGCATCGTCGCCGTTCTCCAGCAGGATCGCCGCCCACGCCAGCCTGATCGCCAGCAGTTCGCGCAGATGAGGATCGTGCTGTCCGGCCTGCCTTGCCTGCCAGCCCAGGTAGGCGCACCAGGATGCCCAGCCGTTGACCGTCAGCAGCACGGCCTCGAGGTAGTCCGCCCAGGCAGCTTCGGGAAGGTCCAGACGCTTCAGAAGCCAGCGCTCGGCCTGCGCCGGGGTGTCGGGCAGCCTGTGCAGTCGGCGCGACAGGTCGGGCAGGCCCATGAGGGTTCCGATCCCGTGGTCATGGAGGAGCGTGTCGCGCCAGAAGGCGAACAGGCCGCCCTCGCGCGACGGCTGCCAGTCGGCCTGGTGTTCATCGAAATACGCAGCGCAGGTCTGGCTGACCTGGTGCGTGATGGCTTGCCGCCACGACAATCGCCGGTGCCGGTGGGGATCGTCGTCCAGGACATCGATCAACAGGGGAAGACGTCCGGGCAGGCCTCCTTCGGCCATCGCAGCGATGCAGCGATCGACCGAAGGCGCTGCGGGGAGCAGCGCGAGCGCCTGCTCCAGGTCGTCCGGAGTGACACGGCCTTCATGGAAGGCGCGCGCCGTTTCGCTGCGTGCCGGGAAGACGCGGATGCCGCCCAGCAGCGCCATGCGCGCCGCCACCTCGCGCACGGGTCGTTCGATGCGGCACCAATGGGGATTGACCGCAATGGCACGGTCCAGCGGCCAGCTCGGCGCGATCGCCGCGCACGCACGTTCGCAGGCGGCGTCCATTCGACGGTCGAGCGCGTCGACGGAGCGATCCGAAGGAAAACCGGGTTCCTCCATCAAGGGCAGTCGGAAGCCGGTCGGGGAGTGCAAGACGTCGGACATCGATGGTGTGGCTTTCTGCGGATCAGCGAGGCGCTCGCAATTACCCTGCGGCGCCGATGCGAGGGGAGGCTGGATTCGAGGCAGGCGTCCAACCGGCGGGCCACAGCCTGAGCGCTGCCTGCGTGAAGAACTCGTCGAGATAGAAGCCCGCATAGGCCCGGCGCCGCCAGGCCGAGAGTGCTTCGGCGCGCCAGTTCAAGACGACGAGGAAGACATAGTGCAGGGTCATGGCGCACAGGGCCACCGTGCCGGCGCGGGCGTCGGGCGCGTCGATGACGCCCAGGGGCAGGCGGTGCAGAAGCATCGCCGCAGCCGTCAGCGTCGCAACGATTGCCGGCCCGGGCAGCAGGCTTGGCCAATTCGACCGTGTGATTCGGAACGGCCGCCACAGCAACGGTGCCCACGCCAATGCGAGGACACCCGTCCACCAGCTTGGCCAGGCTGCGTCGGCCGCGGCATGCTGGCCGAGCAGGACGATGGCGCACGCGAGCGGCGGCGCCACGACCATGCTGGGCAGCGATGGCGCGGAATGGCCGCGCATGATCCGCAGCGTCGTCTGTTGCACGGCGGTCGACGACGACAGGAAGGCATGAGCCTTGTACAACGAATGCCCGATCAGGTGGAGCATCGCCAGGGTGTAGAGGCCGAGGCCGCATTCGAGCACCATGAACCCCATCTGGGCGACGGTGGACCAGGCCAGGCGAACCTTGATGCTCACGCGCGTGAGCATGACCATTCCCGCGAGG
>CAIMXF010000262.1 GCA_903845345.1 uncultured beta proteobacterium
ATCGCCTGCGACTCGGAGCGCCAGCGCGCGCGCTGCGCGCCGCCGGATTCTTCCCAGGTGATCCAGGGTTCGTGTTCGGTCATGCCCGAATGATGACACCTGGCGCGGGCCGGAGCGATGGGTGCAGGCGTCGCCGTGCCCCGGCGCGGGCGCCGATTTTCCGGATTCATCGCCCGAAAAGCCGCGTTCATCGCCGCCTGGCCGCGTTCGCCGAATCGCGCTTGCCGTCGGCGCGGCCGCTCGCTCATGCTCGCGTTCCCCGCGCCGACTGCCGGTGCGTCCCGGAAAGAGTCCTCGAATGAAGCGTGCCGCCTGCTGCCGGTTTTCCTCGTGGCCATCGCCATGTCCTGCCGGGGCGCCGCGTGCGTGCCGCGCCGGGACGATCGACGGGTGACGCCGTGCGCGATCCGGCCTGGACGCTGGCGGATGCCGCCGCTACGATGCGCCTCTCGGTCCGCAGGGCCGCAGGGAGGTCGCGCGATGGCGGAGCAGGCGGACGTCGGCGGCGCCGCGCCACTGCGCGGCGAGGCGGTGGCGTGGCGGCCGCGCGTGGCCACCGTGCTGCTGTGCGCCGTGTCCATCGCGCTGGCGATGTCGGCGCAGTTCCTGTTCCAGCCCTTCGTGTGGCGCAACTGGCCGTGGGACGAAGTGCTGCAGGCGTGGCTGGAGCTGGCGTTGTGCCGGGTGGAGGTGTCGCTGGCCATCGCGGCCGCGCTGCTAGGTGCCTGGGCGCTGCCCACGCGGTCGTTGGGCGTGCGGGCGGCGCTGCTGTCCGGCGCCATCGCGGTGGCGGCCTGGGCGGCGGAGACGCTCGTCACCGAACAGTCGGGTTTCGGCGACCGCGGCCCGGCCACGCGGCTGCTCACCTGGGCGGTGATGTCGTCGTCCGTGGCGGCCATGTTCTACCTGTGGCGACGCGGCGTGGCGGCGCGCGACGCGGCGCAGGCCCTGCGCTTGCGCCACGTCCGCATGCAGCAGCAGCTGACGCAGCTGAAGCTGCAGGCCCTGCGCAGCCAGATCGAGCCGCACTTCCTGTTCAACACGCTGGCGACGGTGCGCAGCCTGCGCGGCACCGACCCGGACCAGGGCCAGCGCCTGCTGACGCACCTGATCGACTACCTGCGCTCGACCGGCAGCTCGGCATCCCCCGGGGGCTCAACGCTCGAGGCCGAGATCGGCGTCATCCGCGCCTACCTGGGCGTCGTCGAGATGCGCATGTCCGGGCGCATCGCCGTCTCGATCGACGTGCCCGACGAATTGCTGCGGTGTGCGATTCCTTCGCTGGCCGTGGCCACGCTGGTCGAGAACGCCGTCAAGCACGGCCTGTCGCCCAAGCCCGAAGGCGGCACGGTGCGGGTGAGCGCGCGCCGCAACGGCGACTCGCTGGAGGTCAGCGTGGCTGACGACGGCGTCGGCTTCGTCGGGCCGGGCGGCGCGGGCATCGGCCTGGCCAACGTGCGGGCGCGGCTGCGCACGCTGCACGGCGCGAAGGGCGCGCTGCGGATCCGCGCCAACGAACCCGCTGGCGCGTTGCTGACCGTGGTCGTGCCTTGGCAGAGGGCCTCGGCATGACGCCGCGATTCCTGTTTTCGGGCCGCCTGGCCCACGACGGCGCGGCCGGCGACGCCTGGCGCGCGCTCCAGTTCGGCGGCCTGTGGGGGGTGGCGACCACGGCGATGGAGAGCATGGCCACGCCGCTGGGCGTGGTCGCCACGGATCGGTGGATGTTCATCGTCGCGTTGCTGCCGTACTGGTGCGCGAAGAGCATCCTCGTCGCGTACGTCGCGCTGCGGGTCGAACGGCGTTTCAGCGGACTCCCGCTCGCCGCGATCGCCCTGTCCGTCCTGTTGCTGATCTCGGGCAGCTCGATGGTGTGGATCACCGTGGTCGATCCCCACAGCCAGCTCTGGGCCTTCCGGCGGCAGCCGCTGGCGGTCTTCTGCTACGACCTCTGGAGCGGCATGTTCTACGGCGGCCTGCTGCTGCTGGGCTGCATCGTGACGAGCCGCGCCGCCCGCATGAGCCGCCTGCTCAACCAGGCCGAGATCGACCGCGGCCTGACCGAGGCGCTGGTGGCCGAGATCCGGCTCAAGGAGCTGCAGGGCAGCGTCAACACGGAAGTGCTGTACGACGCGCTGGCCGAGGTGATGCGCCGCTACGTCGCCGGGCTATCGTCCGCGGATCGGCTGCTGGACTGCCTCGTCAGCTTCCTGCGCACCGCCATGCCCAGCCTGCGCGAGACGACGTCGACCGTGGCGGCCGAACTGGAGCTGACCCGCATCTACCTGCGCCTGCGCGTCGAGCTCTATCCGCGCCGCGGCGCCTGGCAGGTCGAGGCCGCCGACGATGTCGGGCCGCTGATGTTCCCGCCGCTGCAGCTGATCGACATGCTCGATCGCTTTACGCGTTCGCCGGAGGGCGAGTCCGGCGGCGTCATGGCGATCACCCGATGCGAGGGCGGCGCGCGCGGGGAGTTGCGCGCCGCGCCGCAAGCCAACGACGCACTCGCGCCTGGCGCGGCGTCGCGGCCGGCGACGAAGGTCTTCGAATTCGTCAATCCGGCGTACCTGCCAGGCGCTGCCTGAAGCGTCATTTCTTCAACTGCAAGGGAGATTCGAATGAGCGATTCCATGAAGGACGACAGCGTCGACGACGCGCAGCGCCGCCGCCTGCTCGCCATGCTGCCGTGGCTGGCGCTGGCCGGCTCGGCCTGCGCGCAGGACGCCGCGCAGGTGCAGCCGCAGGCCTACCGCGTCAGCCTGGACAACGATCAGATGCGCGTGCTCGACTTCGTCAGCCGCCCCGGCATGGGCGTCTGCGGCAGCGGCGTGCATTCTCATCCGGCGCATCTGACGGTGTCCATCACCGATTGCCGCGCGCGCGAGACGATCGATGGCAAGGACTACATGCGCGACTGCAAGGCCGGCTTCGTGTTCTGGTCTCCGGCCGTCACGCACGAGACCGAGAACCTCAGCGGCAGGGAGGCGCGTGCGCTGATCGTCGAGCTGAAATCGCCGCCGCCGGCCAAGGCCTGAGCTCGTGCCGGTTCCCACCGCCCTGATCGCCGAGGACGAGGCCGTGCTGCGCGTGGAGCTGCGCGCACGCCTGGGCCACCTGTGGCCCGAGCTGCACGTCTGCGCCGAGGCGCAGAACGGCCTCGAGGCCGTCGCGTTGATGGAGCGCCACCGGCCCGACGTGGTGTTCCTCGACATCGAGATGCCCGGCATGACCGGGCTGGATGTCGCGCGGCGTGCCAGCGGCGTCAGCCACGTCGCCTTCATCACGGCCTTCGACGCGCACGCGGTCGCCGCGTTCGAGCAGGGCGCGATCGACTATGTCCTCAAGCCCTACGACGAGGCGCGGCTCGGGCTCACGCTCGAACGCGTGAAGCAGCGCCTCGGCTCGCGCCCGCCCGAGCTGGAAAGCCTGCTGCAGGAGATGGCCCGGCGTGCGCCGCAGCGCGACTACCTGCGCTGGGTCAACGCCTCCGTGGGCGCCGACGTGCGGCTCATCACGGTCGACGAGATCTGCTATTTCCAGGCCGACGCGGGCTACACGCGGGTGATCACCGAGACCGGCGAATGCCTGATCCGGCTCGCGTTGAAGGACCTGCTCGAACAGCTCGATCCGGCCTGCTTCTGGATGATCCACCGCTCCACCATCGTCAACGCCAATGCCATCGCCGGCGTCTCGCGCGACCTGCGCGGCCGGCTGTCGGTGCGGTTGAAATCGCGCGCCGACAAGCTCGCGGTGAGCGAGGTCCACGAGCGCCTGTTCAAGCAGATGTGAGCCGGTGCGCGGCGCGTTCGCGGGCGATTTCGACGGCTTCGGACGGCGGATCGCGGCGTTCGCCGAATCGCGCTGTTCGGCGCGGCGTGCCGGGCGCAACCTGACGTCGTCGATCAACGCCGACGACAGGATGTCCAAGGCGATTCGACTCCCGACGTCAATCAAATCCCGGAGTCATCATGAACGCAATCCATCACAAGCTGGCCCTGTCCCTCGTCGCGGTCGCGGCATCCGCGTGCGGCACCGCGTGGGCCGATCCCGCCGCGACGAGCTGCGGCTCCGTCACCGGCACGCAGCGCAGCATCGTCGAGCGTGCCGACGAGAGCATGGACGCGCTGCGCGGCTACGTGCGCTCGCGCACCGTCGTCACCGGCATCGACATGCAGGACGTGCGGGGCTCGCTCGACACGTGGCGTGCCGCCGTGACGTGCCAGAAGCAGGTCGCCGCCGCCAAGGCGTCGGCCGACGAACTGGCGAAGGCCTCGGCCGAACGCCCCGACGTCGTGCTGAGCGCGTCGCGCTGAGCGGAAGTCGTCGTGCACGGGCGTCCGCGCGAGCGGGCGTCCGTCGCGGCGCGATTCAGTTGCAGGAACGACGAAGGGGCCCGGAGGCCCCCTCGTTTGCGCTGCGCACCTTCCTCAGACGCGGTTCATCGACAAGCCCGAGGTGCTGCGCAGCCGGTCGATGACGTGCTGCGCGATCTTGTTCAGCGGCAGCACCTCGTTGGCCGCGCCGTGGGCGATCGCCTCGCGCGGCATGCCGAACACGACGCAGGTCGCCTCGTCCTGGCACACGTTGTAGCTGCCGGCGTCCTTCATCGTGCGCATGGCCCTGGCGCCGTCGGCGCCCATGCCGGTGAGCATGATGCCCAGCGCGTTCTGGCCGACGACGCGGGCCGCCGATTCGAACAGCACTTCCACGGACGGCTTGTGGCGGTTCACCGGCTCGCCGTCGCTGACGCGGGCGATGTAGTTGGCGCCGGAGCGCTCCACGCTCAGGTGGAAGCCGCCCGGGGCGATGTAGGCGTGGCCGGGGAGCACGCGCTCGCCGTCGACCGCTTCCTTGACGCGGATCTTGCACAGCCCGTCGAGCCGGTTGGCGTACGACTTGGTGAAGCCCGGCGGCATGTGCTGGGTGATGACGACCGCCGGCGAATCGGGCGGAAGGTTCATCAGCACTTCCTTGGTGGCCTCGGTGCCGCCGGTGGACGCGCCGATGAAGATCAGCTTCTCGGTGGACAGTCGGCCGATCGATTGCGGCGCCGCCCTGGGCGGCAGCGCGGCGCCCGCGACGGTGCTGGTGACGGGCGGCGCATGCGGCTTGGACACGCGCGCCTTGGAGGCCGTGCGCACCTTCTCGGTGATCTCGTCGGCCAGTTGCTTCAGGCCGTCGGCGACGCCGATCTTGGGCTTGGCCACGAAGTCGATCGCGCCGAGCTCCAGCGCCTTCAGCGTCACTTCCGCGCCGCGTTCGGTCAGCGTCGACACCATCACGACGGGCATCGGCCGCAGGCGCATCAGCTTCGACAGGAAGTCGATGCCGTCCATGCGCGGCATCTCCACGTCCAGTGTGATGACGTCGGGGTTGAGGTTGCGGATCATCTCGCGCGCCGCGAACGGGTCGCTGGCCGAGCCGACGCATTCCATGTCGGACTGGCGGTTGATGATCTCGGTGAGCAGGCTGCGCACGAGCGCGGAGTCGTCGACGACGACCACCCGGGTCTTGGTGATTGGCATTGTGTTGTCCCTGCCTTCTTCGGTCAGAACAGGTCGACCGAGCCGCCGCCCGTCGAGGCCGGTGCAGCCTTCTGCTGGGCGATGCGATCCTGTTGGACCAGCGCCTCGGCGTTGGTCGGCGCGAGGCGCTTGACCATGGCCTTGCCGCTGGCCGGCAGGAAGCAGACCTTGCGCGGATAGACCTCCAGCACGTCCTTGGAGACGACCGGGATGCGTTCCATCGCCAGGAATTCCATGACGAACTTCGTGTTGCGCTCGCCGACGTTGATGCTGTTCATGCCGGCGATGACCGCGCCGCCGCCGAACACCTTGGCCTCCATCGTGAGCCGGGTCGCGCCGCGCTTCATCATCTCGTTGATCAGCAGTTCCATCGCGTACGAGCCGTAGCGGCCCGAGTCGCCGGCGCCTTCGGGCAGCATGAAGTGGTTCATGCCGCCGATCCTGGCCTGGCGGTCGTACAGGCACGCGGCGATGCACGACCCGAGCGTGGTCATGACCAGCAGCTCCTCGTTGTCGACGTAGTACTCGCCCGGCAGCACCTTCACCGCCTCGTTCTGGAAGTGCGCGTCGTAGAAGAAGAACGACGCTTCGCCGGGCTTGCGCGAGACGGACTTCAGCTTCTCGAGGCGCGAGCCGGGGCCCGAGGTCGCGCGCATCAGGGGCGGGCGCGCGCCGGCGGGAGAAGGCGTGGGTTGGAGGGAAGCCATGTGCGGAGCCTGAGGGGTTTGATGAATTCCGGGCGGTCTGCCGTGCGGGGTGGCGCGGGCGTCAGACGCGCTTGTAGATGGTCTTGCCTTGCAGGACGAACAGGTCCCGCGAGTCGGTGAAGTTCTCGGAGTGGCCGACGAACAGCAGGCTGCCGGGCTTCATCACGGCGTGGATGCGTTCGAGCACCTTGCGCTGCGTCTCATGGTCGAAATAGATCATCACGTTGCGGCAGAAGACCATGTCGAACGGCTCGCCCAGCGACCATTGCGTGGCCATCAGGTTGAACGTGCGGAACTCGATCATCTTCTGGAGTTCGGGCCTGACGCGCATGAAGCCGGTGTTGGCGCCGGTGCCGCGCATCATGTGTTTCTGCAGGCGCTGCGGCGACAGGCCGCGCGAGTCGGCCGCGTACACGCCGCGCTGCGCGGTGGCGAGCACCTTGGTGTCGATGTCGGTGGCCAGCAGCCTGGCGTTGCCACAGCCGCCCTCGAGCAGCGTCATCGCGATCGAGTACGGCTCCTCGCCGGTGGACGCCGCGTTGCACCACAGGCGGATCGGTCGGCCCGCCATCGTCTTGAGCGCCTCGGCCAGCGCGTGGAAATGGTGTTCCTCGCGGAAGAACGAGGTGAGGTTGGTCGTCAGGCAGTTGATGAACTCCTGCCATTCGTGCTCGCTCGCGGCACCGCTGGCCCGCTCGAGGCCGTTCAGGTAGTCCGCGAAGCTGCGGTCGCCGGTCTCGCGCAGGCGGCGCGACAGCCGGCTGTAGACCATGGCCCGCTTGCCGTCGTGCAGGCTGATGCCCGCGCGCTGGTAGATCAGCTTCTGCACGCGCTGGAAATCCGCGTTGCTGAACGTGAATTCGTGGCTGGCAGCGTCGGCGTTGTCGAATGCGAGGTCGGTGCTCATCGTCTTGTAGGGGTGCCCGTGAACCGAGGGTCCGGTATGGGGTTATCGGTCGTTGCCGGCCAGTCTCAAGACTCTTGGGCCTTCCTGGCGCCTGAAGTTGGGCCCGAAATGCGGTTCTTTTCGCGATTCCGCCGTCCGTGAGGGCGGCTGTAGACTCGGCTTCAAGCGAAAAAGCGTCTACTCACACCGCTTGCATGTCTTTCCTGAGAATCCGATCGAAGTGAACTCGAAGCCCCAATTCCTGCAACCCACTGCTGCGGACGCGTTGCGCCTGGAGCAGGCGCTGTCGCTGCTGTCGCAGTCCGGGCAGCAGGTGCCCGCGGGCGTCGAAGGCAGCACGCCGTGGCTGCAGTCGCTGATCGACGCGTTGTGCGACCTGTCCAGCCGCGACGGCCTGACGGGCCTCGCGAACCGCCGCAACTTCGAGAACGCGATCGCCCGCGAATCGGACCGCGTCGCGCGCTCCGGCGAGCCGGCGCTGCTGCTGATGCTGGACATCGACCACTTCAAGCGCATCAACGACCACCACGGCCATGTCGCCGGCGACCTGGTCATCAAGGCCGTCGCCGACGCGCTCAATGCCACCGTCCG
>CAIMXF010000263.1 GCA_903845345.1 uncultured beta proteobacterium
CTCATGTCGTCCGGGGAAGCGAGGTATTTCGCCTCGAGCTGGCCGAGATCGCGATCAGGCGTCCAGAGAAGCCATGCGAGCAAGGTGACGGACAGAACACAGAGGACGACGATCATACGGGTCACATGTCTCCCTTTCAGAGTCCCTCGCGCTTCGAGAAGCCGCGGGAACCAAACGATCAGAGCGATCGATGCGCGTGGTGAAGCCAAGCGATCAAGCGCACTCGACCGAGGGCACGGCTTCTTGCGGAACGATGGGGCGAGTATCGCGACATTTCGCCAGACGTCGCGGCCGGAGATCGGTAGACGCCGTCGATGGCGGGGACATGAAAACCGAAGCCGGCCTTCGTCCGTATTCGCCATAAGCGCCCTGCTCTCCTCCGCCAGCCGCTCGGTGAGGACTCGGTCGGCCACGACCGGACGGTCGCGACCGTCTGCTTTCCGGTAGGCTAGGGTCTCCGGCTGAAACCTGGGAGCGGCAATGGAGAGCAAGGGCGTGGACCAACGCGAGGTGAACCGCCTGGGCGCAGCGGCGAGCGGGGCATTTCTCACCGTGGAAGTGCTGGCCTATGTGGTGCTGGGCGTCATGCTGGCAGTCGCCGTGCTGATCGGCGTTGGCGGGGCGGCAGTCTCGCTCTGGGGTGCGATCCGTGGCCAGGGCGAGACCGGGCCGCTGGTACTGGCTGTCGATCGCCTGCTGTTCGTGCTGATGGTCGTCGAGGTGATGCACACGGTCCGGGTGTCGTTTCGCTCCGGCAAGCTTGTGTGCGAGCCATTCCTCATCGTCGGGCTGATCGCGTGCATACGCCGCGTCCTGGTGATCACCCTCGAGACCACTCAGGCCCATGAGCCCGGCAAGTGGAACCCGGATGCCTCGGCCCTCCTCAACTCCACCATGCTGGAGCTGACGGTACTGGGCGGGCTGATCATGATCATGGTGATCTGCATCTACATGCTGCGGCGCAGCGACCCTGAGCATGGGCAGACCTGAAGCATGCAGGGATCGGTCGCATGGCAGCCGTGACCGCGTGCGGCCAACGGGCAGGTTCCGAGTCGCGCTGCTGCTCAGGAAGTCCAACGCGTTGTCCAAGGTTCAGTCGACCTTGACGCTCCACCGCGGCCTCCACACCGCCAGCACGACGTTCGCGATGCTGAGCACGATCAGCAACGCGATCGTGTTGCGTTCGGAGCGCAGCAGTGCGTCGAGCATGGTGGGATCCGCGGTCGACGCCAGCAGTTCGGCCTGTCGGCGGCCGGACCCGACGATCGTCAGCGTGGCTTCGAACACGCTCAGGCCCAGCAACGCCTTGAGCCAGGCCCAACTGGCGTTGATGTAGGCGTTCGTGGCGATCAACGCGATCATGCCGCTCATGACGACGATGGCCATCGACGGAAACAGGATGTACTGGGAGATCGCCGCGAACATGTGCCGCGCGGCGGCGAACTCCGCGCTCGACGCGCGGTTGGCCTGAAGGTTGATGACGAGGCACGCGGCCAGGCCGCCTCCGAAGCAGATCGCCGCGATCTCGTGCAGCGCCTTCGCGCCGTGCCGCAGCCACCGCTGGCGGTTCATCCCGGATGCCTCGGCCCCAAGCCGGTTGTTTTCACGGAGGTCATCGGATGGGGCAGCGAAGAAGCGCGAAGCCAGGTCGCCGATCATCTTACGCGCACGGACCCCGTCATCGACGACGTTGC
>CAIMXF010000264.1 GCA_903845345.1 uncultured beta proteobacterium
ACCACCTCATCGCCACCTGGAAGGACGGCCGCATCTACGCGACCGCGGCCGGCGTCCTGGTCTACGCCACCACGCGCAACCTGCTCGGGACGATACTCGCGGGGTCGGCGGTGCTGCTGTCATTGCGGCTGGGCCTGGGCTGGTGATCCATAACCTCTTTTTTCTGACTGCGTGAATGCCATGAAAGTGATCCGTTTCTCCGACCTCGTCGCCGCGGGCCAAGCCGCCGGCAAGCGCGTGTTCATCCGCGCCGACCTCAACGTGCCGCAGGACGACGCCGGCAACATCACCGAGGACACCCGCGTGCGCGCCTCGGTGCCGTGCATCCGCATGGCGCTGGACGCCGGCGCCGCGGTGATGGTGACGAGCCACCTCGGCCGTCCGACCGAAGGCGAATTCAAGCCCGAGGATTCGCTCGCGCCGGTCGCCAGGCGACTGTCCGAGCTGCTGGGCCGCGACGTGCCGCTGGTGGCGGGCTGGGTCGACGGCGTCGACGTGGCGCCGGGCAGCGTCGTGCTGCTCGAGAACGTGCGCGTCAACAAGGGCGAGAAGAAGAACAACCCCGAGCTCGCGAAGAAGATGGCCGCGCTGTGCGACATCTTCGTCAACGACGCGTTCGGCACCGCCCACCGCGCCGAGGCGTCGACCTACGGCATCGCCGAGTACGCGCCGATCGCGTGCGCCGGACCGCTGCTGGCCGCCGAGATCGACGCCATCACGAAGGCGCTCGCGAGCCCGAAGCGGCCGCTGGTGGCGATCGTCGCGGGCAGCAAGGTCTCGACCAAGCTGACCATCCTGCAGGCACTGTCGGCCAAGGTCGACGGGCTGATCGTGGGCGGCGGCATCGCCAACACGTTCATGCTGGCCTCGGGCCTGAAGATCGGCAAGAGCCTGGCCGAGCCCGATCTCGTCGCCGACGCCAGGGCCGTCATCGAGGCTATGGAGGCGCGCGGCGCGGCGGTGCCGATCCCGACCGACGTGGTCGTCGCGAAGAAGTTCGCCGCCGACGCCGAAGCGACGGTCAAGGCCGCCACCGACGTCGCCGACGACGACCTGATCCTGGACATCGGCCCCGAGACGGCCGCCAGGCTGGCCGGGCAGTTGAAGGCGGCCGGCACCATCGTCTGGAACGGCCCGGTGGGCGTGTTCGAGTTCGACGCCTTCGCGCACGGCACCGAGACGCTGGCGCGCGCCATCGCCGCGAGCCCGGCGTTCAGCATCGCCGGCGGCGGCGACACGCTGGCCGCGATCGCCAAGTACGGCATCGAGAAGGACGTCGGCTACATCTCCACCGGCGGCGGCGCGTTCCTGGAGATACTCGAGGGCAAGAAGCTGCCGGCCTTCGAGATCCTGGAACGACGCAGTACCGACGGCCCCCGCGCTCCCTGAAGGTCGCTGCCCCCGGGAGCCCGATGCGGCTCGGGGGCGACCCTCGCTTGAAGAGGGCCTGGGTGGCGCTGCCGGCGGCGTTCCCTCGGCCTCGCATCCCTGATCGCGATGCAGTAATCACGATGTAACCATGGCCGGTGGGGCGCGCCCATAATCGCGTTATCCAGTTACTCATCGCAGCGGCGCTCCAGCGCCCAGGAGACAGCTCGTCATGACCCGTGGTACCAAGATCGTCGCCACCCTCGGCCCCGCCACCAGCGATCCGGAGGTGCTCGAACGTCTGATCCGCGCCGGCGTCGACGTGGTGCGGCTCAACTTCAGCCACGGCAAGGCGCAGGACCACATCGAACGCGCGAACATGGTGCGCGAGATCGCCGATCGCGTCGGCCGCACCGTCGCGCTGATGGCCGACCTGCAGGGTCCGAAGATCCGCGTCGGCAAGTTCGTCGACGGCAAGGTGATGCTCGTCAAGGGCGAGCGCTTCGTGCTCGACGCCTCGCGCACCGAGCCCGGCGACATCGACGGCGTGGGCCTCGACTACAAGGAGCTGCCGCGCGACGTCAAGCCCGGCGACACGCTGCTGCTCAACGACGGCCTGATCGTGCTGACGGTCGAGGAGGTCAAGGGCGACAAGGTGCACACGATCGTCAAGGTCGAGGGCGAGCTGTCCAACAACAAGGGCATCAACAAGCAGGGCGGCGGCCTCACCGCGCCGGCGTTGACGGCCAAGGACATGGACGACATCCGCACCGCCGCCAGCTTCCGCTGCGACTACCTCGCGGTGAGCTTCCCGAAGAACGCCACCGACATGGAGATGGCGCGCCAGCTGGCCAACGTGGCGGGCGAGTCGCAACGCCACAAGCCGGCGATGATCGCCAAGATCGAGCGCACCGAGGCGATCCCCAACCTCGAGTCCATCCTGAAGGCCAGCGACGGCATCATGGTGGCGCGCGGCGACCTCGCGGTGGAGGTGGGCAACGCATCGGTGCCGGCGCTGCAGAAGCGGATGATCCGCATGGCGCGCGAGATGGACAAGGTCGTCATCACCGCCACGCAGATGATGGAGAGCATGATCCTGGCCCCGGTGCCCACGCGCGCCGAGGTGAGCGACGTGGCCAACGCGGTGCTGGACGGCACCGACGCCGTGATGCTCAGCGCCGAGACCGCCGCGGGCCGCTATCCGGTCGAGACGGTCGAGACCATGGCCGCGATCGCGCTGGAGGCCGAGCGCGCCGACGACGTGCAATCCATCGAGGCGAGCTTCCTGAACAAGAAGTTCGGCCGCATCGACCAGTCGATCGCGATGGGCGCGCTGTTCACCGCGCAGCACCTCGGCTGCAAGGCGATCGTGGCGCTGACCGAGAGCGGCTCGACGGCGCTCTGGATGAGCCGGCACCGCACGCATGTGCCCATCTTCGCGCTGACCACGCAGCGCTTCACGCAGTCGCGCATGGCGCTGTACCGCAATGTGCGTCCGGTGCTGATGCCGTCCTTCGACGATCGGGACCAGGCGCTGGCTGAAGCCGAGCGGCTGCTCGTGGCGCAAGGCGTGCTGCGGCCGGGCGATACCTACGCCATCCCC
>CAIMXF010000265.1 GCA_903845345.1 uncultured beta proteobacterium
ATCTCGACGCGGCGATGGCGGCGATCGAGGCCGCGCGCCGGTTGCAGCCCGACAACCCCGGCCTCCTCGTGAACCAGGCGCTGCTGCTGCTCAAGGCGCGTCGCATCGACGACGCGGAGGCCGCCGTGCGCGAGGCCCTTCGCATCGGGCCGCGAGATCCCGAGATCCTGGCGCTGCTGAGCCGGGTGCTGTGCGAACACGGGTTCGCGGACGAGGCGCTGGCGTTCATCGAGGCGGCTGTTGCGGCCGCGCCGGAGTCGCGCCTGTTCCGCGCCAACGAATTGCTGCTGCTCAGCATGGTGGACGGCATCGCGCCAAACGCCCTGTTCGAACGCCACCTCGAGCTCGGCCGCCGGATGGAGTCGGCCATCCCGGTACGCTTCGCGCATGCACCGCGCGATCGCGATCCGCGACGGCGGTTACGCGTCGGCTATGTTTCCGGCTTCTTCTGCGTGCACCCGCTCGCCAACTTCATCCTGCCCGTGCTGGAGCACCACGATCGCGGCAACGTGGAGGTGTTCTGCTACTCGTCGACGGCCACGCCCGACCACCTCACCGACCTGGCGCGCGGCCACTGCGACCGTTGGATCGACGCGCAGGGCCTGTCCGACGATGAGCTGGCCGACAAGATCCATGGCGACGGCATCGACGTGCTGGTCGACCTCAGCGGCCACACGCGCGACACGCGCCTGGGCATGTTCTGCCAGCGCCCGGCGCCCGTGCAGGTCTCGTGGCTGGGCTACCTGAACACGACCGGCCTCACGCGCATCGACTACCGGCTGTGCGATGCCCGCACCGATCCGCTCGCGATCTCGCAGCCGCTCCACACCGAGCGCCTCGTGCATCTGCCGGACAGCTTGTGGTGCTACCGCGCACTTCTGCCGACGCAGGTGAGCGTCGAGGCGCCGATCGAGCGCAACGGCTTCGTCACCTTCGGCTCGTTCAACTCGGCATTGAAGATCACGTCCCCGACCGTGCGCCGCTGGGGCGCGCTGATGGCGCGGCTGGCCGGGTCGCGCCTGCGCGTGGCCGACATCCGGTCCGAGCGCAAGCGGGCGGCGATCCGCGCCGACCTGGTCAGCGCGGGCGTGAGCGCCGATCGCGTGGAATTCGTGCCGCACGTGGACGTGGACAAGTACCTGGAGCTGTTCGCCGCCGTCGACGTGGCGCTGGACACCGCGCCCTACGGCGGCGGCACCACGACGCTGGACGCGCTTTGGATGGGCGTACCGGTGCTCGCCCTCACAGGCCCGACATCGGTCTCGCGGAGCGCCGCCAGCATCCTGAAGTTCCTGGGGCTGGATGACTGGATCGCGCCGTCCATCGACGACTATGTCGACACGGGCGTCGCACGCGTGTCCGACGTCGCGGCACTCGTGTCGCTCCGCCGCACGCTCCGCGCACGCCTGCAGGCATCGCCGTTGACCGACGTGGCGCGCTCCATCTCCGCGCTCGAGTCGGCCTATCGCATGATGTGGATCGAGAAGACGAGCTGAAACCGAGGACCTTGCCCGCATGCTCAAGAACCTGTTGAATCGGCTCCGCGCGACGCCGACGGCCGCCCCGACGGATCGGCCTGCCGCCCCTGCGGCCCCGACGTTTGCGATTCCTGTGCCGCCGCCCGTCCCTGTGCCCCCGGCCCCATCGGTCGACACGGTCGCCGCCGACGCGTTGATCGACGCGGGCAACGCGCAGGAGGACGCCGGCCACCTGCAGGAGGCCGAGGCGTTCTATCGAAGCGCTGTGGCGAAGGCTCCGCGCCACGCGCGGGCCCACCTGAACCTGGGCATCGTGCTTGCGGCGCGCGACGACGCCGACGGCGCCGCCGCGGCGTACGAGGCGCTGCTGGCGATCGATCCGAACCATCCCTTCGGCAACTACAACTACGCCCGCCTCGCCTTCGTGCGCGGCGACCATGCGCGCGCGGCATCGCTGGCCGGCACCGCATTGCAGGCAAAGCCGGACTTCCCGGAAGCGCTGGTGGTCCAATCCAACGTGCTGGACGCGATGGGCGAGGTGGGGCCGGCCATCGAGTCGTTGAAGGCGGCGCTGCGCCTGCGCCCCGAGGATCCCGGCGCCTGGTTCAACCTCGCCGTGATGCTGCGGCGGCAGGCGATGATCAGCGCGGCGGAAGAGGCCGTGCGGCACGCGCTCGAGGGCGCGCCGGACAATGCCGGCGCGCTGGCACTCCATAGCCGCCTGCTGCGCGACCTGGGATTTCCCGATGAGGCGCTGGTGCCGCTTCGGCGCCTGCTCGCGGCCGATCCCCTGTCGTGGGTCGATCGGTCGTTCGAGCTGATGTTGATGCTTTACGCGGACGGCATCCCGTTGGACGAACTGTTCCGGCGACATGTGGAGTACGGCGTCGACATGGAGCGCGAAGTGCCGGTCCGCTTCCATCGTTATCGTGATCGCGGGGATCCGAAACGGCGCCTGCGCGTCGGCTATCTTTCGTGCGACTTTCGCATGCACCCGGTGACCTTTTTCCTGAGTCCGCTGCTCGAACAGCACGACCGGTCGCAGGTCGAGGTTTTCTGCTACTCGTATGGCAGCGTCGAGGACGCCGCGACGCTTCGCTTGCGCCGGGCGAGCGATCAATGGCGAGATTGCGCGGCGATGTCGGATGGGCAACTGGCCGACGCGATCCACGCCGACGGCATCGACGTGCTGGTCGACCTGGTCTGCCACACCAGCGAGCCGCGCCTGGGCGTCTTCAGCCAGCGACCGGCGCCCGTCCAGGTGTCGTGGATCGGCTACCTCAGCACCTCGGGCCTGAGCCGCATGGACTTCCGCCTGTCCGATCGCCGTGCCGATCCGATCGAGATCGCACAACCGGTGCACACGGAGCGGCTGGTCCATCTGCCCGTCAGCCAATGGTGCTATCGACCGATGCTGGAGGTCTGGCCCGAACCCGGCGCGCCGGTCGCGAGGAACGGCTACGTCACGTTCGGATCGTTCAACGCGGCGTTGAAGATCTCGGCGGCCATGGCTCGCCGGTGGGGCGAGCTCCTGGCGAGATTGCCGGGGTCGCGGCTGGTCGTCGCCAACGTCAATTCCGAGCGTAAGCGATCGGCCATCCTGCACGAGATCGCCGCCATGGGCGTGGCCACCGATCGCGTCGAATTTCAGGCCCGCGTGCTGTTGGACAAATACATGGATCTGTACAACCGCATCGACATCGCGCTGGACGCCTTCCCGTACGGTGGCGGAACGACGACCTTCGATGCGTTGTGGATGAGCGTGCCCGTGGTTGCGGCGATGGGCGAGCGGTCGGTGTCGCGGAGTGCGGCGAGCCTTCTCGCGGAGCTGGGCCTCGAGGACTGGATCGCACCGTCCATCGAGCAATTCGTCGACACGGCCGTCGCACGCGCGTCCGACGTCGCCGCGCTCGTGTCGCTGCGGCGCACGCTGCACCCCCGCATGCGGGCATCTCCGTTGACCGACATGCCGCGCTTCACGCGCCACCTCGAGACGGCCTATCGCGGCATGTGGCTCGACAAGACGAGCTGATGCCGCGCCGGCGGCGGCTCAGTGCACGACGCCCTTGAGCAGCTTCTCGATGCGCCCGCTGGCCTTGGTCGGCTGCAGCGCGACTTCGGGGTGCGCCTTCGCGTAGACGCGGAACACCTCGTCGATGAAGCTGGGGCCGACGTCGTCGACACCGTCGAAGTCGAGCTCGGCCGTCGCGAACAGCTCCAGGCGCGAGACCACCCAGCGCGCCTGGGCGCGCGAGTCGAGGGTCAGGCCGTTGTCGGTCAGCAGGCGCAGCGGCACCTGCGTGCGGCTGAAGTCCAGCGGCGCGTCCTCGGAGCCGAAGGCGCTGTAGGTGTCGGTCGGACGCACGCTCGAGTCGAGCGCCAGGCTCACGAACACCGTGGTGCCGGAGCGGTTGAGCGGATGGCTGCGGAACTGCACCGATTCGCCGCGGTTGCGCCACTGCAGCACCTGGCCGTTCGACTGCAGGTTCATCGCGTCGACCATGCGCGCGACGAAGAACAGGCCGCGGCCGCCGTGGCATTCGGGTTGCGTCGTGAGGCGGCCCTTCGAGATCTCGAGCGCGGCGCGCTGGGCGTCGGGCAGGTCGGCCTTGGCGGCGAGCTGGTTGAACACGCCCAGGCCGTCGTCGCCGATCAGGATGTGCAGGTGCGTCGGCGTCTGGCGCACCGACACGGTGACCCGCGCGGCCTGCGCGTGGTCGATCGCGTTGTTGAGCAGTTCGCCGAACACGTGTTGGGCGACGCGCGCGACCGCCGGGCTCAGCTGCAGCACCGGATGCACGTCGCGCAGCCAGGGCGTGTGTTCGTCGAGGCCGGCGACCGTGTACTCGGTGGTGACCTCGCGTTGCACGCCCGGCTTGAAGTGCGGACGGGTGAGGCCGGTGCGCTCCAGCCAGCCGTTGTCGACCAGGCGCTTGAGCTGCTTGGTCATCGTGCCGCGCGACACCGAGTGGCGCTTGGCCAGCATCGGGCCGAGATCGGTCGGGTGCGCCAGGACGTCGGCGGTGATCGTGCGGGTCAGGGTCGAGAGTTCGATGCGTGCCATGAAGAGTCTCCGGGCCGCAACAGGACGGCGGCTCACTTCGGCACAGTTTCCCGGACCTGCAACGCGCGAACCCCTCGAACAAGGACGGAAAACCGGTCGAGTTCCGCGTCGAACTTCAGCGATCCGGTGACCTGAAATTCAAGGGAGCGCTGGAGCCGGCTCTGCCGGGCCAGCCGCGGCGGGCCCCTCGGGGGCAGCGAGCGCTAGCGAGCGAGGGGGCCCAACTTCGCGGCTTCGAACAGCGCGTCCTCCAGCGCGCGCACCGGCGCCTGGTCGAAGAACAGCGCATGGCGGCGCTGGGCGATCTCGCGCTCGAGGTGGGCGTGCCAGGCGGCGTCCTCGACCAGCCGCAGCGCGATGCCGGCGAAGTCGTCGGACGTCGTCGCCACCAGCTCGTCCAGGCCCAGGTAGCGCAGCGGCCCGCTCGCGAGCCGGCCGCGCATGAACTCGCCCTCGAACGCGACCACGGGCAGGTCGCACTCGAGCGCCTGCAGGGCCGTGTTGAAGCCGGAGAAGCCGATCGTGTCGAGCATCGCCGTCGCGCGCTGCATCAGGCCGAAGAAGCGGCCGCGATCGAGCGTGGGCACCCAGGCGATGGTGCGGTCGTAGTCGACGCCGGCCTGCGCGAAGCTGCGTCGCATGCGTTGCTCGATCTGCGCCGACATCGCCGCCCGATGGCTGCGGAAGAACACCAGCCGGCCTGCGCCGCGCGCCTGCAGGCCGGCGGCGATCGCCGCCAGCGCGGCGTCGCCCTGCGGCGTGTACTTGAACGGCGTGCCGGGGCACAGCAGCAGCGGCTCGTCGGGATTCAGGCCGAGCGTGGCGAAGTCGGGGGCGATCACCGTCGGCTGCACCGGCTGGATGCAGACGCCCAGGCGGGGCAGCGCGAGCAGCCGCTCGCAATAGTGCGCGGCGCCGCCCGCGGGCTCGAGCGCCTGGGCCGAGATGAACAGGTCCATCGTCGGCAGGCCGGTGGTCTGCGCGTGGCCCCACGCCGCCGCCTGCACCGGCGCGAGCCGCATCGCGGCCAGGCGCGTGGTGAGCGGGTGCATGCCGATCTCGGGATAGATCAACACGTCGAGCCGCGCATCGGCGATGGCCTGCGCCCAACCGGCGAGCGTGGTCGGCGTGTCGACGAACGCGTGCGCGTCGCGGCGCGCACGCGCCGTCTCGTCGTCGCTGGCGCGGTCCAGCTTGAACACCGTGAGCTCGATGCGCTCGCGGTCGAAGTGGCGCACCCAGCCCTGCGTGATCGCGTTCCACACCGAGTGCTCGCGCACCTGCGCGGTGGCGATGCCCACGCGCAGCCTGCGCGCGCCGGCGGGCTCGGCGCCCGCGCGGGCGCGCGGCGTGGCGCCGGCCATCACGCGCGCCACGGTCTTGCCGTAGGACGCCAGCATCGCGCGCCCGTCGACCGGGTGGTAGGCCAGATAGAACGGCTGGGCGATGCCCACGGCGGAGACGGCCGATGCGGCGCGCGCCGGCGTGAGCCAGGCGTCGAGCTCGGACTGCGCGCGCGCGAACGCGCGTCGGGAGGCCTCCATCTGGCCGGCGTCGTCGTAGATCAGGTGCAGGTGCGACATCGCGAGCGAGAAGCGGGCGCGGCTGTCCTGCGGATCGAGTTCCACGGCGCGCGCGTACTGCTTCGTCGCCGCGGCCGCTTCGCCCGCGGCGAACAGCGCATTGCCGTAGCCGAGGAACATCGCGGCGTCGGCGCCCCTGGCCGAGGTCGCGCGCCGATAGAGTTCGACGGCCTGCTCGATGCGGTCCTGCGCGAAGTGCGCCGAGGCCTGCATCGCGAGCGCGGCGGCGCTGTCGGGCTGCGGGCCCGCGAAGGCCTCGCCGTGGCGCATCGCCTCGTCGGCGCGGCCGCTGTCGACGAGCGCGCCGACCAGCGCCTCGTGCGCGGCCGTCAACGCGGGGTCGAGTCGAATCGCGTTGCGCAGGTGATCGATCGCGACCTCGTGATCGCCCTGCTCGCGCAGGAAGACGCCGTAGTTGTGCTGCGCCACCGCGTCGTCGGGCGCGCCGCGCACGCCGTGCGCGAATGCCGCGCGCGCGCCGGCAGCGTCGCCCAGCGCCGCGAGCGCCTGGCC
>CAIMXF010000266.1 GCA_903845345.1 uncultured beta proteobacterium
ACCCGCTGTCGGAGATCACGCACAAGCGTCGCGTGTCGGCCCTCGGCCCGGGTGGCCTGACGCGCGAACGCGCCGGCTTCGAAGTCCGCGACGTGCACCCGACCCACTACGGTCGCGTGTGCCCGATCGAGACGCCGGAAGGCCCGAACATCGGCCTGATCAACTCGCTGGCCCTGTATGCCCGCCTGAACGACTACGGCTTCCTCGAGACGCCGTATCGCCGCGTGGGCGACAGCAAGGTCACCGACCAGATCGACTACCTGTCGGCCATCGAGGAAAGCAAGTACGTGATCGCGCAGGCCAACGCCTCGCTCGACGCGAACGGCACCCTCACCGACGAGCTGGTCTCGGCCCGTGAAAACGGCGAATCGGTGCTGACCTCGCCGGAGCGCATCCAGTACATGGACGTGGCCCCGACGCAGATCGTGTCGGTCGCCGCCTCGCTGGTGCCGTTCCTCGAGCACGACGATGCGAACCGCGCGCTGATGGGCGCCAACATGCAACGCCAGGCCGTCCCGGTCCTGCGTCCCGAAAAGGCGCTGGTCGGCACGGGCGTGGAACGCGTGGCGGCAGTCGACTCGGGCACGGTCGTCACGGCGCGCCGCGGCGGCACGGTCGACTACATCGACACCAACCGCGTCGTCATCCGCGTCAACGACGCGGAAACGGTGGCCGGCGAAGTCGGCGTCGACATCTACAACCTGATCAAGTACCAGCGTTCCAACCAGAACACGAACATCCACCAGCGTCCCATCGTCCAGCGCGGCGACAAGGTCGGCGCCGGCGACGTGATCGCCGACGGTGCGTCGACCGACCTGGGTGAACTGGCGCTCGGCCAGAACATGCTCGTCGCGTTCATGCCGTGGAACGGCTACAACTTCGAAGACTCGATCCTGCTGTCGGAACGTGTCATCGCCGAAGACCGCTACACCTCGATCCACATCGAGGAACTGGTGGTCATGGCGCGCGACACGAAGCTGGGCTCGGAAGAAATCACGCGCGACATCCCGAACCTGTCGGAACAGCAACTCGGCCGCCTGGACGAGTCGGGCATCGTCTACATCGGCGCCGAAGTGAACGCGGGCGACGTGCTCGTGGGCAAGGTCACGCCCAAGGGCGAGACCACGCTGACGCCGGAAGAGAAGCTGCTGCGCGCGATCTTCGGCGAGAAGGCTTCGGACGTGAAGGACACGTCGCTGCGCGTCGACCAGGGCACCAACGGCACCGTCATCGACGTCCAGGTGTTCACCCGCGAAGGCATCCAGCGCGACAAGCGTGCGCAACAGATCATCGACGATGAACTGAAGCGTTTCCGCCTCGACCTGAACGACCAGCTGCGCATCGTCGAAGCCGACGCGTTCGACCGGATCGCCAAGCTGCTGAACGGCCGCATCGCCAACGGTGGTCCGCAGAAGATCGCCAAGGGCACCGCCATCGACAAGGCCTACCTGGCCAGCATCGAGAAGTACCACTGGTTCGACATCCGCCCGGCCGAAGACGAGGTCGCCAACCAGCTCGAGTCGATCAAGAACTCGCTCGAGCAGACGCGCCACGGCTTCGACCTCGCCTTCGAAGAGAAGCGCAAGAAGCTGACGCAGGGCGACGAGCTGCCGGCCGGCGTGCTGAAGATGGTCAAGGTCTACCTGGCCGTCAAGCGCCGCCTGCAACCCGGCGACAAGATGGCCGGCCGCCACGGCAACAAGGGCGTCGTGTCCAAGATCGTCGCGGTCGAGGACATGCCCTACATGGCCGACGGCACCCCGTGCGACATCGTGCTGAACCCGCTGGGCGTCCCGTCGCGGATGAACGTCGGGCAGGTGCTCGAAGTCCACCTGGGCTGGGCCGGCAAGGGCATCGGCCAGCGCATCGGCGACATGCTGCAGAAGCAGGCTGCGGTCGCCGAGATCCGGGCGTTCATGGACGAGCTGTACAACAAGTCGGGCGGCAAGAGCGAGAACATCGCCGAGCTGACCGATACGGAAGTCATCAGCATGGCCGGCGAACTCACCAAGGGCGTGCCGTTCGCGACGCCGGTGTTCGACGGCGCCGCGGAAGAAGAGATCCGCGGCATGCTGCGCCTCGCCTACCCCGACGACATCGCCGCTCGCAAGGGCCTCACCGCCACGCGTACCCAGTGCGTCCTGCACGACGGCCGCACCGGCGAAGCCTTCGAGCGTCCCGTCACCGTCGGCTACATGCACGTGCTCAAGCTCCATCACCTGGTGGACGACAAGATGCACGCGCGTTCGACCGGCCCGTACTCGCTCGTCACTCAGCAGCCGCTGGGCGGCAAGGCGCAGTTCGGTGGCCAGCGCTTCGGCGAAATGGAAGTCTGGGCGCTGGAAGCGTACGGCGCGGCTTACGTTCTGCAGGAAATGCTGACCGTGAAGTCCGACGACGTGAACGGCCGTACGAAGGTGTACGAGAACATCGTCAAGGGCGAACACGCCATCGACGCCGGCATGCCGGAATCGTTCAACGTGCTGGTCAAGGAAATTCGATCGCTCGGTATCGACATCGAGTTGGAAAAGAACTGAACGTGAATCGACCCGCCGTGCAGCGCGCGGCGGGGCATCCCATTCAGTTCGTGATCATCGACAGTTACCGAGTTTTTAGGAGAGATGCATGAAGGGCTTGCTGGACCTTTTCAAGCAATTCACCCCCGATGAGCATTTCGATGCCATCAAGATCGGCCTCGCGTCGCCCGAAAAGATCCGTTCGTGGTCTTTCGGCGAAGTCAAGAAGCCGGAAACCATCAACTACCGGACGTTCAAGCCGGAGCGTGATGGTCTGTTCTGCGCCAAGATCTTCGGTCCCATCAAGGACTACGAGTGCCTGTGCGGCAAGTACAAGCGCCTGAAGCACCGTGGCGTGATCTGCGAGAAGTGCGGCGTCGAAGTGA
>CAIMXF010000267.1 GCA_903845345.1 uncultured beta proteobacterium
GACAAGCTGGTGCTCAAGGGTGGTTCCTTCGGCGGCAAGGCCCTGAACGTCGACGGTGTGAAGGCTCTGGCCAACATCCCGTCGCGCGAAGTCCTGCTGTCGCAGATCGCCAACCTGCTGCAATCGCCGATCGCCAGTTTCGCCCGCGTCATCGACGCGCTCGCGAAGCTGAAGGGTGCGGGCGAAGAAGCTCCGGCAGCGGAGGCGGCTCCGGCTGCCGAAGCGGCTCCGGAAGCTCCGGCCGCAGACGCAGCACCCGCGGCAGCCTGATCCAGGCTTGCCGAAACACACATTCATTTCACTGTTTTAGTTAGGAAATCAAAATGGCATTCGACAAGGACGCTTTCATCACGACGCTGGACACCCTGACCGTCCTGGAACTCAACGACCTGGTCAAGGCGATCGAGACGAAGTTCGGCGTGTCGGCCGCGGCAGTCGCCGTCGCCGGTGGCGGCGGCGCCGGCCCGGCCGCTGTCGTCGAAGAGAAGACGGAATTCAACGTTGTCCTGACCGGCGCTGGCGCCAACAAGGTCGGCACCATCAAGGCCGTGCGCGAACTGACGGGCCTCGGCCTGAAGGAAGCCAAGGACCTGGTCGACGGCGCTCCGAAGAACGTCAAGGAAGCCGTGTCCAAGGCTGACGCCGAAGCCGCACTGAAGAAGCTGGTCGAAGCGGGCGCTACCGCCGAAATCAAGTAATCTGCGTGGTTTGGGCGGCGCAAGTCGCCCTCCCTCCAGAACGTGCACTTGCGGGGCGGCTTGCCGCCCCCATCTGCAGCGCTCGAATCCCTTCGGGGAGAACAGCGCAAAGCCTGCTCATCAGCCGGCTTTGCAGTGTTCTCTGATCCGACTGCAGAGAACAGGTTTGGTCGGGCTCCGGTGCAATGCCGGGGTTGTCCGCCAGCGATTGGTAGTGGCCAATCACCAAGCAACCGGGCGCAGTCCCAAGTCGACGACGGGCCGCCCCGAGTCGACTTTCCTCCCAGGGAGGGTGAAATCCGCGTCTTTGCGGATTTCAGGGGGCCCGGTGAATGCCAGTCGCCGAACGAGATGCGCCTCCCCGGCCAGGGAACGCGTTGTCGATACGGAGTGTGTATGGCGCAAGCAACCCCCTATAGCTTTACCGAACGCAAGCGGATCCGAAAGAATTTCGGAAAGCGCGAGAGCGTTCTGAACGTCCCTTACCTGCTGACGATGCAGCAGGATTCCTACGTGGCTTTCCTTCAGAAGGACGTCGCTCCCCAGAAGCGCAAGCCCGAAGGTCTCCAGGCGGCGTTCCTGTCCGCGTTCCCGATCGTGTCGCACAACAGCATGGTCGAGATGAAGTTCATCGAATTCAACATCGCAAAGCCGCCGTTCGACGTGCGGGAATGCCAGCAGCGCGGACTGACGTTCGCCGCCGCCGTGCGCGCGAAGTTGCAGATGATCATCTATGACCGCGAGTCCGCGCCGGCCAAGGTCGTCAAGGAGATCAAGGAGCAAGAGGTCTACATGGGCGAAGTTCCGCTCATGACCGACTACGGCTCGTTCATCGTCAATGGCACCGAGCGCGTCATCGTCAGCCAGCTGCACCGCTCCCCCGGCGTGTTCTTCGAACACGACAAGGGCAAGACCCACTCGTCCGGCAAGCTGCTGTTCTCGGCGCGGATCATTCCGTACCGCGGCTCCTGGCTCGACTTCGAGTTCGACCCGAAGGACATCCTGTACTTCCGCGTCGACCGTCGCCGCAAGATGCCCGTCACGATCCTGCTGAAGGCCATCGGCCTGAATCCGGAAGCGATCCTGGCGCACTTCTTCAAGAACGACACCTTCCGCCTGATGGATTCCGGCGCGCAGATGGAGTTCGTGGCCGACCGCCTGAAGGGCGAAGTCGCGCGCTTCGACATCACCGACAAGGACGGCAACGTCGTCGTCGAGAAGGACAAGCGCATCACCGCGCGCCACGTGCGCCAGCTCGAGCAGTCGGGCACCACGCACGTCACCGTGCCGGAAGACTTCCTGATCGGCCGCGTCGTCGCCCGCAACATGGTCGATGCCGACACCGGCGAGATCATCGCCAAGGCCAATGACGAGCTGACCGAAGCGCTGCTGAAGAAGCTGCGCGTCGCCGGCGTGAAGGAGCTCGCGGTACTGTTCACCAACGAACTCGACCAGGGCGCCTACATCAGCCAGACGCTGGCCACCGACGAGACGGCCGACCAGCTGGCCGCCCGCGTCGCCATCTACCGCATGATGCGCCCCGGCGAGCCGCCGACCGAAGACGCCGTCGAAGCGCTGTTCAACCGCCTGTTCTACAGCGAGGACACGTACGACCTGTCGCGCGTGGGCCGCATGAAGTTCAACGCGCGCATCAGCCGCGAAGGCTCCGAAGGCGCGATGACGCTGTCCAACGAGGACATCATCGCCGTCGTCAAGATCCTCGTCGAGCTGCGCAACGGCCGCGGCGAGGTCGA
>CAIMXF010000268.1 GCA_903845345.1 uncultured beta proteobacterium
GAGTGCGAGCTGCGCTACCTGCACGACCACGAATGGGCGCGCAGCGCCGACGACGTCCTGTGGCGCCGCAGCAAGCTGGGGCTGCACTATTCGGCCGACGAGCGCGGCGCGGTCGCGGCGTGGTGCGCCGCGCACTGGGACGTCGCCGCGGTCACCTGGCCCAGGGAAACCGCATGAGACACGCTTGTCCCGGCGACGTGGCTGGTCGGCGCCCGCCGTCCGAGGTCACGCCCCGGGGCGACGGGGCGTCCATGGCGGTGGTTCGCGGCAACGACGTCGACCGACGCGTGCACGGCGATCTGGAGAGGGCGATGTCGCAGGCCCGGGCGTCCTAGCGACGCATGGGCGCCGCGGCGACCGCCAGTTCGGCGTGGCGCGTCGCGGCCTCCGCCGCGTAGCCGCGCGGCATCACGTCCGTGGTGGCGCTCGAGAGCTGGTAGGCGCCGGCGATCAGCGCCGCCAGGCCCGCGGCGAGCGGCGCGGAGACGTCGGTGGCGCGGCCGGCGGCGCGCAGGCTGTCGCCGAGCAGGGTGGTGAGCAGTGCCAGTTCATCGGCGACCATGCGCTGGTAGACGGCCCGCACCTCGGGCTGGCGCACGGCCTCGGCGCCGATCATCACCCAGGCGGCGACGAGCCATGCGCAGCGCCTGGACGCGCCCGCGCGAGCGAACCTGGCCCGCGCGATCGCGAGCCTGGCCTGACCGTTCACTGCGGGTCGAAGTAGAGGAGGGGTACGACGCGCAGGTCGCCCACGAGTTCGAACTGGTGTCGAACCAGGTCGGTGCTCATGCGGTCGCACCAGGCCATCCGGTCCTGCTGCGTGGCCTCGGGCGCCGGCATCAACTGCGCCAGGCGTGCGCGGCCGGTCGCGCGCAGCAGGTCGCGCTGCTCGCCGGTGAAGCGCGAGAACAGGATGTGGCTGCTGCGGGTGAGGATGTCGGCGTTGCGGTCGCGCCAGTTGCGCACGCCGACGCGGTAGCGCTCGGCATAGGCGGGCTGCACGCGGTCGCAGGTCTCGACCAGCGTCTGCACGAAGAACTGGTGGACGAGCACGTCGAGCACCGCATCGGGCAGGCCCGGCGGGAACGGCTTGCCGCTGATGTCGGCCGGCGGCGCATCGCCGCCGTACGGCCGCGCGACCACCGGCACCGAGTTCTGCGGATGCAGGTCGAACGGTGCAATGGCCGGCGCCAGCAGCGGCGCCACCACCGTCTGGCCCAGTTCGCGGGTGTGCAGGTTGGCGTCGGTGGGCTTGCGGTCGGAGAAGGTGATCTTGCCGTCCGGGCCGACGATCTTGTAGGTGGGGCCTCGCGGCACCTCCTCCGCCGCCTGGACGCTCAAGACGGCGGCGATCAGGGCGACGGGGAGCAGTCGTAGCAGGCGTGTCATCGATGGGCTCGGGCCGGACGGGGTTGCGGGCATTGTCGTCCGCACAGACGGCAAACTGAAAGCGTTTCGTGTGTCCGCCTTGCGACGAAGGTCACGGGATGTGGCCGCCCGACTGCGGCGACGCACCCCGGCGATCATCGCTCAGCCGCCGGACTGCAACGCCTCGATCTGCTCGGTGAGCTCCAGCCAGCGCTCCTCCAGCGTGGCCACTTCCGCGCCGACGTGGGCCAGGCGGCGGCCGGCGTCGGCGATCTCGGGGCCGGAGAGCCTGCCGGTGGCCATGCTCGCCTCGATGTCGGCCTTCTCGGCGGCCAGCTTTTCCATGCGCGCGTCGATCTGCTGCACCTCGACGCGCAGCGGCCGCGTCTTCGCCGCGACCTGCGTGCGGTTGTGCGCCGACTGCTTGCGATCGTCGTTGCGGGCCGCGCCGGGCCGGGTGTTGGGCGGGGCGGGCACCGGCGCGGGCGTCGCGGCCTTGGCCGCCTTGGGCGCGGGCGCCGGCGATGCCGCAGGCGGCGCCACCAGGCTCTCCAGGTTGCCGGGCAACGGCGGCGCCGGCTGGCCGCGCGAGATGGCGCGCGAGGTGTCGAGCAGCCACTTCTGGTAGTCGTCGAGGTCGCCGTCGAACGGCAGCACCGCGCCCTTGGCGACCAGCCAGAACTCGTCGCAGACCTCGCGCAGCAGCGCGCGGTCGTGGCTCACCAGCATCACGGTGCCTTCGAACTCGTTGAGCGCCATCGACAGCGCCTCGCGCGTGGTCAGGTCGAGGTGGTTGGTCGGCTCGTCCATCAGCAGCAGGTTGGGACGCTGCCACACCAGCGAGGCCAGCACCAGGCGCGCCTTCTCGCCGCCGGACAGCGTGCCGATGACCTGGTGCACCATGTCGCCGACGAAGCGGAACTGGCCGAGGAAGTCGCGCAGCTCCTGCTCGCGGCCTTCGGGGCCGACGGTCTTGGCGAGGCGAACCATGTGCTGCAGCGGCGTGTCGTCGGCGTGCACGACGTCCATCTCCTGCTGCGCGAAATAGCCGATCGACAGGCCCTTGCCCTCGGTGACCTCGCCGCCGAGGGCCTGCATGCTGCGCGCGATCGTCTTGACCAGCGTCGACTTGCCCTGGCCGTTGGCGCCCAGGATGCCGATGCGCTGGCCCGCGAGCACGGTCTTGTTGATGTTGCGGACGATGACCTTGCGCGTGGGCTCGGTGTCGGGATCGACGTCGTCCTGCACGAGGTAGCCGCACTCCATGTTCGACATCGCGAGCATCGGGTTGGGCAGGCTGCGCGGCTCCTTGAACTCGAACGAGAAGTCGGCCGACGTCAGCACCGGCGCGATGCGCTCCATGCGCGCCAGCGCCTTGACCCGGCTCTGCGCCTGC
>CAIMXF010000269.1 GCA_903845345.1 uncultured beta proteobacterium
CCAGATCTCGTACGCGATCCCCACCGAGAACGACGGCATGCATGTGTACTGCTCGACGCAACATCCGAGCGAGATGCAGCACCTGGTCGCGCACGCGCTGCACCTGCACTCGCACCAGGTCCACGTCGAATGCCGGCGCATGGGTGGCGGCTTCGGCGGCAAGGAGTCGCAGTCGGGCCTGTTCGCCTGCATTGCCGCGGTGGCCGCCCGAAAGCTCGGGCGCCCGGTCAAGCTGCGGCCCGACCGCGACGACGATTTCATGATCACCGGCCGCCGCCACGGCTTCGACTACACCTACGAGGTCGGCTTCGACGACGAGGGCCGCGTGCTGGGCTGCGACATCGCCATGGTGTCCAACGCCGGCTTCTCGACCGACCTGTCGGGCCCGGTGATGACGCGCGCGCTGTGCCACTTCGACAACGCCTACTGGATGCCCGACGTGGCCATCCACGGCTATGCCGCCAGGACCAACACGCAGAGCAACACCGCGTTCCGCGGCTTCGGCGGCCCGCAGGGCGCGTTCGCCAGCGAGGTCATGCTCGACTCGATCGCGCGCAAGCTCGGCAAGGATGCGCTCGAGGTGCGGCGCGCCAACTTCTACGGCATCGGCGAGCGCGACGTAACGCCCTACCTGCAGCGCGTGACCGACAACGTGATCGGCAAGCTCACCGACGAACTCGTCGCCAGGGCCGACTACGCCGAGCGCCGCGCCGCGGTCGCCGCGTTCAACGCCACCAGCCCGGTGCTCAAGAAGGGACTCGCGCTGACGCCGGTGAAGTTCGGCATCTCGTTCAACGTCAAGCACTTCAACCAGGCCGGCGCGCTGGTGCACGTGTACGCGGACGGCACGATGCTGGTCAACCACGGCGGCACCGAGATGGGCCAGGGCCTGAACACCAAGGTGGCGCAGGTGGTGGCGCACGAGCTCGGCGTGAGCTTCGAGACCGTGCGCGCCACGGCCACCGATACGACCAAGGTGGCCAACACCTCGGCCACCGCGGCGTCGACCGGCGCCGACCTGAACGGCAAGGCCGCGCAGGACGCGGCGCGCCAGATCAGGCAGCGCCTGGCCGCGTTCGCCGCGCAGCGCCACGGCGGCGAGGCCGCGGACGTCCGCTTCGCCAACGATGTCGTGCACGTGAACGGCCACGCGATCCCGTTTCCCGAACTCGCGCGCGCGGCCTACGAGGATCGCGTGCAGCTGTGGTCGGACGGCTTCTACGCGACGCCCGGCCTGCACTGGGACCGCGCCAGGCTGCAGGGCCGGCCGTTCTTCTACTACGCGTACGGCGCCGCGCTGAGCGAAGCCGTGGTGGACACGCTCACCGGCGAGTGGAAGCTGCTTCGCGCCGACGTGCTGCACGACGCCGGCCGCTCGCTGAACCCGGCGCTCGACATCGGCCAGGTGGAGGGTGCATTCATCCAGGGCATGGGCTGGCTCACGATGGAGGAGCTGGTCTGGCATCCGAAGACCGGCCTGCTGATGACGCACGCGCCCAGCACGTACAAGATCCCGACCGCCAACGACTGCCCGCCCGTCTTCAACGTCGCGCTGTTCGACAACGCGAACGCCGAGGACAGCATCCACCGCAGCAAGGCCGTCGGCGAGCCGCCGCTGCTGCTGCCGTTCTCGGTGTTCCTGGCGATACGTGACGCCGTATCGGCGGTGGGCGATCATCGGGTCGACCCGCCGCTGCGCGCGCCCGCGACCTGCGAGGCCATCCTCGACGCGGTCGAGGCCGTGCAGCGCGGGATTCGTGAGGAGTTGCAATGAGCGTCGAACGAAACACCGCCGCCCGCTGGCTTGCGGCCGGAACGCCAGGCGTGGTGATCGAGGTGGTCCAGACCCGCGGCTCGGTGCCGCGCGAGGCCGGCACGCGCATGCTCGTGTCGGCCGCGCAGGCGATCGGCACGATCGGCGGCGGGCACCTCGAGCTGATGGCCATCGAGAACGCGCGCACGCTGCTCGCCCGCGTGCCCGACTTCGAACCCGTCGACCGCCACTATCCGCTCGGCCCGGCGCTGGGCCAGTGCTGCGGCGGCGCCGTGACGCTGCGCTTCGCGCGGCTCGACACCAGCATCGTGCGCGACTGGCCCGCCGCGGCGCCGCGCTTCGTGCTGCAGTTGTACGGCGCGGGCCACGTCGGCCGCGCCATCGTGCGGCTGCTCGCCGGCATCGCGTGCGAGGTGCAGTGGATCGACGAGCGCGAGAACGAATTCCCCGCCGACCTCGCGCTGCCGCCGCACATCGGGCGCGTCTGCGTCGACCCGGTCGAGGCCGAGGTCGACATCGCGCCGGCCGGTGCTTGCTACCTCGTGCTGACGCATCGCCACGACCTGGACATGCGCATCACCGAAGCCATCCTGCGCCGCGGCGACTTCGGCTTCCTGGGCCTGATCGGCTCGCAGACCAAGCGCGCGCGCTTCCTGCATCGCTTCGAGCAGCGCGGCATTTCCGTCGCGACGCTGGATCGGATGACCTGCCCGATCGGCGTGCCGGGCATCGCGGGCAAGGAGCCCGACGTCATCGCCGTCGCGGTGGTGGCGCAGCTGCTGCAATTGCGGCCGCCGACGCCGACGCCCGTGGACGTTGCGTCTGGCGCGGGCGTGATGAGCCTGCACCGCGCCGCTCCGGCTCATGAGCCGCGATACGTGCTGTAGCTGTAGGGGCTGACCAGCAACGGCACGTGGTAGTGGCCGCCGGCGTCGGCGATGCCGAAGTCGAGCTGCACCGTGTCGACGAAGGCCGGCTCCGGCAGTGCGACGCCCAGCGCGCGGAAGTACGGTGCCACCTCGAAGAGCAGCCGCCAGCGGCCCACCGCCATCGCGGCGGCGTCGAGCAGCGGGCCGCCATCGTTGCGGCCGTCCGCGTTGAGCCTGACGGCCTTGACCGTCCGCGCGCGGCCTGCATCGTCGACGTGTTGCAGCGTGACCTTCATGCCGGCGGCCGGACGGCCGTGCGCGGTGTCGAGGACGTGAGTGCTGAGGTGTCCCATGAGGGCTGTCGTCGTTCGCGTCAGAAGTGGACTTCGGCGCGCACCATCGGCGTTTCCGCGAAGGCGCCGTGGCCCGCGGGGCCATGCCAGCTGTTGCCGAACTTGTTCTTCCAGTACTCGTACTCGATACCGATGCGCCACGTGTTCGGCTTGGCGCCGACGAGGCCGCCCGCTTTCCACATCACCTGGCCGTCGACGTGCGTCTCGGGCGCGGTCTGGTCGCCGAACTCGTCCCTGCCCTTCGAGGCGATGAAGTCGGCGTAGCCCTCGAAGCTGAACGGCAGCGAGCCGAGCGGGATGCTCCACGAGCTGGCCAGCATCGGGTGCGCCTTGTAGTGGTAGCGCGAGACGCCGGTCTGCGTGTAGTCGTCGTACGGCGCGTTGCTCTCCCACAGCTCGTGCACGCCGACGTCGAGGAAGCCGGGGACGTCGAACGACAGCGTCGGACCCAGCACCAGCATGCGCTTGCGCGAGTTGTAGCCCGCGTCGTTCTTGGTGTTCCAGTCGAAGCCGCCGGTCAGCCCCCATCCGCGGATCGGGCCGGCCTTGAAGTCGCGGCCCAGCACCGGGGCGGCGTCGAGGAATGTGCGGTAGACCACGTAGGCTTCCTGCGCGCCGGCGCTCGAGCCGGGACTCGCCGGGTCGTTGTGGTCGGACATCAACAGGTCGACGTTGAAGAAGTTCGAGCCGTACTTGTAGCCGCTCGCGTGCTGCAGGTCGACGATCGTCTTCGCGATGTCGTTGGCGATGTAGGGCTCGCGGAATTTCGTGCCGTATCGGATACCAATCGAGGTATCGCTCCACTGGGCCGCGGCAGGAAGGGAGGCGCAGGCGATGGCGAGCGCGCACAGGCGGTGATGGAAGGACATCGTGGGTGGCTTGCGTCGTTGAGGAAAAGGATGACGCCGCGTGCCCTCCGCCGGAGGGCCGGGCGCCGGGATGGAACGGTTATTGCGCGGGCGCGCCGGCGTCGTACCAGCGCTTGATCAGGTCGCGCTCCTGGTCGGTGATGCCGGTCGCGTTGTTGAGCGGCATCTGCCTGAGCACCACCGCCTGCTGGAAGACTTCCTGCTCGTGCTGCTTGATCAGCTCCGGGCGATCCAGCTCGATGCCCTTGTTCTGGATCTGCGCGTTGTGGCACGGCACGCAGCGCTGGTCGATCACGGCCTTCACGCTCGCGAAGGTGCCCGGCTTGGGGCCGGCGTCCACCGCGGCCGACGCGCTCGATGCGGCCGATGCCGGCGCGCTCGTCGCCGCGACCATGGGCACGCTCGAGGGCGGCGCGGGCATGCGCCACACCACCACGCCCAGCACCAGCGCGACGCCGACGATCGCGTGTTCCCACGGCGTTCGCAGTCCCAGCACGAGGGCCTTGTGGCGCGACACGAAGCTGTGGCGGATCAACGCGGCCGCCAGCATCAGCGACACCAGCACCAGCCAGTTGTTGCCGCCCTGGTACAGCCAGCCGTAGTGGTTGGAGAGCATCGCGAAGATCACCGGCAGCGTGAAGTACGTGTTGTGCACGCTGCGCTGCTTGGCTCGGATGCCGTGGATCGCCTCGGGCGCCTGTCCCGCGCGCAGTTGCGCGACCACCTTGCGCTGGCCCGGGATGATCCAGAAGAACACGTTGGCCGTCATCGACGTGGCCATCATCGCGCCCACCAGCAGGAAGGCCGCGCGGCCCGCGAACAGGTGGCAGGCCGCCCACGCGGCGAACACCACCAGCGCGAACACGAGCACGCCCACCTGCAGGTCGCCGTGCCTGCCGCGGCCCAGGGTGCGGCAGAGGGTGTCGTACAGCACCCAGAACACGAACAGGAAGGTGAGCACCGCCGCGATGGCCGCGCTCGGCTCCCACGCGTGCACGTTGCGGTCGACGAGGAAGCTGCCGGCGTTGAACAGGTACAGCACGGTCAGCAGCCCGAATCCGGTCAGCCACGTGGAGTAGCTCTCCCAGTACGACCAGTGCAGGTTCTCGGGCAGCGGCCGCCAGCGCGGGGCCACCATGTACTTGTTGGAGTGATAGAAGCCGCCGCCGTGGACGGCCCACATCTCGCCGTCGACGCCGTTGGACTTCAGGTCTTCGCTGTCCGGCCTGGACAGGCTGTTGTCCAGCAGGACGAAGTAGAACGACGCGCCGATCCAGGCGATCGCGGTGACGACGTGGGCCCAACGCAGCAGCAGGTTGGCCCAGTCCAGCAAGTACGAACCCATCCGAATATCCAGTAAGGGGCGCGGCCGTCCGGACGAATCGGACACCGCTGGATCCCCTCACCACGGCGGGTTCTGTGAGGCTGGAAGGTCACGTTCTCAGGGCCGAACCTTGTCGCCGAATGGCTCGAAGGATCGTCCGCACCCGCGGCGACCGGGGTTGACTGTATACAGTTATGCGCGCCTGTGCAAACACGGGATAACCCTTTTCATACAGGATCCACGATTCGGTACGGGCGTTGCAGAGCTGGCAGCGAGGCGGATCGTTTGCGCGGTTTGCCCAAACTGTATACACTTTTGATTCCAATCATCGAACCGATCGCATCCATGTCCAGGAAGCCCGCGGCCCAGCTGCAACTCGTCGCCGCCCACGCGTCGCGCGGCGGCACCAGCGTCACCGACGGGATCGTCGACGCCATCACCACCGCGATCGTCGAACGCCGGCTGATGCCGGGCACCAGGCTCGTGGAGCAGCAGATCGCCGACATCTTCGAGGTGTCGCGCACGGTCGTGCGCCAGGCGCTGAACCAGCTGAGCCGCGACCGCCTCGTCACGCTGGAGCCGGCGCGCGGCGCGTTCGTCGCCACGCCCAGCATCGACGAGGCGCGGCAGGTGTTCCAGGTGCGCCGGCTGGTCGAGGCCGGCATGGTGCGCCAGCTCGCCGGGCAGATCACCGACCGCCAGGTCGACCAGCTGCGCGCGCACCTGCGCGACGAGCGCCAGGCCGTGGCGCGCAGCGACATCTCGGGCCGCACCCGCCTGCTGGCCGACTTCCACGTCGTGCTCGCCCGCCAGCTGGGCAACGAGGTGCTGGCCGAACTGATCGCCGACCTGCTCTCGCGTTCGCAGCTGATCGCGCTGATGTACCAGTCCAGCCATTCGGCGGAGCATTCGCAGCACGAGCACGTCGACATCGTGGATGCGCTGGCCAGGCGCGACGGCCGCGCCGCCGCGCGGCTGATGGAACGCCACATCGAGGCGGTGGAACGCAACTTGCGACTGGATCCGCGCACGCCCGACCTGGCGAGCGTGCTTCGACCGAACAACTGACGCCATGACGACTCCCACATCCCCCACCCGGTATCCGCGCGACCTGCGCGGCTACGGCCGCAATCCGCCGCACGCGCAGTGGCCCGGCAACGCCCGCGTCGCCGTGCAGTTCGTCCTCAACTACGAGGAAGGCGGCGAGATGAGCGTGCTGCACGGCGACGCCGGCAGCGAGCAGTTCCTGTCCGAGATGGCCAATCCGCCCGCATTCGCCGATCGCCACCTGAGCATGGAGTCGATCTACGAATACGGCTCGCGCGTGGGCGTGTGGCGCCTGCTGCGCGAGTTCGAGAAGCGCGGGCTGCCGCTGACGGTCTTCGGCGTCGGCATGGCCCTGCAACGCAGTCCGGAAGTGGGCGCGGCGTTCGTCGAGCTCGGCCACGAGATCGCCTGCCATGGCTGGCGCTGGATCAACTACCAGCAGGTGGACGAGGCCACCGAGCGCGCGCACCTGCAGGCCGGCATCGAAGCCGTCCGCCAGCTCACCGGCCAGCCGCCGCTCGGCTGGTACACCGGCCGCGACAGCCCGAACACGCGACGGCTGGTGGCCGACGCCGGCGGCTTCGAGTACGACAGCGACTACTACGGCGACGACCTGCCCTTCTGGCTGCAGGTGCGTCGCACCGATGGCGCGCTCGCCCCGCACCTCGTCGTGCCCTACACGCTCGATGCCAACGACATGCGCTTCGCGCTGCCGCAGGGCTTCAGCCACGGCGACGAGTTCTTCGAGTACCTGCGCGACGCCTTCGACGTGCACTACGCCGAGGGCGACGAACGCCCGTCGATGATGAGCATCGGCATGCACTGCCGCATCCTCGGCCGCCCCGCCCGCCTGCGCGCGCTGCAGCGCTTCCTCGATCACGTGCAGGCCCACGAGCGCGTGTGGATCGCGCGCCGCATCGACATCGCGCGGCACTGGAAGCAGGCGCATCCGTTCGATCCCGCCACCGCCTTCGTCTGGGAGTGACCTTGGCCTCGACTTCTTCTCTCACGCTCCACCGCCTCAACGCCGCCTCGCGCGCCGAATTCGCCGCGCTGCTGCACGGCACCTACGAGCACTCGCCCTGGATCGCCGAGGCCGCGTGGGATGCGCGTCCGTTCGCGAGCCTGGCCGCGCTCAAGCACGCGCTCGTGCGCGCGACGCGCGCGGGGGGGCGCGACGCGCAGCTGGGCCTGATCCGCGCCCACCCGGAACTGGCGGGCAAGGCGATGCTCGCGAAGGCCCTCACCGCCGAGAGCACCACCGAGCAGGGCAAGGCGGGCCTGACCGCCTGCACGCCCGAGGAGTTCGCGCGCATCAACGAACTCAACGCGGCCTACAACGCGAAGTTCGGATTCCCGTTCATCCTCGCGGTGCGCGGGCCGCGCGGCGTCGGCCTGGACAAACGCCAGATCATCGCGGCCTTCGAGCGGCGCGCCGCAAACCATCCGGACTTCGAGTTCGACGAGGCGCTGCGCAACATCCACCGCATCGCCGAGATCCGCCTGGCCGACAAGTTCTCCGTCGAGCCGACGCAGGGCAACCTCGTGTGGGACTGGGCCGAATCGCTCGCGCGATTCAGCGAGCCCGACGCCGCCGCGCGCGGCGAGCTTACGGTCACCTATCTCACCGATGCACATCGCGCGACGGCCGCGCAGCTCGCAAGCTGGATGCGCGACGAGTGCGGCTTCGACGACGTGAAGATCGACGCGGTCGGCAACGTCGTGGGTGTCTACGACGGCAGCGACCCGGCCGCGCAGCGGCTCATCACCGGCAGCCATTACGACACCGTGCGCAACGGCGGCAAGTACGACGGCCGGCTGGGCATCCTCGTGCCGATGGCCTGCGTGCGCGCGTTGAGCGGACGCGGCGAACGGCTGCCGTTCGGCATCGAGGTGGTCGGCTTCGCCGAGGAGGAAGGCCAGCGCTACGAGGCCGTGTTCCTCGGATCGGGCGCGCTCACCGGCCACTTCGACGCGCGCTGGCTGGACCAGGCCGACGCGGACGGCGTGCGCATGCGCGACGCGATGGCGGCGGCGGGCCTGCGTCCCGAGGATATCCCCGCCCTCAAGCGCGATCCTGCGCGCTATCTCGGCTTCGTCGAGGTGCACATCGAACAAGGACCGGTGCTCAACGAGATGGACCTGCCGCTGGGCATCGTCACCTCCATCAACGGCAGCGTGCGCCACGTCGGCGAGGTCGTCGGCCTGGCGAGCCATGCGGGCACCACGCCGATGGATCGCCGGCGCGACGCGGCCACGGCCGTCGCCGAGCTGGCGCTGTTCGTCGAGCAACGCGCGCGGGCCGAACCGCACCTGGTCGGCACGATGGGCATGCTCGAGGTGCCCAACGGATCGATCAACGTGGTGCCGGGACGCTGCAGGTTCAGCCTCGACGTGCGCGCGCCGGACGACGCCACGCGCGACGCCTGTTCCGCCGACATCCTCGCCGAGCTCGCCGCCATCTGCCAGCGCCGCGGCCTCGCGGTTCGGTTGCAGGAAACCCTGCGCGCCTCGGCCGCGCCGAGCGCGCCGGCCTGGCAGTCGCGCTGGGAACGCGCCGTCGCCGCCCTCGGCCTGCCCGTTCACCGCCTGCCCAGCGGCGCCGGCCACGACGCCATGAAGATGCACGCGCTGCTGCCGCAGGCCATGCTGTTCGTGCGCGGCGAGAACGCCGGCATCAGCCACAACCCGCTGGAATCCAGCACGGCCCACGACATCGACCTCGCCGTGGGCGCCTTCCAGACCCTGCTCGAACAACTCGCCTCGGAGACCCGATGACCGCCCGCCCCGACTACGACCGCCTCGACCGCTGGGTCGACGACCACTTCGACGAGCAGGTGCGCCTGCTGCAGGAACTCGTGCGCGTGCCGACCGATACCCCACCGGGCAACAACGCGCCGCACGCGCTGCGCACGCAGGAGCTGCTGAAGGCCTTCGGCTTCGACGCGCAGGCGCACGCGGTGCCCGCGGCGACCGCGCAGGCGCACGGCCTGCAGTCCATCGTCAACCTCGTCGTGCAGCGCCGCTACGGCGCCGGCCGCGTGGTGGCTTTGAACGCGCACGGCGACGTGGTGCCGCCCGGCGAAGGCTGGACGCACGACCCGTACGGCGGCGAAGTCGTCGACGGCCGCCTGTACGGCCGCGCCGCCGCGGTCAGCAAGTGCGACTTCACGACCTTCACGTTCGCGACACGCGCGCTCGAATCGCTGGGCGTGCCGCTGGCCGGCGGCGTCGACCTGCTGTTCACCTACGACGAGGAATTCGGCGGCGAGCTGGGCCCCGGCTGGCTGCTCGAACGCGGCCTGACCCAGCCCGACCTCGAGATCGCCGCCGGCTTCAGCTACCAGGTGGTGACCGCGCACAACGGCTGCCTGCAGCTCGAGATCACCGTCCACGGCAAGATGGGCCACGCCGCCGTGCCCGAGACGGCCGTCGACGCGCTGCAGGCCGCGACCCGCATCCTCACGGCGCTGTACGCGGAGAACGCGGTGCTGAAGACGCGCCTCAGCGCGGTGGCCGGCATCCACCACGGCTACATCAACGTCGGCCAGATCGCCGGCGGCACCAACACCAACGTCGTGCCCGGCAAGGTCGTGCTCAAGGTCGACCGCCGCATGATTCCCGAAGAAGATCCGGTCGCGGTCGAGGCCGCGCTGCGCGCGCTGGTCGAGCAGGCCGCCTCGGGCCAGGCCGGCATCCGCGTCGACATCAGGCGCCTGCTGCTCGCGCACGCGATGCAGCCGCTGCCCGGCAACGCCCCGCTGGTCGACGCGCTGTGCGCGCACGCCACCGCGCTGTTCGGCGAGACGGTGCCCGCCTGCGGCACGCCGCTGTACACCGACGCGCGCCTGTTCAGCGAACGCGGCATCCCCGCGGTGATCTACGGCGCGGGGCCGCGCACGGTGCTGGAGTCGAACGCGAAGCGGGCCGACGAGCACGTCGTGCTGGACGACCTGCGCAAGGCCACCAAGGTCATCGCGCGCACGCTCTACGACCTGCTCAGGCCGGCGGACTGAACGCCGGCGGGCGATCGAGGCGAGTCCACCACTCGCCCTCGAACTGCGCCTGCAGCCAGCCGACCAGGCCCGACACCTTCAACGGCAGCATGCGCGGCGACGGGTAGACGGCGTGGATCTCCTGCACCGGCAGTGACCACGCCTCCAGCAGCGGCACGACGCTGCCCCGGGCGAGCGCGCCCTGCGCCACGTAGCGCGGCAGCGCGGCGACGCCCATGCCGGCGATCGCGGCCTCGAGCAATATCGACAGGCTGTTCGACCGCAGCGGCCCGCGCACGGCCACCGACTCCGGCTGGCCGCTCGCGCCCGCGAAGTGCCAGCGCGCGTCGCCCTGCACCGTGCTGTAGATGAGGCAGTCGCGCGATGCGAGATCCTTCGGCTTGTGCGGCGAGCCGTGCTCGGCGACGAACGACGGCGACGCCACCAGCACCCACGGGTTCAGGCCCAGGTAGCGCGCGCCCAGCGTCGAATCGGCGAGGCGGCCCATGCGGATCGCCACGTCCACGCCCTGCTCGATCATGTCGACGTAGCGGTCGTCGACGCCGAGGTCGACCTGCAGGTCGGGATTGGCGCGCATGAACTGCATCAGCAGCGGCCCCAGCACGCGGCGCCCGAACGCGACCGACGTGCTGATGCGCATCGCGCCGCGCATCTGCGACTGCATCAGCGTGGCCACCGAGTCGGCCTCCTCCACGTGGTGCGCGATCACGCGGCACTTCTCGTAGTACAGCGCGCCGATCTCGGTGGCCGTGACGCCATGCGTCGAGCGATGCAGCAGCCGCGCGCCGAGCTGATTCTCCATGCGCGCCACCTGCTTGGTGACCGCGGGTTGACCCACGCCGAGCTCCGCGGCCGCCTTGCTGAAGGAGCCGAGTTCGACGACGCGCAGGAACAGCCTCACGGCCTGGATTCGATCCATGTATTCCATTGTGGAATAAGCGTCATGCTTGTCAACGGTCTTCCTCGCGCGTGGCATGTCGCCGACGATCCGCTCGAACCCAATAGCGATGGAGACGACGATGGCGAAGATGAAGGCCGCGATGGCGGCCGTGCTCGTGATGGAGCGCGAAGGCGTGACGCAGGCGTTCGGCGTGCCGGGTGCGGCGATCAATCCGCTGTACGCGCAACTGCGCGAGCGGCAGTCGATCGCGCACATCCTGGCGCGCCACGTCGAGGGCGCGTCGCACATGGCCGAGGGCTACACGCGCGCCCGCGCCGGCAACATCGGCGTGTGCATCGGCACCAGCGGCCCGGCCGGCACCGACATGATCACCGGCCTTTACTCGGCCAGCGCCGACTCGATCCCGATCCTGTGCATCACCGGCCAGGCGCCGCGCGCGCGGCTCCACAAGGAGGACTTCCAGGCCGTCGACATCGAGTCCATCGCCAAGCCCGTCACCAAGTGGGCCGTCACCGTGCGCGAGCCCGCGCTGGTGCCGCGCGTGTTCCAGCAGGCCTTCCACCTGATGCGCTCGGGGCGTCCCGGCCCGGTGCTGATCGACCTGCCGTTCGACGTGCAGATGGCCGAGATCGAGTTCGACATCGACACCTACGAGCCGCTGCCCGCCTACAAGCCCGCGGCCACGCGCAGGCAGGTCGAGAAGGCGCTCGACATGCTGGACGCGGCCGACAAGCCGCTGATCGTCGCCGGCGGCGGCATCATCAACGCGGACGCGAGCGCGCTGCTGCAGGAGTTCGCAGAAGTCACCGGCGTGCCCGTGATCCCGACGCTGATGGGCTGGGGCACGATTGCCGACGACCACCCGCTGATGGCCGGCATGTGCGGGCTGCAGACCAGCCACCGCTATGGCAACGCGACGATGCTGGCGAGCGACTTCGTGCTGGGCATCGGCAACCGCTGGGCCAACCGCCACACCGGCTCGGTCGATGTCTACACCAAGGGTCGAAAGTTCGTGCACGTGGACATCGAGCCCACGCAGATCGGCCGCGTGTTCGATCCCGACTTCGGCATCGTGAGCGACGCGAAGGCCGCGCTTGCGCTGTTCGTCGAGGTCGCGAAGGAACGCGCCGCCGCGGGCCGGTTGAAGGACCGCGGCGACTGGGCCTTCCGCTGCGCGGAGCGCAAGCGGCTGATGCGGCGCAAGAGCCACTACACGCAGGTGCCGATCAAGCCGATGCGCGTGTACGAGGAGATGAACGCGGTGTTCCCGCGCGACACGATCTACGTGTCGACCATCGGCCTGAGCCAGATCGCCGGCGCGCAGTTCATCAACGTGTTCGGGCCGCGGCAGTGGATCAACTGCGGCCAGGCCGGACCGCTGGGCTGGACGATTCCGGCGGCGCTCGGCGTGGTCGCGTCCGACCCGACGCGCACCGTCGTCGGCCTGTCGGGCGACTACGACTTCCAGTTCCTGGTCGAGGAGCTCGCCGTCGGCGCGCAGTTCCGGCTGCCCTACGTGCAGGTGCTCGTGAACAACAGCTACCTCGGCCTGATCCGCCAGGCGCAGCGCAACTTCGACATGGACTTCTGCGTGCAGCTCGCGTTCGAGAACCAGAACATGCCCGAGTCCGACGGCGAGCTGCGCGGCTACGGCGTCGACCACCAGCAGGTCGTGTCCGGCCTGGGCTGCAGGTCGCTGCGGGTGACCGACCCCGAGAAGATCCGCGATGCGCTCGAACAGGCGCAGGCGATGGCGCGCGAGTTCCGCGTGCCGGTGGTGGTGGAGGTGATCCTCGAGAAGGTCACCAACATCGCGATGGGCACGGAGATCGACAAGATCGCCGAGTTCGAGGAGATCGACTGTCGCCATCCGCAGGGCCGCGAAGGCCTGGAGATCGCCGGCCTGCTCGACTGACACCACGACATCCACGACACCCCGAGACCCCATGCCCCGCTTCGCCGCCAACCTCACGATGCTCTTCACGGAGTTCCCGTTCCTCGACCGCTTCGAACGCGCCGCGCGCGCCGGCTTCAAGGGCGTGGAGTTCCTGTTCCCGTACGCGTTCCAGGCCCGGGACATCCAGGCACGCCTCGAGCAGTTCGACCTGCAGCTGGTGCTGCACAACCTGCCCGCCGGCGACTGGGACGCCGGCGAGCGCGGCATCGCCTGCCACCCCGATCGCGGCGCCGAGTTCCGCGCCGGCGTGGAACGCGCGATCGACTACGCGAAGGCGCTGGGCGCGCCGCAGCTCAACTGCCTGGTCGGCAAGCGGCCCGCCGGCATACCCGATGATGTATCGCGGGCGACGCTGGTCGAGAACCTGTACCACGCGTCGCAGCGCCTGAAGCAGGAAGGGCTGCGCCTGCTGATCGAGCCGATCAACGCGTTCGACATTCCCGGCTTCTACCTGAACCGCACCGACGATGCGCTCGCGCTGATCGAGGAAGTGGGCGGCGACAACCTGTTCCTGCAGTACGACATCTACCACGCGCAACGCACCGAGGGCGAGCTCGCGCAGACGCTGCGCAAGCACCTCGGGCGCATCGGCCACGTGCAGATCGCCGACAACCCCGGCCGCAACGAACCCGGCTCGGGCGAGATCAACTTCCCCTTCCTGTTCGGCCATCTCGACCGCCTCGACTACGCCGGCTGGATCGGCTGCGAATACAAGCCCGCCGTCTCGACCGAGCTCGGTCTCGGCTGGATCGAACGCCTGGCCAAGTGATCGGCCCCTTCAAACGACGAGAGACGACTCCATGACCCAGACCCTTCCCAAGATCGGCTTCATCGGCCTCGGCATCATGGGCGCGCCCATGTGCGGCCACCTGATCGCCGCCGGCTACCCGCTGTTCGTGCACACCAAGGGCAGGATGCCCGCGTTCGTCCACGAGACGCGCGCCACGCAATGCGTCAACGCGCGGGGCGTGGCCGAGCGCGCCGACATCATCTTCGTGATGGTGCCCGACACGCCCGACGTCGAGGCGGTGCTGTTCGACGACGGCGGCGTCGCCGCCGGACTGTCCAGGGGCAAGATCGTCGTCGACATGAGCTCGATCTCGCCCATCGCGACCAAGCTGTTCGCCAGGCGCATCAACGAGATCGGTTGCGACTACCTCGACGCCCCCGTCTCGGGCGGCGAGGTGGGCGCGAAGAACGCGACGCTGTCCATCATGGTCGGCGGCAGCGAGAGCGTGTTCGAGCGCGTGAAGCCACTGCTCGAGCGAATGGGCAGGAACATCACGCTGGTCGGCGGCAACGGCGACGGGCAGACGGCCAAGGTCGCCAACCAGATCATCGTCGCACTCAACATCGAGGCCGTCGGCGAGGCCTTGCTGTTCGCCGCGCGCGCGGGTGCGGATCCGGCCCGCGTGCGCCAGGCGCTGATGGGTGGCTTCGCGGCCAGCCGCATCCTGGAAGTGCACGGCGAGCGCATGATCAAGCGGACGTTCGACCCGGGCTTCCGCATCGGCCTGCACCAGAAGGACCTGAACCTCGCGCTCGCCAGCGCCCGCGCGCTGGGCGTCTCGCTGCCCAACACCGCGACGGCGCAGGAGCTGTTCAATGCCTGCGTCGCCCACGGCGGCGCGGCCTGGGATCACTCGGCGCTGGTGCGCGCGCTCGAGAAGCTCGCCAACTTCGAGATCGGCCAGGCGGCGTGATGGCGGGCGAGACCGCGCTGCTGCGCCGCATGTTCGACGCGGCCGTCGCCAGCGCGCAGCCCGCGCGCTGCGTGCCGCCGCACCTGCCGCGGCCCGACGAGCTCGGCGCCGGCCGGCTGGTGGTGATCGGCGCGGGCAAGGCCTCGGCCGCGATGGCGCAGGCGGTCGAGGAGCACTGGAGCGGGCCGCTGTCGGGACTCGTCGTGACGCGCCACGGCTACGGCGCGCCATGCAGCCGCATCGAGATCGTCGAGGCCGCGCATCCGGTGCCCGACGCGGCCGGCCTGCAAGCCGCGCAACGCATGCTCGACGTCGTGCGCGACCTGCGTCCCGAGGACATCGTGCTGTGCCTGGTCTCGGGCGGCGGCTCCGCGCTGCTGCCGCTGCCGCTGCCGGGCCTCACGCTCGAAGACAAGCAGGCCGTCAACCGCGCGATGCTCGCCAGCGGCGCGACCATCTCCGAGATGAACTGCGTGCGGCGCCACCTGTCGGCGATCAAGGGCGGACGGCTGGCCGCCGCATGCCATCCGGCGCGCGTCATCGCCCTGGTGATGTCCGACGTGCCCGGCGACCGGCCGCTGGACATCGCCTCCGGCCCGACCGTCGCCGATCCGACGTCGTGCCAGGACGCGCTGGACATCGTGCGGCGCCACCACCTGGCGCTGCCCGCTGCGGCGATGGCGTTGCTGGAAAGCGGCCGCGGCGAATCGGTGAAGCCGGGCGACCCTCGCCTCGCGCGCGCCGAGATCCGCATGATCGCCACGCCGCAGGCGGCGCTCGAGGCGGCCGCGGCCGTGGCACGCGAGGCCGGCTACGCCGCGCACATCCTCGGCGACGCGATCGAGGGCGAGGCGCGCGACGTCGGCAAGGTGCTGGGCGGCATCGCGCTGCAAGCGTCCGCGCGCGGCCAGCCGTTCGCGCGGCCGTGCGTGCTGCTGTCTGGCGGCGAGACGACCGTCACCGTCCGCGGCCAGGGTCGCGGCGGGCGCAACGTCGAATTCCTGCTGTCGCTCGCGCTGTCGCTGGATCGGCGCGACGGCGTCTTCGCGATCGCCGGCGACACCGACGGCGTCGACGGCCAGGACGAGATCGCCGGCGCCGTGATCACGCCCGACACGCTGGCCCGCGCCCACGCGCTGGGCCTGCGCCCGCGCGAGCGGCTGGACGACAACGACGCGCACGCGTTCTTCGAGGCGATCGGCGACTCGGTCATCACCGGGCCGACGCGCACCAACGTCAATGACTTCCGCGCGGTGCTGATCGCCTGAGGCGACGACGGGCGCTCAGCCCAGGTAGCGCTTCTCGAGGTGCGCCTTGAAGTGCGCCGGGTTCAGCGTCTCGCCCGACGCGCGCAGGCTCAGCTCGTCGGTGGTCCAGCGGCTGGCCTGCGTCCAGATGTTCTCGCGCAGCCAGTCGAAGACCGGGTTCAGGTTGCCGGCGCA
>CAIMXF010000270.1 GCA_903845345.1 uncultured beta proteobacterium
AAGTCCGGCTACCAGACCACCGACCGCAACGGCGGCGCGTGGACGCAGGTGTCGCGCCTGGGCATGCCGCTGGTCAACGAGCTCGTGATCGGCATGAAGGACAAGGACCTGTTCAACAGCTCCAAGCCGAGCGGTGACACGCAGTTCGCGACCTACGTCACCAACCCGTCGTATCCGAAGCTGCTCGAGAGCTATCTCGGCGCGCCCGGCATCTCGCCGACCAACATCCCGCGCAACGACCTCGTCACGACCTTCCTGACCGGCATCAAGGGCGTGAACCAGCTCGCGACCGTCACGCCGTCGGAGATGCTGCGCCTGAACACGTCGATCGCGGCCGTGCCTTTCGCGCAGCAGAACCGACTGGGCATCGTCGGCAACATCCTGGCCGGCGGCCAGGACAGCGCCGGCTACCCCAACGGCCGTCGCCCGAAGGACGACGTCGTCGACATCACGCTGATCGCCGCGATGGGCGGCCTGTGCGTGGCCAACGGCACCGGCGACTCGCTGGGCTTCGGCGCCGCGTGCAACCCGTCGGCCGTGCCGCTTGGCCAGAACGTGTTCGGGCTGAACGACACCGTCGACCAGGCCGCGCAACCGTTCCTGCCGGGCTTCCCGTACCTGAACACGCCGATCCCGGGCACCGGCGCGCGCGCCGAACCGCCGGCGCCGTCGACGGCACCGGCCGCCGCCAAGCGCGGCAACGGCTCGAAGTGAGCAACGAGGCACATGACATGACCACCTCAACCTGCCCACCGCCGGAAGGCGGATCCTCGGTCGGCCGCACGGCCGCGTTGATCGGCGTCGCCGCGCTGTCCAGCCTGTTCCTCGCCGCGTGCGGCGGCGACAGCAACTCGCCGGCGCCGTCGCCGCCGCCGCCGCCGCCCGCGGCGATCACCCAGGTCCCGGCGTCGGCCGCGGCCACCGACGCCTCCCTCGAAGCGTTCGCGTTCAACCTCCCGGAAACGGAAAACACCGAGCCGCTGTCGCTGGACCTGGTGCCGACCTTCCCGACGAGCGAGACCGAAGACCCCATCGCGACCCCGTGATGAATCGCGCCACCGCTCCGCTCCTCGCACTGGCGTTGACGCTGGTTGCGGTGGCGCCCGCTTTCGCGGCCGAGGAATCGGCCCTCCAATTCCCGACGCAGGACGGCGCCATCGTCGAACACCTGCCGACCCACGTGGGCGACGCGGCCGAACGCCGCGCGGCCATCGCCGCCGAGCGTGCGCAGCGTGCCCAGCTGCAACAACATCCCGACGAACTGGGCCTGGCGCTGAAGGCGGCCAACGACGCGCTCGCGCGCGGCCGGCTGCGCGGCGATCCACGCGAGCTGGGCGTGGCCCAGGCCGCGCTGGCGCCGTGGTGGGGCCATGCCGACGCGCCGCCCGAGGTGCGGCTGATCCAGGCGACCGCGCTGCAGAGCCAGCACTTCTTCCACGAGGCGCTGGTCGAGCTCGACGCCGTGCTCGCGACGCCTGGCGCGTCGCTGCCCGTGCGCGCGCAGGCCGAGCTGACGCGCGCCGGCGTGCAGCAGGTGCTGGGCCACTTCGCCGAGGCCGAGGCCGGATGCCGGCGGCTGGTCGGCATCGACTTCATGGCACTCGGCTCGGGTGTCCGCCTGAACGGATCGGCCTGCCTGGCCGAACTCTCGAGCCTGCAGGGCCATGCCGACACCGCGGCCGCCACGCTCGGTCGACTGGCCGGCGCGCCCGATCCGAGCAGCGCCGCCACCACCGCCGGCGCGCCCGCGCCCGGCTGGCTGAACCTGATGCGCGCCGAGCTCGCCCAGCGGCGCGGCGACCCGGCCGCCGGCGCGCTGTTCGCCGCGGCGCTGAAGGCCAACGCCGACGTCTACACGCAATGCGCGTATGCCGACTGGCTGCTCGACCAGCACCGGCCGGCCGAGGTGCTCGCGCTGCTCAAGGGCAACGAGGCCGCCGATCCCGTGCTGCTGCGCATCGCGCTGGCCTACAAGGATCTGCACGGCAGGAACCATCCGCTGACGCGCGAGGCCACGACCATGCTGGGCGAGCGCTACGACGCGGCGCTGCTGCGCGGCGACAGGAGCCACGGCCGCGAGCAGTCGCGCTACGAACTGGAACTGCGCGGGGACGCACGCGCCGCGCTCGGCTATGCCAAATCCAACTGGCTGGTGCAGCACGAGCCGGCCGACGAGGTGGTGCTGGCGCGCGCGGCCCACGCCGCGCATCGCGACAGCGCGGCCGACCCGCTGTGGCAGTTCCTGCGCGACACCGGTGGCCGCGACGCGCGGCTGTCCGTCGGCGGCGTCGCGGCCGCGCCCTTCCTGCCGGTGGCGTTCGGCACGGCGTCCGCGACACCGGCGTCGCCGTTCGCGGCCCTGCTGGCGGCGCGCCGTGCCGCCTCCGCCGCCACGCCGGCCGCATCCGGCGTGACCCAGATCACCGCCTGGAGCGACCGATGACCCGTGCCCGCCTCGCCCTCGCTGTCGCCTGCGCCGGCCTGCTGGCCGCGCCCCTGGCGCAGGCCCACAAGGCCAGCGACGCCTACGTCACGCTGCGCGTGGATGGCGCGACCGTCGACGCCCGCATCGACATCGCGCTGCGCGACCTCGATCGCGACCTGGCCCTCGACACCGATGCCGACGACCAGCTCAGCTGGAAGGAGGTGCGCACGCGCTGGCCCGACATCGCGGCGCTCGCGCGCAAGGACATCCGCCTGAGCGCCGACGGCGCGCGCTGCGCGCCCGACCCCGCGTCGACCCCGACCACCGACGACAACAAGCCCGCGCTGACCGAGCACAGCGACGGCACCTATGCCGTGCTGCGCACGCAGTGGCACTGTTCGGCGCCGGTGCAGGCGCTGAGCGTCGAGTACGAGCTGTTCGCCAGGACGGATCCGACGCATCGCGGCATCGCGCGCGTGTCGCGCGCGGGTGCGAGCGCCGACGCCCCTGCGCCGCAACTGG
>CAIMXF010000271.1 GCA_903845345.1 uncultured beta proteobacterium
GACCGCACACATGAAGGGGATGATTGCCATTTTGGAGATCTAGCGCGCAGGACGAAAGGCGGCGGCGCGGGCGGCGGCGCCCAGCGAGTCGAGGGTGGCGATGACGTCCGGTTCGGTCATCCGCCGATTGTCCGCCAGCCGTCAAGTCCTCCACGGACCCCGAGATTTCGTGTCTCGACGAGTGTGGGATCGCCGCGACGGCGGCCCTCGAACCACGTCGACGGCTGGTTAAGATTCGCCACCCGCGAAGGCAAGCGCTGCTAGTGCCCGGCGGGGACGGCGCAGGGGAGGACTCGGCGCCGCCCTTCACCTGAACATCCAAAGAGATTGCAATGAAGCAAATCATCGCCCTGGCCACGCTGGCCGTCTCCGCGCTGGCACCGACGCTGGCCCACGCCGGCCTCGATTCCGACAACCCGATCCATCCGCTGGTGGGCGTGGCCCTCACCGCCGGCGGCGACAAGATCGCCTCCGTCGAATACGAGAACGGTGGCTCGCGCGACATCACCGCCGGCGGCCTCGTGCAGCTGTCGGGCGGCGTCGAGTACCACGAGAAAGGCGCGCCCTGGGGCGTGCAGGCCACCATCGGCTACCACTTCGACAACACCAGCGCCGACAACGGCAACCAGCGCTTCCAGCGCTGGCCGGTGGAAGTGATCGGCCTGTTCAACCTGACGCCCAAGTTCCGCGTGGGTGTGGGCGCGCGCTACGCCGCGGCCGCCAAGTTCACCAGCGACGGCGCCGGCTACGTCGGCAACGCCGACTTCAAGTCGCAGCTGGGTGCCCTGGTCATGGCCGAATGGCTGATCACGCCGTCGATGGGCGTGCAGTTGCGCTTCGTCGACGAGAAGTACAAGGTCGACGAAACCAATCTCTCCACCGACACCACCCGCCGCGTCACGGTCGACGGCAGCCACGCCGGCCTGGGTTTCAACTACTACTTCTGACGTGCGGCGCCCGGGCGGCGCTTCGGCTGGCCTGCGCTCGCGCTTGCGCGCCGACGATCTCGCCGCGAGCCACCGGGTCCCGGGCCCGGCCGCGCTCCATTGAACCCGGCAACGACAAGGCGCCTGGCGGAAGAACTCCGGCAGGCGCCTTTTTCATGCCCGGCGCGCGCGCCGCCGCCGGATCATTCCTCGGCGACCTTCTTCTTCGCGGCGGTCTTCTTGGCCGCCGGCACCTTGGCCGCGCGCGGCTCGAACTCGAAGTTCACCTTGCCTTCCTTCTTGTCGTAGGCGAGGAAGGCCTTGAACTTGCGGCGCGTCTTGTTGGAGACGAAGTTCTCCATCAGGTCGGTCTTGCCGGTGGCCAGCAGCTTGGCCATGTTCTCGCGCGAGACCGGCTGCTGCAGGATGATCTTGCCGCTCTTGAAGTCGCAGGTGACGTGCGCGCCCACCGCGTGCTCGCAGACGTAGGACGTGCCGTGCTCGAACACGCGGCCGGCATCCTTGGGGCAAGGGCCCAGCGACTCCTGCCCGGAGAAGTCGACCGGCTCGCCCTCGCCGTCCTTGGCTTCCTCGCCGAAGTCGAACTCGAGCTTCCAGTTCCTGATCTCGTCGTCGTAGGCCAGTTTCAGTTCTGCGGTGAACGGCCAGCCGGCCTTGGAGCGGAAGCCTTCGAGCGGGCCGATCTTCTTGTCGTGCAGGAACTGCTCGACCTCGTCGATCTCGAACGCGCGGCCGGCGGGGATCTTGGTGATCGAGAACTCGCAGCCGTCCACGCCGTCGCCCTTGGCGCCCTGGCACGTGTAGCGGCGGTAGTTCTCCTTGACGATGCCGCCGCAGTTCGGGCACGGCGTCTTCAAGGTAGCGTAGTCGCCGGGAATCGTGTCGCGGTCGTATTCCTTGGCCTTCTTGACGATGCGCTCGGCCATCTGCGCGATGTCGCCCATGAAGGCGTCGCGCGACAGGCGGCCGTGCTCCATCTCGACCAGCTTGTACTCCCAGTTCCCGGTGAGGTCCGGCCGCGTCAGGTCCTCCACGCCGAGGCCGCGCAGCAACGTCATCAGCTGGAATGCCTTGGCCGTCGGGATCAGGTCGCGGCCTTCGCGCAGCATGTACTTCTCGAGAATCAGGCCTTCGATCACCTGCGCCCGCGTGGCCGGCGTGCCCAGGCCCTTCTCGGACATCGCGTCGCGCAGTTCCTCGTCGTCGATCAGCTTGCCCGCGCCTTCCATCGCCGACAGCAGCGTGCCTTCGTTGTAGCGCGCCGGCGGGCGCGTCTTCGTGCCGACGGCCTCGACCGACTCGTTGCGCACGACTTCGTCCTTCTGCACCGGCACCAGCATCGCGTCGTCGTCCTGCGCCTCCTTGCCGTAGACGGCCAGCCAGCCCGGGTTCACGAGCACCTTGCCGTTGGTCTGGAAGCGGTGCTCGTCGACCTGCGTCAGGCGCGTCGTCACCTGGTACTCGGCGCTCGGATAGAACACGGCGATGAAGCGCTTGACGACCAGGTCGTAGAGCTTGGCCTCGATCTCGGACAGCGACCGGGGCGCCTGCAGCGTGGGAATGATGGCGAAGTGATCCGACACCTTGGTGTTGTCGAACACGCGCTTGGTCGGCTTGACGTACCCTTCCTTGAGCGACTTCGCGGCGTGCGGTCCCAGCTCGCGCAGCGGGCCGGGCAGGTCCTCGGTGGCGAGCATCTTGAGCGTGTCCTTGACCACCGGCAGGTAGTCCTCGGGCAGCGCACGCGAGTCCGTCCGCGGATACGTGAGCACCTTGTGCTTCTCGTACAGCGCCTGCGCCAGCGACAGCGTGGTCTTGGCCGAGAAGCCGAAGCGGCCGTTGGCCTCGCGCTGCAGGCTGGTCAGGTCGTACAGCAGCGGGCTGGCCGACGTGGTGGGCTTGGCCTCCTCGGTGACCTTGCCAGGCTTGCCCAGCACCGCAGCCGCGATCTTCTCCGCGGCGGCCTTGTCCCAGACGCGGTCCGCGCGGCGGTCGGGGTCGTCGTCCTTCTTGAAGGCCGGGTCGATCCACTTGCCCGCGTACTGGCCCGCCACCGCGTCGAAGGTGGCCTTGATTTCCCAGTAGTCGCGCGGCACGTGCTTGCGGATCTTCTCCTCGCGCTCGACCACGATGGACAGCGTGGGCGTCTGCACCCGGCCGACCGTCGTGAGGAAGAAGCCGCCGTCGCGCGAGTTGAACGCCGTCATCGCGCGCGTGCCGTTGATGCCCACCAGCCAGTCGGCTTCGGAGCGGCTGCGGGCGGCCGCGGCCAGGCCCTGCATCTGCTCGTCGGTGCGCAGCTTGTCGAAGCCGTCGCGGATGGCCTGCGGCGTCATGCTCTGCAGCCACAGTCGGCGCACCGGCTTGTTCAGCGCGCCGCGCGCCGGCTCGGCGTACTGGGCGATCAGGCGGAAGATCAGCTCGCCCTCGCGGCCCGCGTCGCAGGCGTTGATCAGGTCGGTGACGTCCTTTCGGCGCACGAGCTTGACGACGGCGTTCAGCCGCGTCTTCGCCTTGTCGATGGGCGCCAGGTCGAAATGCGGCGGGATCACCGGCAGGTTGGCGAAGCTCCACTTGCCGCGCTTGACGTCGAATTCCTCGGGTGCCTTGATCTCCACCAGGTGCCCCACGGCGGACGTGACGACGTAGCGGTCGCTCTCGAAATACTCCGCGAACTTCTCGAACTTGCCTGCGGTGGGCGTCAACGCCCGGACGATGTCCTGCGCCACGCTCGGCTTTTCCGCAATGATCAGAGTCTTTGTCATTTATTTACCTTGGAACCGCGGAGCCTCGAAAAGCCCTGCCTAAAATGCATCTCTCGCGCGCGCCTGCACACACGTGCACGCGCGCGCCCACAATTTCAATGTACCGAATGACGTCGAAGCTGCAAGCGCAAAACCATACCGTTCCCGGCGGTCGCCGCATCCAGGTACGCAAGAGCGGCGTACATGGCAAAGGAGTCTTCGCCGCC
>CAIMXF010000272.1 GCA_903845345.1 uncultured beta proteobacterium
ACCTGATCGACGAGGAGATCCGCACCGCGCGGCGTCACCTGCCGCGCGGCTACAGCCGGGAGCTGCCGCGGCTGGCCGAGGCCTCGCCAGAGACCGACGGCACGTCGCCACGCGTGCACGACCTCGCGCTCGAGGCCATCGCGCACGCCGACGGGCGGCTGAGCCGGGGCACGCTGAGCCGCTTCGTCGCCGCCTACCAGACCGTGCAGCCGCTCAAGCTCGGCGAGCTGTGGGCGTTCCCGATCATGCTGCGCCTCGCGCTGATCGAGAACCTGCGCCGCGTGGCGGTGCGCGTGGCCGCGGCGCTGGACGAACGCGACCTCGCCGAGACCTGGGCCTCGCGCATGCTGCAGGCGGCCGAGGAGCGGCCGAGCGACCTGATCCTCGTCATCGCCGACATGGCGCGCTCGAATCCGACCATGAGCAGCGCGTTCGTCGCCGAATTCGCGCGCCGGCTGCAGGGCCAGGGCGCGGCGCTGGCACTGCCGCTGACGTGGATGGAGCAGCGGCTGTCCGACGCCAACGAGACCATCGAGCACCTGGTGCATCTCGAGAGCCAGAAGCAGGCGGCCAGCCAGGTGTCGGTGTCCAACAGCATCGGCAGCCTGCGCCTGCTCGGGGCCACGCACTGGCCCGAATTCGTCGAGACGCTCAGCAGCGTGGAGCAGATCCTGCGCGAGGATCCGATCGGCGTCTACGGCCGCATGGACTTCAGCACCCGCGACACCTACCGCCATGCGGTCGAGAGCGTGGCGCGGGCCGGCAACGGCGACGAGCCGGCCGTGGCGCGCAAGGCGATCGAGCTCGCGACCGCGGCGCGCCAGCGCCTGCAGGCCGCGACCCCCGACGAAGCTGACGACCGCGAGGCGCACGTCGGCTACTGGCTGATGGCCAACGGCCGCCCCGTCCTCGAATCGGCGATGAACGCGCGCCGCACCGGCTTCCTGCACCGCGCGGGGCATTCGCCGCTGCCGGCCTACATCGGCGGCATCGTCGCCTTCTCGATGCTGATGTCGCTGGGTCCGATGCAGCAGGCGGCGCACGAGCTGGACCTGCAGCTGTGGTCGCCCAAGGGCATCGTGCTCGTGCTGCTGCTGATGCTGGCGACGAGCCAGCTGGCGCTGTCGCTGGTCAACTGGATCGTCACGCTGAGCGTCACGCCCGAGGCGTTGCCGCGCCTGGACTACACGCTGGGCATCGCGCCGCGTTCGCGCACGCTGGTGGCCGTGCCCACGCTGCTGGGCAAGCATGCGGACGTCGACACGCTGGTCGACGCGCTCGAGGTGCGCTTCCTCGCCAACCGCGACCCGCACCTGCAGTTCGCGCTGCTCACCGACCTGCGCGACGCCAGGCAGGAGACGCTGCCCGAGGACGCCGACCTGGTCGACTACGCCGCGCAGCGCGTCGAGGCGCTGAACAGGCGCTACGCCGAGCCCGACGGCGGCAACCAGCAGCGGCCGCATCCGTTCCTGCTGCTGCATCGTCCGCGCCGCTGGAACGCGGCCGAGAACGCGTGGATGGGCTGGGAGCGCAAGCGCGGGAAGCGGTCCGACCTCAACGCGCTGCTGCGCGGACGGCCGGACGCCGAGAAGGCGTTCGCGCGCATCGTCGGCGACACGCTGTCGCTGCAGGACGTGCGCTACGTCATCACGCTCGATTCCGACACCCAGCTGCCGCGCGAGTCGGCCAGCGAAATGGTCTCGGCGATGGCGCACCCGCTGAACCGGCCCCGCTTCGGCACCGGCGTGAAGAAGGACGTCGTGGTCGAGGGCTACGGCATCCTGCAGCCGCGCGTGGGGCTGAACCTGCCGAGCGTCGGCCGCTCGGGCTATGCACGCATGTTCGGCGGCGAGCCGGGCATCGATCCGTACACCCGCGCCGTGTCCGACGTCTACCAGGACCTGATGGGCGAAGGCTCGTTCGTCGGCAAGGGCATCTACGACGTCGACGCCTTCGAGCGCGCGACGCACGACAGCATGCCGGAGAACCGCATCCTCAGCCACGACCTGATCGAGGGCTGCTACGCGCGCTCGGGGTTGCTGTCGGACGTGCAGCTGCTCGAGGACACGCCGTCCCGCTACAGCGCCGACATGGCGCGCCGCCACCGCTGGGTGCGCGGCGACTGGCAGCTGATCGGCTGGCTGCGCCGGCGCCTGCATGCGCTGCCGGGCGCACCGCGCAATCCGCTGTCGGCGCTGTCGAAGTGGAAGCTGTTCGACAACCTGCGCCGCAGCCTCGTGCCCGCGGCGCTGATCGCGCTGGCCGTGCTCGGATGGGCGCGCCTGCCCGAGCCGTTCATGTGGACGCTGCGCATCGTCGTGATCGTGGGCATCGTGCCGTTCGCCGCCCACGTGATGGGCCTGGCGCGCGCGCCGGTCAACTGGATGACGGCCTCGCCGTCTCCCAAGCGCCTGCTGCCGCTGGCGCTGCAGCTGATGCAGCTCGTGCACACGCTCGCCTGCCTGCCCACCGAGGCCGTGGCCACGCTGGACGCGATCGGCCGCACGATCTGGCGCATGGTGCGCGGACGCCGGCTGCTCGAATGGGTGGCCTCGGCCGACATCCGGCAGGGCAATCCGCCCGGCACGATGGCGGCGCTGCGCGACAGCATCCGCGGCATGTGGGCCGGGCCGACGCTCGCGGTGTTGATCGCCGCCCTGCTCGCCCATGTGCGCCCGTGGTCCATCGTGGCCGCCGCGCCGCTGCTGCTGCTGTGGCTGTTCTCGCCGCTGGTCGTGTGGTGGGCCGATCGTCCGCTCGCGCAGCCGCGCAGCGAACTCAGCGCCGCGCAGCGCAAGTTCCTGCGCCGCGTCGCGCGCCGCACCTGGGCGTTCTTCGAGACCTTCGTCGGCTCGGAGGACAACCACCTGCCGCCCGACAACGTGCAGCTGCACCCGGTGGCCCGCGTCGCGCACCGCACCTCGCCCACCAACATCGGCTTCTCGCTGCTGGCCAACCTGACGGCGCGCGACTCGGGCTTCATCACGCTCGACCAGATGCTCACGCGCATCGCGGCCACCGTGACCACGATGGAACAGCTGGAGCGCCACCGCGGCCACTTCTACAACTGGTACGACACGCAGTCGCTGCTGCCGCTGGCGCCGCGCTACATCTCCACCGTCGACTCGGGCAACCTCGTCGCCCAGCTGATGACGCTGCGCATGGCGCTGCTGGCCCTGCCCGACGAAGCGACCTTCTCGCCGCTGTGGTGCCTGGGCGTCTCCGACCTGCTGGCGCTCACGCGCGAGAGCCTGCCCGCGGGCACGGCACTGCCGGCGCTGGATCGCGCGGACACGCTGGTGCACGCCGCGTGCGCCGACATGCCGCGTTCCAGCGCGAAGCTGCAGGCGGTGCTCGAATCGTTCGAGAGCGCGGCGCGCGAGGTGCTGTCGGCCGTCGAGGGCGCGTTGTCCGGCGCTTCGCGCAGGGCCGATGCCGACGAAGATACCGGCGAGGCGCTGCGCTGGGCGCGTGCGCTCGTCGCGCAGTGCGAGGCCGGCCGCGACGAGTTCACCGCGTTCGGCGGCCTCGCGCTGCCGCTGGCGTCCGACGCGTCGCCCGCGGCCATCGAGATCGCCGCCAGGGCGCCGCTGCCCACGCTGTCGGTGCTCGCGTCGCTGGACATCGGACAGGCGCGCATCTACCTCGGACGCATCGACGCGCTCGCGCGCCGCGTGGAAGCGATGAGCGAGCAGGAGCAGCTGTTCATGTACGACGACCGCCGCCACCTGATGGCGATCGGCTACAACGTCGACGAGCGCGCCCTCGATGCCGGCCACTACGACCTGCTGGCTTCCGAGGCCAGGCTGGGCATCTTCACGGCGATCGCGCGCGGCCAGCTGCCGCAGGAAAGCTGGTTCGCGCTCGGCCGGCTGCTCACGTCGCACGACGGCAACCCGGTGCTGATGTCGTGGAGCGGCTCGATGTTCGAGTACCTGATGCCGCCGCTGATCATGCCCAACTTCGAGCAGACGCTGCTCGAACAGACCTGCCGGGCCGCGGTGCGCCGCCAGATCGACTACGGCCGCGAGCGCGGCGTGCCCTGGGGCATCTCCGAGTCCGGCTACAACGCCACCGACACCGCGCTCAACTACCAGTACCGCGCGTTCGGCGTGCCGGGCCTGGGCCTGAAGCGCGGGCTCGGCGACGAACTGGTGATCGCGCCCTACGCGACCGCGATGGCGACCATCGTCGAGCCGGTGGCCGCGACCGCCAACCTGCAACGCCTCGCGGCGCTGGGCGCGTCGGGCGAGTACGGCTTCTACGAGGCCGTCGACTACACCCCGATGCGCGTGCCGCGCGGCCAGACCAAGGCCGTGGTGCGGTCGTTCATGGCCCACCACCAGGGCATGAGCCTGCTGGCCATCGAGCAGGCGCTGGGCCACTCGCGCATGCAGCGCCACTTCGCGTCCGACCGCAGCGTGCAGGCGACGCTGTCGCTGCTGCACGAACGCGTGCCCAAGGACGTGATGCCCGTCGTCGCCGAAGCGACGATGGAGCCGTCGGCGCCGCGTTCGGTGTCGGCCACCACCGAGACCCCGCTGCGCCTGTTCACCGATGCGCTGACGCCCACGCCCGAGGTGCAGCTGCTGTCCAACGGCAGCTACCACGTGATGGTCACGCAGGCCGGCGGCGGCTACAGCCGCTACAAGGACATGGCCGTCACGCGCTGGCGCGAGGACGCCACGCGCGACGACTGGGGCAGCTTCGCCTACCTGCGCGACGTCGACTCCGGCGACTACTGGTCGACGTCTTTCCAGCCGACCGGCCGCAAGGCGACCGACTACCAGGCCATCTTCACCGAAGGCCGCGCCGAGTTCCGTCGCCGCGACGCGGGCATCGACGCCCACACCGAGATCGCCGTGTCGCCCGAGGACGCCATCGAGCTGCGCCGCATCCGCATCAAGAACACGACGCGGCGCGTGCGCACGATCGAGGTCACCAGCTACTGCGAGGTGGTGCTGATGACGCCCGCCGCCGACGTGCAGCACCCGGCCTTCGGCAAGCTGTTCGTGCAGACCGAGCTGGTCGAGGGCCTGCCCGCGTTGCTGGCCAACCGCCGGCCGCGCGCGGAGCACGATGCGTCGCCTTGGATGTTCCACCTGATGGCCGTGCACGCGCCGCGCGGCGCGCAGGTGTCGACCGTCACGCACGAGACCGACCGGGCCCGCTTCATCGGCCGCGGCAACAGCCTGCGCGCGCCGGCGGCGATGTTCGGCGGCGATGCGCTGTCGAACTCGCAGGGCTCGGTGCTCGACCCTGTTGCGGCCAGCCGCTGCGCGATCACGCTGCAGCCGGACCAGACCGTGATCGTCGACCTCGTCTACGGCGTGGGCGACCAGCGCGCCGACTGCCTGGCGCTGATCGAGAAGTACCGCGACCGGCGGCTCGCCGACCGCGTGTTCGACCTCGCATGGACGCACAGCCAGGTGCTGCTGCGCCAGCTCAACGCGAGCGAGGCTGACGCGCAGCTGTACGCGCGCCTGGCCGGCGCCGTGCTGTTCAGCCAGGGCGCGCTGCGCGCCGATCCGTCCATCATCCGGCAGAACCGGCGCGGCCAGTCGGGCCTGTGGGGCTACGCGATCTCCGGCGACCTGCCCATCGTGCTGGTGCAGATCTCGGACGTGTCCAACCTCGAGCTGGTGCGCCAGCTGGTGATGGCGCACGCGTGGTGGCGCCTGAAGGGACTGGCCGTCGACCTGGTGGTGTGGAACGAGGAGCGCGACGTCTACCGCCAGCGCCTGCACGAACAGGTCATGGGCCTGATCGCCGCGGGCGTGGAGGCGCACGTGGTCGACCGCCCGGGCGGCATCTTCGTGCGCCATGCCGACCAGATCCCCCAGGAAGACCGCGTGCTGCTGCTGTCGGTGGCGCGCGCCGTGCTCAGCGACCGCCAGGGTTCGCTGGCCGAGCAGCTCAACCGCCGCCTGCGCACCGAGCGCCGCACGGCGCCCAGGGCCAACCTGCGTCCCGGCGCCGCCCCGGAACGCCGCCTCGCGCCGTTCGTGGCGACGCGCAACGCGCGGCACGAGGCGACGGCGTCGCAGCAACGCGTGCCCACCGGCGACCTCACGCTGTTCAACGGCTACGGCGGCTACGGCATGCAAGGCCGCGAGTACGTCATCGCGCCGCCTGCCAACGTGCGCACGCCCGCGCCCTGGGCCAACGTGATCGCCAATCCGGACTTCGGCACGGTGATCTCGGAGTCGGGCGCCTGCTACACCTGGGCCGAGAACGCGCACGAATGGCGCCTGACGCCGTGGCACAACGATCCGGTGTCCGACCCGAGCGGCGAGACCTTCTACCTGCGCGACGAGGAGACCGGCGTCGCCTGGATGCCCAACGGGGTCGCGCTGAACCCCGACGGCACGCCCGGACGCGCGGCCGTCGCGCGCCACGGCTTCGGCTACAGCACGTTCGAGCAGAACGCACAGGGCGTGCGCAGCGAGCTGAAGGTCTTCTGCTCGATCGACGCGCCCATCAAGTTCTCGATGCTGACCATACGCAACGACTCCGGCCGCGCGCGCCGCATCAGCGCCACCGGCTACGTCGAATGGGTGCTGGGCAGCCTGCGTCCGGCGACGGCGCCGCACATCGTCACCGACCACGTCGACGACGGCCCCGCCACCGCGCGCAACCCGTACAGCGGCGATCACGCCGACTACATGGGCTTCTTCGACGTCGACCCCGAACACCAGCTCGCCGGCTCGATGACCTGCGACCGCACCGAGTTCATCGGCCGCAACGGCAGCCTGCTCGAACCGATGGCGCTGCGCCGCGAGGCACTGTCGGGCCGCACCGGCGCGGCGCTCGATCCGTGCGCCGCGTTCCAGGTGCCGCTCGACCTCGCCGAGGGCGAGACGCGCACCGTGGTGTTCCGGCTGGGCATGGGCAAAAACCATGGCGAGGCCGAGCGCATCGCGCTGCAGTTCCGCAGCGACGCCGTCGCCCAGGCCGAGTTCGCTCGGGTCGTGGCGCACTGGACGAAGACGCTGGGCGCCGTGCAGGTGCGCACGCCCGACGCCGCGCTCGACGCACTGGCCAACGGCTGGCTGGTCTACCAGACGATCTCGTGCCGGCTGTGGGCGCGCAGCGGCTACTACCAGTCTGGCGGTGCGTTCGGATTCCGCGACCAGCTGCAGGACGCGATGGCGCTGGTGCACGCGCGGCCCGAGCTGCTGCGCGCGCAGATCCTCCTGGCAGCGAGCCGGCAGTTCGAGGAAGGCGACGTGCAGCACTGGTGGCATCCGCCACAGGGCCGCGGCGTCCGCACGCACATCAGCGACGACTACCTGTGGCTGCCGATGGCGCTGTGCCGCTACGTCGAGGCCACCGGCGACCACGCGGTGCTCGCCGAGGAGGTGCCGTTCATCGAGGGCCGGCCGCTGAAGGACGAGGACGAGTCGTACTTCGACATGCCCACCGTGTCGCACAGGACGGCCACGCTGTACGAACACGCGGCACTGGCCGTCAGGCACGGCCTGCGCCTGGGCTCGCACGGCCTGCCGCTCATGGGCGGCGGCGACTGGAACGACGGCATGAACCTGATCGGCGAGCACGGCAAGGGCGAGAGCGTGTGGATGGCGTTCTTCGTCTGCGAGGTGCTGCGCGAGTTCGCGACGCTGGCCAGGTCGAACAAGGACGACGCGTTCGCGCAGGCCTGCGGCGAGGCGCGCGACAGGCTGGCCGTCGCCGTCGAGGCCAACGCCTGGGACGGCGAGTGGTACCGCCGCGCCTACTTCGACGACGGCACGCCGCTGGGCACATCCACCGGCGTCGAGTGCCAGATCGACTCGATCGCCCAGAGCTGGTCGGTGCTCTCGGGCATCGCGCCGCGCGATCGCGCGAAGAAGGCGCTCGACTCGCTGGCCGCGCGCCTGGTCGATCCGCAGCAGCGCATCGTCAAGCTGCTCGACCCGCCGTTCAACGGCAAGGGCCCGAATCCTGGATACATCAGCGGGTATGTGCCGGGCGTGCGGGAAAACGGCGGCCAGTACACGCACGGCGCGATCTGGGCGGCGATGGCTTTCGCGGCGAGCGGCGACGCGCGCCGCTCGTGGGACATCGTCGACATGATCAACCCGGTCAACCACTCGCGCACGCCGGCGGAGGTGGCGGTCTACAAGGTCGAGCCCTACGTGATGTCGGCCGACGTCTACAGCGTGGCGCCGCACACGGGCCGCGGCGGCTGGAGCTGGTACACGGGTTCGGCCGGCTGGATGTACCGCCTGCTGGTCGAGGCGGTGCTGGGCCTGCGGCTGGAGGTGGTCGACGGCCACGCCTCGCTGCTGCTCGACCCGCGCATCCCGCCGCACTGGACGACCTTCGAGGTGGACTACGTGCACAAGACGACGTTCTTCCGCCTGCAGTTCGACCGCACCGGCCGCGAGAAGGAGCCGCAGGTCACGCTCGACGGCCGTGCGCTGGGCACCAGCCGGCTGCCGCTGTACGACGACGGGCGCCAGCACAGCGTGCAGATCGCGCTGCCGTCGATGGCGCCGGTGCCCACGGGCGAGTCGAGCGAGCTGCTGCTATGAGGTCGTGATGGCGTCAGCGGCCAGAATGCGGGTTCCACTTCCGGATCCGACCGCCATGCTGCATCACCTGTCCGTCGGCGTCGCCGACCTGAGCCGCTCCGCGGCCTTCTACGACGCCGTGCTCGGCGCCCTCGGCTTCGTTCGCGTGTGGGGCGACTTCGAAGGCGGCGCGAACGACCAGGCTGCCGGCTACGGCCGCGAGGGGGGCGGCGACAAGTTCGCGATCAAGCAGCGCACGGCTGCGCCCATCGAGCCGCCAGCCGGATTCCACATCGCGTTCGCCGCGCCAAACCCTGCAGCGATCCACCG
>CAIMXF010000273.1 GCA_903845345.1 uncultured beta proteobacterium
CCGGCGTCGGCGATCTCTCGCTCGACGCGCTGGATCGCATCGACCACATCCTGCTCACGCATTCCCATCTCGATCACGTGCTGGGCGTGCCGCTGCTGGCCGACAGCGTGCTGCGCCGGCGCCAGGCGCGCGGCGCCGCGCCGATCGAGGTGCACGCGCTTCCCGAGACGCTCGCCGTCCTGCGCGAGCACCTGTTCAACAACCAGCTGTGGCCCGACTTCACGCGGCTGCCCACCGCCGAATATCCGGTGCTGCGCTTCGTGCCCTTCGGCGTCGGCGACACGCTCGAGCTCGCCGGCCGGCGCATCGAGGTACTCAGCGCCCGCCATTCCGTGCCGGCCTGCGGCTTCGCCGTCCACGGCCCGGCGGGCGGCAGCGGCGGCTGGGTGTTCAGCGGCGACACCGGGCCGAACCCGTCGTTCTGGGAGCGCATCGCGCAGTTCCCCGTCGCCCACGTCGTGGTCGAGACGGCGTTCAGCGAGCCGGAATGCCGGCTGGCCAAGGCGAGCGGCCACCACTGCCCGAGCTCGCTGGCGGCCGAACTGGCCACCGCGCCGCCGGATGCGCGCATCTACATCACGCACATCAAGCCGGGCGAGATCGACGCCGTCATGGCCGGGCTGCGCGCGCTCAAGCAGGAGCGTCCGTTGATGGAACTGCTCAAGGGCGACACCTTCGAGCTGCGCTGACTCGGCCGTTGGCCGCACTCGTTGAGCCGGGGTGTGTGGGGAGTCCTGAACAGCCGTCCTCCGATTCGCGTGCATTTGTCACGTCAGATTCGAGAACGGTTCTTGCAAGGGTAGTGAAACCTGCCCGACTGCCGATAGGCTCCTGACAGCTTTCCTCCCTTGTCGCATCCCCTTCCGGAGTCTGAAGAATGAAGCGCACCGTCCAACAGGGTTTCACCCTCATCGAACTGATGATCGTCGTCGCGATCATCGGCATCCTCGCCGCCGTGGCCCTGCCGGCCTACCAGACCTACACGGTCAAGGCCAAGATGTCGGAAGTCGTGCTGGCCGCTTCGCAGTGCCGCACCACGGTGACCGAGGTCTACCAGACCGCGACATCCGCGCCGACGGCCAACAACTGGGGCTGCGAGACCACGTCCGCCAGCAGCCGCTACGTGACCAGCGTCGTGACGACCACCGGCGGTGCGATCTCCGTCACGGTGTCTTCCGACGCGTCCCTGCCGCCCGCGATCAAGGGCGACGTCCTGACGCTGGTTCCGCAGGATTCGGGCGGCACGACCTACAGCAGCACGCAAGTCGGCTCGACGCAGATCTACAAGTGGACCTGCGGCTCGACCACGACCACGCCGCCGACCAGCAGCAACCTGACGAAGTACCTGCCGGGCTCCTGCCGCGGCTGATCGCCAATCGCGCGAGCAAGGAAAAGGGCGCGTCGGCGCCCTTTTTGCATTCAACGGGCTTTGTGTTGCCGTCGACATGAAAGTTTGAAGCGAGGATGACATCCTGGGTCATGTGACGAAAATTGTCACTCGAACGAGCCGCAAACGGTCCGACCGCCCAGCGGGCACTGACAAGGTCCGTCACCTTGCGTGCATAAGTCACGTGCAGAATGAGCGTCCGGTCAGCCAATCCGCTGGCACGACATTCGCATACAGTTCCCCTGCGAATGTCTCTTTCGATTCAACAGTCGTCCCAAGTCCCCAGTCACCTCCCAGGAGTTTCAATATGAAGCGCACCGTCCAACAGGGTTTCACCCTGATCGAACTGATGATCGTCGTCGCGATCATCGGTATCCTCGCCGCCGTCGCCCTGCCGGCCTACCAGACCTACACGATCAAGGCGAAGATGTCCGAAGTCGTGCTGGCCGCCTCGCAGTGCCGCACCACGGTGACCGAGGTCTACCAGACCGCGACGTCTGCGCCTGCGGCCAACAACTGGGGCTGCGAGACCACGTCGGCCAGCAGCCGCTACGTGACCAGCGTCGTGACAAATGCCGCTGGCTCGATCGCCGTCACGGTGTCTTCCGACCCCTCGCTGCCGTCGACGATCCAAGGCGACGTCCTGACGCTGGTTCCGCAGGATTCGGGCGGCACCACCTACACCACCGCGGCAGTCGGCTCGACGCAGATCTACAGGTGGACCTGCGGCTCGACCACGACCACGCCGGCGACCAGCAGCAACCTGACGAAGTACCTGCCGGGCTCGTGCCGCGGCTGATCCACGCCCCTGCGTGAATCCCGAAAGAGGTGCTTCGGCACCTCTTTTCTTTTGTCGATCCGAAGAGTGGAAGGAGACAATGCGTCGCCACGGGTCCAGGAGTGCAGATGATTGAACTGTCGGTCGTCGTCCCGACCTACAACGAACGCCCCAACGTCGGCGAACTGGTCAGGCGGTTGCACGCGGCACTCCCCGACGACCGTTGGGAAGTCGTGTTCGTCGACGACGATTCGCCGGACGGCACCGTGACCGAACTCCGCGCGCTCGCGCAGGACGACCCTCAAGTCCGCTGCATCCATCGCCTCGGTCGCCGTGGGCTGTCGCGCGCCGTGATCGAAGGCGTGCTGAGCACGACCGCCCCGGTGATCGCGGTCATCGACGCCGACCTGCAGCACGACGAGACGGTGCTGCCCGCCATGCTGGCTCGCCTGAAGGGCGATGCCGGGCAGCCGGCGGTCGATGTCGTGGTGGCGACCCGTTACGCGGCCGGCGGCAGCGTAGCGGGCTGGGACGCGGAGCGCGCGCGCATGAGCCGTTTCGCCACCATCCTGGCCAACCGCATGGTGTTCACCGGCCTCAGCGACCCGATGAGCGGCTTCTTCATGGTGCGGCGCGAGACCTTCGACCTGGTCGTGCGCCGGCTGTCGGGCGAGGGCTACAAGCTGCTGCTGGACCTGCTGGCCTCCATGCCCGGGCCCGTGCGCGTCGCCGAAGTGCCGTATTCGTTTCGTCAGCGCCTTGCCGGCGAGAGCAAGCTCGACTCCGCGGTGCTGTGGGAGTTCTCGCTGCTGCTGCTGGACAAGAAGTTCGGGCGCTGGATTCCCGCGCGCTTCATCCTGTTCTCGCTCGTGGGCGTCTCCGGCGTGATGGTCCATTTCGCGGTGCTCACGCTGCTGTTCCGCGGTGCCGCGCTCGCCTTCACGACGTCGCAGGCCGCCGCCACCGTCGTCGCCATGACCTCCAACTACGCGCTCAACAACTCGCTGACCTACCGCGACCAGCGCCATCGCGGCCTGGGCTGGTGGCGCGGCCTGTTGACGTTCTACGCGATCTGCGGATTCGGTGTCGCGGCCAATGTCGGCGTGGCGGGCCTGCTGTTCAAACACCAGGGCTGGGCGCTGGCCGCCGCGGCCGGCGCGCTGGTGGGCACCGGCTGGAACTACGCGGCCACGCGCCTGTTCACGTGGAGGGCGCGATGAACGTGGACCGGCGTCCGCTGCTCACGCCCGGCGTCGTGAAGGGCCTGGCGATCGGCCTTGCGCTGCTGCTGATGTTGGCGCTCAACGTCGTGCCGATGGCCAACAACGACCTGTGGATCCTGATGAAGGTGGGCGAGCTGATTGTCGACACCGGCAAGATTCCTCAGACCCTGTTGTTCCCGTTCACCACGGTGCGCGACAACCATTTCAACGCCCACGAGTGGCTGGTTTCGGTGATCTTCCACGAGTTCGACCGACTGGGCGGGCTGAAGTCGTTGATGTGGATCATGGGCGGCTTCGCGCTGCTGCAGTTCTGGCTGTGCGCGAGGCTGGCGCGGCGGCAGTCCGGCAGCCTGGGCGCGGCGCTGCTGCTGGCGACGCTGGCCATGATCTGCGCGAACTACCGCTTCGTGATGCGGCCGGAGCTGTTCGCGCTGCTGTTCCTGGTGTGGCTGTTGTCGGTGCTCGATCTCTACCGGAGCGAACGGCGCGCGACGACGCTGCTCTGGACGATTCCCGTCGCGATCCTGTGGGCCAACTGCCATGGATCGTTCCTTCTCGCGCCGGGCCTGGCCGCGCTTTTCGCCGCCGGCGAGGGCTGGACGGCCGCCTGGCAAGCCTCCGGCGAGATGTCGACCCGCCTGCGCGCCGGCGTGCGCGCCGGCCTGCCTTACGCGATCGCGGCGCTGGCGATGACGGCCGCGTGCACTGTCAATCCGGCCGGCTGGAGCCTGCTCGCGTTCCCGTTCCAGCTGCAGAAGTCCGACGTGATCCGTTCGATGGTCATGGAGTGGCTGCCCACGTTTTCGCCGCTGTTCACGGGGGAGCGCGAGTTCAAGACGTTCGTGATCATCGCGCTGGCCGCCGTGGCGACCATCGTGTGGCTGCGCCGCCACCTGCGCGCCACCGACGTGCTGCTGTTCCTGTTCTTCTTGGCGTTGGCACTCGAACGCCAGCGCCACATCGTCTGGTTCGGTTTCGTCGCGATGACCGTCTGTGCCCGGCTGATCGGCCAGGTGCGGATCGCGCCGCGCCGCGAGATCCAGCTGCAGGGCGGCAGCGCCTTGCTGGCGCTCGTCGCGTTCGTGGCCTGCATGATGTTCGGCAATGTCGTGGGCTCGCGCATCTACTTCGCGCCTTCGAACAACTTCAACCCGCTGCTGGTGCGCGAACTCGCCGACCCCAAGGTCGTCGGCAACGTCTTCAACTCCTACGAGCTCGGCGGTGAATTGATCTACCGGGACTGGCCGCGGCTCAAGCCGTCGATCGACTCGCGAGTCGACTCGTACGGGGACGATTACCTGCTGTTCTCGGTCCAGCTGCTCAGCGATGAGAAGCTGCTCGATCTGTTCCTGGAAGGCAATCGCGTGAGCTACATGCTGCTACTGTCGCGCGACTTCAACCGCGGCGTTCGCACGATGCCCTCGATCCGCGCGAACTGGCACATCCGGCTGACGGACGGCGACATCTTCCTGCTCGAGCGCAATGTTCCGTTGTCGGCCGCCGCGAGCCCGGGTTAGCCCCGGCGCTCGTGGTGTGCCCTTGATAATGCGGGATGCATCCCGCACCCCGCACAAGGCCTGTTGAATGAGACTCTTTGCGTTAATCGTGGCCATTTCCGCGTTCATCGTCGCCCGTCCGTTCCCGCCGGTGGTGACGATGGCCAATCAACTGGTCGCGATCCTGGGCTGGGGACTGGTGCTGTTGCTCGCACCCGCGCCCGCGCTGACGCGTCCGACGCTGCGAAGCGTGTCGCCGCTGGTGGTGGTCCTGGCGATGGTGATCGCCGGCTGCCTGTTGTCCATGGCGCGCGACGTGCTGCCGGTCGCGCCGGGCATCTGCGTGCTGGGCGTGGTCGGGCTGGCGCTCGCCCTGGCGCTGCATGGCGCGAGCGCCGGTGCCGTCGACGTCGCGGGATGGTTCCGACCTTTCGCCATCGCGCTGGTCGTCAACGGGGTCTGCTGCGCCTTCATCGCCTGGCTGCAGATCTTCGACATCCAGATGATCGACAACGACTTCATCGCGCTGCCGACCCGGCTCGGTCGCGCGGGCGGCAACATCGGCCAGCCGAACCAGTTCGCCGACGCGTTGCTGTGGGGCCTGATCGCGCTGGTGCCGCTGGCTCATTCGCGCCATGGCGGCCGGGCACCCGGAGGCATGCGCGCGCGCCTGGAACTGCTGGCGTGGTTCGCGGCGGGGCTGTTCATGATTCTCGGGGTGGTGCTCGCCGGCTCTCGCACCGGCATGGTGGCGACGGTGCTGATCGCGCTGTGGGGCGCGACCGACCGCCACCTGGCACGTCCGCTGCGCTTCGGGCTCGTGCTGGCCCCGGTGGCGGTCCTCGCGCTGCAGTGGGCCGTCGGCGCCTGGGCGCATGCGCACGCGCTGCCCATCGTGTTGACCGACCGCAGTGAAACCACCAGCACACTGGCCTACCGCGACGAGATCTGGCGCAGCGCGCTGACGCTGATACAGGGGCAGCCCTGGCTGGGCGTGGGCTGGGGGCAGTTCAACTTCGCGTGGACGCTGACGCCCGGATTCGCACGCGGCGCGGGCCTGGTCGACAACGCGCACAACCTGCCGCTTCAACTTGCCGTGGAGCTGGGCGTCCCCGCAGCAGCACTGATCATGGCCCTGCTCGTGTTCGCCTTGTGGACGGCTCTGCGCCGCCTCTGGCGCCTGCCCGGCCAGGCCGGCGTCGCGGCTCGCAGCGCGCTGATGATCGTCGTCGTGCTGGGTCTCCACAGCATGCTCGAATACCCCTTGTGGTATGCCTACATGCTGCTGCCCACCGCGTGGGCCTTCGGCTTGACGTTGGGAGCGGCGGGTGCCGCGGCGCCGACGGCCGCACTCGCCGCGACTCCGGCCTCAGGCGAGCCCGTGCGCGCGTGGCGCGTGTTGGGCCTGTTAATGGTGGTTCTCGCCGGCTCGGCCTGGCTGGACTACCTCACCATCGTCGACCTGTTCATGCCGCGGTCCACTTCGCTGCCGCTTCCGCAACGCATCCAGCGCGCAGAGGCGAGCCCGCTGTTCGCCAACCATGCCGACTACGTGGCGGTCATCGACATGCCCCTGCGCCAGGAATCGCTGCCGATGCTCAAGCGCTCGTCGCACGTGCTGCTCAACGGGCGCCTGATGTTCGCCTGGGCCAACCTGCTCAACGAACGCGGCGAGGTCGACAAGGCGCGCTACATGGCCGCCCGGCTGCGCGAATTCAACCTGTCCGGCCCGAAGCCCTGGTTCGCCCCGTGCGACGATCCGGCGATCACGGCCAAGCCGTTCCAGTGCCTGCCGCCGGCCGGGCCCGTGTCGTGGCGCGACTTCAGGTAGACGGCAGCCTCGCGAGCCCGCCGCGCCGCCGGCACGACGAAATCGCGTTACCCTCTGCACCGTTTTCAGCGTGCCGTGCGGCGCGCGCCGGCGCCGCCGCGCCGGCATTTCCTCCTCACCTGCTGCAATGACCACTCAAACCCCTGTCGGCGAGCGTCCGGAGATCCGCGTGATCGTCTACGCGTTCGCGCTGTTCCTTCCGCCGCTGCTGGCCTACAACCGCACGCCGTCGGCGACGCAGCTCAACGAACTGCTGTGCGTGCTCGGCTGGGGCCTGTGCCTGCTGGCCGCCAATCGCGTCTCGCCCGGGAGCGGCCGCCGCGGCTCCACGACCGTGCTCGCGCTGGCGCTGGGCGTGATGTGCGTCGCGATCGTCGCGTCGTGGACGCTCGGCTCGCTGCCGACGTCGCTCGCGCTGCCGCCGCTGCTGTTGCTGGTGGCGGCCTCCTTCGTCGCGGCACTCGGCGCGCGCATCGCGCAAGGCGGCGACCGTGACGGGCTGCGGGCGTTCGAGCCGTTCGCGTTCGGCATGCTGGCCGTGGGCCTGACCAGCGCCGTGATCTCGGTGATCCAGGTGTACGTCCCGAGCATCCCGAGGCTCGCCGATGGGATGGTGATCGCGGAGTCGGGTATCCCGGGCCGCGCGGTGGGCAACCTGCGCCAGCCGAATCACCTCGCGAGCCTGCTGATCTGGTCGGCAATCGCGCTGGTGCCGCTGGTCGAATGGCGCCGCATCCCGCGCTGGCTGGGCGGCGTGCTGCTGCTGTTCATCATGTACGGCGTCTTTCTCAGCGGATCGCGCACGGGCCTGATCGGCGGGTCGATCGTGCTCGTGCTTTGGGCGCTCTGCGACTGGACGCTTTCGGTCAGCACGCGCATCGCGCTGGTCGCGTCGGTGGCGTTCGCTGCGGCGATGCCCTGGCTGACCCTTCACTTGTCGCACGCGGTCATCGGGACGGCCACGCGCGCCGCCGACGGCGACAGCTCGCACTTCGCGATCTGGAAGAACGCGGTCGAGATGATCCGCCAGCAGCCGTGGCTCGGTGTGGGGTGGGGCGAGTTCAATTTCGCGTGGACGCTCACGCCCTTTCCGCACCGTCCCACGGCATTCTTCGACCACACGCACGACCTGCCGCTGCAGCTGATCGTCGAACTGGGCATCCCGCTGGGCCTGCTGGTGCTGGGCCTGTTGGTCTGGGCGCTGGGGCAGGGGCTGGTGCGCGCGTTTCTCACGAAGGGCGATGCCGGCCACGGCGCGCGCGCGGCGTGCGTGATGGTGCTCATGATCGGTGTCCACAGCCTCGACGAATACCCGCTCTGGTACGCCTACTTCCTGCTGCCCGCGGCCTGGGCCTGGGGCTTCACGCTCGGCTCCGGCCCGGCGCCGAAGCCGGCGGCCGAGCCGACGCTGAGCGGCGTCGTCGGCGGTCGCCCGATCGATCCGGGCAAGCTGGTGCGCCTGAGCAGCGAAGGCTCCGGCCTGCGCTGGTTCGGCGCCGCGATGGTGGTCGTCGCGTTGTTGTCGACCTGGGACTACTGGCGCGTGTCGACGATCTTCATCGAGGACGCCAGCCTGGCGCCGCTGCCCGACCGCATCTCCGCCGGCCAGACCAGCCCGTTCTTCGCGCACCACGCCGACTACGCCGATGCCACCGTCGCCGAACCGCCGTCGAAGGCGCTCGGCGCCTTCGAGCGCGCCACCCATTCGCTGCTCGACAGCCGCCTCATGATGGCGTGGGCGACCGCGCTGGCCGAGAGCGGCCAGACCGAGCGCGCGCGCTACCTGGTCGGACGCCTGAAGGAGTTCAACAAGGAGGACGCCGCGGAATTCTTCGCGCCGTGCGCCGACGCGACGCTTCAGGTCAAGCCGTTCCAGTGCCAGCCCGAGCCCAAGGGACTCACCTGGCGCGACTTCCGCTGACACGACGAGGGCCCGCGAAACGCGGGCCTTGTCATGTCAGGCGCCGCTCAGGGGCTGGCCCACGACCCAGACTTCCCGCCGTGCTTCTCCAGCACCCGGATGTCGCCCATCACCATCCCGCGGTCGATCGCCTTGACCATGTCGTAGACGGTCAGCAGGCCCATCTGGACGGCCGTCAGGGCCTCCATCTCGACGCCGGTGCGGCCCAGGGTCTCTGCCTGCACGGTGCAGTGCACGGCGTTGGCGGCGGCGTCGATCGCGAACTCCACCTGCACGTGCGTGAGCGGCAGCGGATGGCACAGCGGCACCAGTTCCGACGTGCGCTTGGCGGCCTGGATGGCGGCGATGCGCGCGATGCCGAGCACGTCGCCCTTCCTGGCGCTGCCCCCGGCGATCGCGGCGAGCGTCGCGGGCTGCATGCGGATCGAGCCGGTCGCGCGGGCGATGCGGCGCGTCTCGGGCTTGTCGCCGACGTCGACCATGTGGGCCTGGCCATGGGCGTCGAAATGGGTGAGCGCGGGCGCGGCGGCGGAGTCGGGCAAATCTTTCATGGAACCTTGCTAAGGAGGCGATGATCCGACGGCGGCGAATGCGCGCGGAAAGCGGCACGCTACATGGCCGATACACGGCGATGTCATCATAGCGACCACGCGCCGGCTACCGGCGCCGACACGACCGGACAGGAAAGCGTTCCCCTTGCGCCCGAAACTCGCCACTCTCGCCGCCGCCGCGTGCCTCGCGCTGAACGTGTTCATCGCGCCCGCGGCGCCTGCTGCCCAGCTGAACCTGCCGGCGCTCGGCGAAGCCGAGTCCGATTCGTTCAGCATCGACGACGAAAAGAAGATGGGCGACCAGATCATGCGCCAGATCCTGCCGGATCCGGCCGTCATCGACGACCCCGTTCTCTACCAGTACCTGATGTCGATCTTCGGGCCGCTGCACGAGGCGGCCCTCAAGCTCGGCAACATCAGCCCGGAGCAGGAGGAGAAGCTGGCGTGGCAGCCGTTCCTCGTCGACGACACCGAGTTCAACGCGTTCGCGCTGCCCGGCGGATTCATGGGCGTCAATCTCGGCCTGATCGCGCAGGCGGGTTCGCGCGACGAGATGGCGTCGGTGCTCGGACACGAGCTGTCGCACATCACGCAGCGCCACATCGCGCGCAGCATGGTGGCCGACAAGCACCAGAGCATGATCTCGATGGCCGCGATGTTGATCGGCCTGCTGGCATCGGCCAAATCGAAGAACGGCGACGTGCCGATGGCGGTGATCCAGGGCAGCCAGGCCGCCGCGGCGACGGCCCAGCTGACGTTCTCGCGCCAGATGGAGACCGAGGCCGACACCTTCGGCCAGGAAGTGATGACCCAGGCCGGCTTCGCGCCGTCGGGCATGGCCGACATGTTCGGCCGGCTGGAAGTCGTCAGCCGCCTCAACGACAGCAACCAGTACCCGTGGCTGCGCGACCACCCGTTGACGATCGAGCGCATCGCGGCTGCGCGCCTGCGCGCGCGCCAGGGCGCGCCGCAGGACCCGGCCAAGAGCCACATCACCGAGCATTCGCTGATGAAGGCGCGCGCGCGGGCGCTGATGGACACCTCCGACGTCGCGCTGCGCCGCATGCAGGGCCAGGCGCGGCTGGACGCGCCGGCCACCGACGCCGAGCGCCTGGGCAGCCTCTACGGCGGCGCGCTGGCATCGATCGAGCTGCGCGACTTTCCCGCGGCCACGGCGATGCTCGCCTCCGCCGACGCGCTGATGGCGCAGCATGCCGCGCGGGTGGCGCAGCAGCAGAACGCCGCCCCGCTTCCGCCGGCACCGCCCGCGATGGTGGTCGTCACCCCGACGGTGTATCCGCTCGAGCCCGAGGTCGCGCACGATTTCGCGCTGCTGCGCGTCGAGGCAGCCGTGGGCAAGCGCGACACGCCGGAGATCGTGTCGGCCATCTCCGCGCTCGGCAACGACCGCTCGCGTCCTGCGACGATGGCGCGCGCCAATGCCGCGATCGCGCGCGCCGCCGCGCGCGATCCGAGCGACGGTCCCGCGCTGCAGCAGTGCGTCGAATCGCTGCAGACCTGGGTTGCCGAACGTCCGCGGGACGTGCTGGCCTGGACGCTGCTGTCGCAATGCGCCGAGCCGCTGGGCGAGAAGCTGCGGGCGATCCGCGCCGAGGCCGAGGCGCACGCCGCGCAAGGCGACCTGATGGGGGCGATCGATCGGCTGCGCGCCGGCCAGAAGCTCACGCGCACGGGGCGCGTCGATTTCGTCGAGGCCTCGATCATCGATTCGCGGCTGCGCGATCTCGAGGCCACGCGGCGCCAGCTGATCAAGGAAAGCGGCCGTCGCGTCGGTCCCGACGACCAGCCCTGACGCCGGGCGTCACTCCTCGAACAGGTGCTCGATCGCCACGTCGATGATGGTGGAGGCGATGCTGTAGATGACCGAGCCGATCAGCGCGGCGCCGAAGCCGTCCACCTTGAAGCCGGCCAGCAGGCCGGACGCGGCCCAGAACATGAGCGCGTTGATCACGAACAGGAACAGCCCCAGCGTGAGCACCGTGACCGGCAGCGTGAGCAGCACCAGCAGCGGCCGCACGAGGATGTTGAGCAGCCCCAGCACGAGCGCGGCGACCAGCGCGGCGCCGAAGCTGTTGACGGAGACGCCGGGCGACAGGTGCGCCACGAGCAACAGCGCGGCGGCCAGCAGCAGCCAGCGGACGATGAGTTTCATGGCGTTGGCGAAAAGGTTGGGGGCTGCGCCGGATTGTGGGGCAAGCGCGCGCGATCCGTCACGCGCTCGCGCTGCGCACCTCGACGCGCAGGAGCGCGAGGGGGCGATGCACCTGCAGTCGGCGTGCCCGCGGCGGGCCGCGTGCGGGACAACCCGAATCCACGCGCGCGCTCGCCGCGCGAAATGCGCGTCGGCAAGCGCGCGCGAGCGTTCCCGCAGCAACGCGCGGCAATTTGCAAAATACCGCCAGGGGTATACAGGAACTCGCGTCGATGGCTCCTCTGCAGGCGCGAATGACGCCTCCACGAGACAAAAACTTGCTTTTCACTCGTGAGAATGATGATTTTCATAGGTGAAGTGGCTTCTCACGCACTGCGCGAGGCAGTACCATTCGTTTCGCTGAGATCTGCAGAGAAACGAGAGTTCATGCGACGCTCACCCAGATCCCGGCACATCAAAACCTCTTGATGGAGAGAATCAACATGGCAACTGCAACGAAGAAGGCCGCTCCGGCCAAGAAGGCTCCGGCCAAGAAGGCCGCTCCGGCGGCGAAGAAGGCGGCTCCGGCAAAGAAGGCCGCTGCTCCTGCAAAGAAGGCGGCACCGGCCAAGAAGGCGGCGGCTCCGGCGAAGAAGGCCGCTCCGGCCAAGAAGCGCACTCCCAACGCCGCGTTCATGAAGGCGATGACGCCTTCGCCGACGCTGGCGGCCGTGATCGGCGCCACGCCGATCCCGCGCACCGAAGTCACCAAGAAGGTGTGGGAGTACATCAAGAAGAACGGCCTGCAGGACAAGGCCAAGCGCACGATGATCAATGCCGACGCCAAGCTGAAGGAAATCTTCAAGAAGGCGCAAGTCTCGATGTTCGAGATGACCAAGCTGATCAACAGCCACCTGAGCTGACGCCTGGGGCCGCTTCGGCGGCCGCCAAGAAGCACCTGAAAACGGCGCCGCGACGCAAGTCGCCGCGCCGTTTTTTTATTGCCGGGTCGCAGGCCGCGCAAGGCGCCGGTCAATCCCCGGCCGGCGCGATGGCGTCACGTAACGCTCTGTCACGCCCAGGCAGAATGCACGACAGGAGTGCGACCCGCTGGCCCCATCCGGCGAGCGAGGTCGGCCCTTTATAAACACCGTTGTTGAGGTCTGATTGAGATACGAAATGAGCATCGAGCGCAGCACCGAACTGCTGCGCCAGGCGTTGCCCTGGATGTCGCGCCAGCAGGCCGGCCTGCATCCCGTCAGCTACGCCGTCTGGTTCGACTACGTGGCACAGACGAACCCGCCGCTGCGGGCCGCCATCGACGAGCACCTGGCGCGCGAGGGCAGCCTCGACGAGTTCGCCACCCACGCGCTGTTCAAGCGCCACGTCGCCGACGTCGACCCCGAGACCGCGCAGCGCGTGGTCGACCAGATGCAGCGCGTGCTCGGCGGCATCGGCGAATCGGCGGGGGCGGCCGGCGCCCACGCCGCCCGCTACAGTGCCTCGCTGGCCCAGCTGGCCGGGGCGCTGGTGCGCGGCGATACGGTCAGGGGTATAGAAGACGATGCGACCCCCGGCGTCGCGCGCAACGGGCCGGCGCCGCGCAAGCTGGCGGACGTCGTGGCCGAGGTGATCGCCGACACCGGCACCATGCGCAGCCAGATCGGCGCCCTGCAGCAACGCCTGGCCGACAGCCGGCGCGAGATCGACCGCCTGCGCGAAGAGGTGCGCCGCGCACGCGAGGAATCGCTGCGCGATTCGCTCACCGGGCTGTCCAACCGCCGCGCGTTCGACCAGGCGCTGGCCGCCTGCCTGACGCCGACGCCCGCCGCCACGGCGCGCGCGGCCCAGGCCGCGATCGACGCGGCGAAGGCGCCGGTCGTCGGCCCGCTGCCTGCGATCGCGCCCGGCACCCGCGGCGCCTGGCTGATGCTGGCCGACATCGACCGCTTCACCCGCATCAACGACGCCTACGGACGCGATTTCGGCGACGAAGTGCTCAAGGCGGTCGCCGACGCGTTGCGTTCGCTGGCGCCCGCACGCGCCACGCTGGCGCGCGTGGACGGCGAGGCCTTCGGGCTGCTGGTGCCCGACCTCGACGCCGCGGCCGCGCTGCTGCTCGCCGATCGCGTGCGCGCTCAGATCGGCAGCGCACGCATTCGCCGCCCGGAGCAGCCGGACGGCGAGCGAGTGACGCTGTCGGTCGGCGTGGCGCGCGTGCGCGAAGGCGAGGCGCAGCAGGTGCTGCTCGATCGCGTCGGCGCTGCGCTCAGGCAAGCCAAGGACGACGGGCGCGACCGGGTGGTCAGCGCCGGCTGAGCCCGCTCGCTCGTTGCAACAGGCGCGCGAGGTAGAGCCCGGTGTGGCTTTCGGCGCAGGCCGCCACCGTCCCCGGCGTGCCTTCGACGACCCCGCGGCCGCCGCCCGCGCCGCGATCGTCAGGGGCGGATCGACCAGGCGCTCACTCGTTCAACAGGCGCGCGAGGTAGAGCCCGGTGTGGCTTTCGGCGCAGGCCGCCACGGTCTCGGGCGTGCCTTCGACGACGACCCGGCCGCCTCCGGCGCCCCCTTCAGGGCCCATGTCGATCACCCAGTCGGCCGTCTTGATGACGTCCAGGTTGTGCTCGATCACCACGATCGTGTTGCCGGCGTCGCGCAGCTGGTGCAGCACGGTCAGCAGCAGCTGGATGTCGGCGAAGTGCAGGCCGGTGGTGGGCTCGTCGAGGATGTACAGCGTGCGGCCGGTGTCGCGCTTGCTCAGCTCCAGCGCCAGCTTCACGCGCTGCGCCTCGCCGCCGGACAGCGTCGTCGCGCTCTGTCCCAGCGTGATGTAGCCGAGGCCAACGTCGAGCAGCGTCTGCAGCTTGCGAGCGATGTTGGGCACGGCGCTGAAGAACTCGAGCGCGTCCTCCACCGTCAGCTCCAGCACCTGCGCGATATGCTTGCCCTTGTAGAGCACCTCCAGCGTCTCGCGGTTGTAGCGCTTGCCGTGGCAGATGTCGCAGGGCACGTAGACGTCGGGCAGGAAGTGCATCTCCACCTTCAGCACGCCGTCGCCCTGGCAGCTCTCGCAGCGGCCGCCCGACACGTTGAAGCTGAAGCGCCCCGGCCCGTAGCCGCGCTCGCGAGCGGCAGGCACCTCGGCGAACATCTCGCGGATCGGCGTGAACAGGCCCGTGTACGTGGCCGGGTTCGAGCGCGGCGTGCGGCCGATCGGGCTCTGGTCGACGTTGATGACCTTGTCGAACGCTTCGAGGCCCTCGAGCGCGTCGTGCGGCGCCGGCTCTGCATGGCTGCCGTACAGCTCGCGCGCGACGGCGGTGTAGAGCGTGTCGTTGACCAGCGTCGACTTGCCCGAGCCCGACACGCCCGTCACGCACGTCAGCAGCCCGACGGGGATGTCGACCGTCACGTCCTTCAGGTTGTTGCCGCGCGCGCCGCGCAGGCGCAGGCGCGACGCGTTCTGCGGATCATCGTCCTCGGGCTCGTCGCGCCACGGATGGCGCTCGGCCGGGATCGGAATGCTGAGTGTGCGCGACAGGTACTTGCCCGTGAGCGACTCGGGATTGGCCGCGACCTCGTCGGGCGTGCCTTGCGCGATGATCCGGCCACCGTGGCGTCCGGCACCCGGGCCCATGTCGATGCAGTATTCCGACGCGCGGATCATGTCCTCGGCGTGCTCCACCACCAGCACCGAGTTGCCCAGGTCACGCAGGTGGCGCAGCGTGGCGATCAGGCGGTCGTTGTCGCGCTGGTGCAGGCCGATCGACGGCTCGTCCAGCACGTACATCACGCCGGTCAGGCCGGAGCCGATCTGCGAGGCCAGGCGGATGCGCTGCGCCTCGCCGCCGGACAGCGTGTCCGCGCTGCGGTCGAGGCTCAGGTAGTTCAGGCCGACGTTGTTCAGGAACGTGAGGCGGCTGCGGATCTCGCGCACCACCTTGTCGGCGATGTCGGCGCGCGCGCCTTCGAGATGCAGCTGCTCGAAGTACGCGAGGCAGTCCGACAGCGTCGAGTGCTCGATCTCGAAGATCGGCTTGCGGTCGGTGGACGTCCCGACGAGGAACACGTTGCGCGCCTCGCGCCGCAGCCGCGTGCCGTGGCACGACGGGCAGGCGCGTGCCGCCTGGTAGCGCGCCAGATCCTCGCGCACCGCGGCCGAATCGGTCTCCCTGAAGCGGCGCTCGAAGTTCGGCAGGATGCCTTCGAACGGATGCGCGCGCCTGACGATCGTCGGCTTCTTCGTCTTGCCCGTGCCTTCGGACGTGTAGGTGAACTCGATGTTCTCCTCGCCCGAGCCGTTGAGCAGCACCGCGCGCGCCTTCTCGGGCAGCGACTCGAACGGGGCGTCGACGTCGAAGCCGTAATGCTCGGCCACGCTCTCGAGCATCGAGAACGTGTAGCCGTTGCGGCGATCCCAGCCCTTGACCGCGCCGGCGGCCAGGCTCAGCGTGGGGAAGGCGACCACGCGTTCGGGGTCGAACGCGACGACCTGGCCCAGGCCGTCGCAGCTCGGGCACGCCCCCACCGGCGAGTTGAACGAGAACAGCCGCGGCTCGAGCTCGGGCAGCGAGTAGCTGCAGATCGGGCACGCGAACTTGGCCGAGAACAGGTGCTCGGCGCCGGTGTCCATCTCGTAGGCGATGGCGCGGCCGTCGGCGATGCGCAGCGCGGCCTCGAAGCTCTCGGCCAGGCGCTGGCGCGCGTCGTCGCGCGTCTTCAGGCGGTCGATGACGATGTCGATGTCGTGCTTCTCGGTCTTCTTGAGCACGGGCAGGTCGCCGGCCTCGACGATCGCGCCGTCGACGCGGAAACGCACGTAGCCCTGCGCCTGCATGTCGGCGAACAGCTCGATGAACTCGCCCTTGCGGTCGCGCACCACCGGCGCCAGCACCATCAGCTTGGTTTCCTCCGGCAGCGCGAGCACGTTGTCGACCATCTGCGCGACCGGCGTCGCGGCCAGCGGCAGGTCGTGGTCGGGGCAGTACGGCGTGCCGGCGCGCGCGAACAGCAGGCGCAGGTAGTCGTGGATCTCGGTGACGGTGCCCACCGTCGAGCGCGGATTGTGGCTGGTGGCCTTCTGCTCGATCGAGATCGCCGGCGCCAGGCCTTCGATCACGTCGACGTCGGGCTTGTCCATCAGCTGCAGGAACTGGCGTGCGTAGGCCGACAGGCTCTCGACGTAGCGGCGCTGGCCCTCGGCGTACAGCGTGTCGAACGCGAGGCTGGACTTGCCCGAGCCCGACAGCCCGGTGATCACCACCAGCGCGTGCTTGGGGATGTCGAGGTCGATGTTCTTCAGGTTGTGCGTGCGCGCCCCGCGCACGCGGATCGCGTGGGCGTCCGGGCGCGCGATGCGCAGCGCGCGCTCGAGTTCGGCGTCCGGACGCACGGCGCTGGCGAGATAGCGCCCCGCGCCTTCTGCGGCCTGCGCCGGCGCGCCGGCGCCCGTGGCGGCGTCAGGCGCCCTGGGGCGGGACTTCTTGGCGGCGGGAGCGGAGGTCTTGGAGGATGGCATGGAAATTCGCGGGCAACCGACCATCATAAACAAGCCGTCAAGCCCTTGCACCATCCGGCGCGCCGCGGGCAACGGAAGGCGCGACCGCGCGGATCTCCCGGCAAATGCGAGGCCGATCGCCGCGCGCGACTTTTCGCGCCGAAATCGCGACGAATGCACCGGGCAGTTTTCGCCGGTCGCCGCAACATGGTCGACATCCGATTCCCATTTTCGATGCCCACATGCTGCACTTCGATACCGCCCACATGGCCGCGATCACGCAGGCCCACTTCTTCTCGCGCGTGGCAGAGTTCATCCGCGACCAGACCACCGTCGCCGCCTACCGCCAGGCCGCGCTCGACACCACGTTGCGCACCGCGTTGTGGGCGCCGCACTGGCCCACGCTGCGCGACGCCTCCGAGCACGATGCCGCGCTGTTCATGTGCTTCCTGCTCGCCTGCGCCACGCTGGGTGTCGACGCCACGCGTGCTGCCGAGGCCGTGCGCCAGTCGTCGCAGCCGGAGACGAGCATGAAGCTGTTCCTGTCCGAGCGCGGGCTGCTGCGCTTTTCCGCCTTCGACGTCCCCGATCTCACCCGCCCGGGCGCCGAGGCCTGACATGGGCGGCTTCTCGCGCTCGTCACCCGCCGCCGCGACCGGACCCTGCGTGGCGTGCTGCCGGGCGGATCACGCCAAGGACGACCAGCTGTCGCGGGCGGGCACGACACGCATCGCCGCGTTGATGCCCGCGCCCGCGCCGGGCGGGCGCATCGACAGCGACTGCGCGACGCAGGCGCGCGCGCTGGCGCCGGTCGTCCAGCGCTTCGACCGCTATCGCGAGGCGTTGCCGTCGGCGCGGGCCGCGGCCGATTTGAACGAACTGGGCGACAAGCCAGGAAGCGAGCCGTCGAAAAAGCCGTGCCTGACGCGGCTGCCGGTCGACGCCGCGAAGCTCAACGCGGCGATGGGCAGCCCGGACGGCAAGGTGAAGCCCGAGGACCTGCGCAACGACCAGACGGGCTTTCGCGCCGCGGTGTACCGCGACGAGAGCACCGGCAAGCTCATCCTGGTGCCGCGCGACACCCAGCCCGACAGCCTGGCCGACTGGCAGACCAACACGCGCAACGGCGTCGGACAGGACACGCCGCAGTACTCCGCCATGCGAACGCTGACGCAGCACCTTCAGGCTGCCAACCAGCCGTTCGACATCGCAGGCTACTCCAAGGGCGGCGGCCTGGCGCAGGAGGGCGGGCTCGTCAGCACGCTCTCGCAGGTGCGCGTCTTCAACTCCGCGGGCTTGCCCGACAGCGCGCTCGCCTGGACCGGCCAGCCCAGCTTCGACGACCTCGTGTCGCGGACGAAGGGCTTCAGCGCCGACGGTGACTTCCTCACCTTCATGAACGACACCACCGACCCCGGCCAGAACATCGTCAACGCGCGCTTCCTTCAACGGGAGCTGGCGGGCCTGGGCCCCGGCCTGAATCCGATCAACATCAAGGTGCGCAATCCGGCCATGCGCGGCGTCAACGACCCGACCTTCGCCGGCGACAAGCAACGCTACATCGACGAGCTCGGCCGCCAGATCGACAGCATGCAGAGCACCTACGACTCGGGCGGCGTGGTGGCCGGCTTCCCGCCCGTCCGTGCCGCGGCCAAGGAGACGATCAACGACAGCCTGACCTTGGCGGGCAAGGTGCTGGGCGCGGGCGGCAGCCAGCCGAACCTGGGCAAGCTGGCGCAGCACAAGATGAGCGCCGTCCTCGATGCGATGGAGAGCAACGTCTCGACAGACCGCCAATCGATCGCCCGCTTTCTCGCGAAGTGCGGCTGATGGCGGCCGCTGCCGATCGCCGGAGGAGGGCCGCACGATGACTTCGAATCTCCTTCGCGCATTCGCCGCCTCGTTGATCGCGCTCATCGCGGCGATCGGGGCTCCAGCTCACCCAACACCGACCCGTGCCATGCCCTCGACAAAAGCGGTCTTCTTCACCTCGGGCATCCAGCAGCGCCTCGAAACCGCCATTCGCGCCGACGATCCCGCGGCCATCGCCGAACTGCTCGCGGCTGGCGCGCAGTCGAACGCACGCGGACTGCGCGACGCGACACCGTTGATGATCGCGGTGGACGCGCAAGCGCCGCGCGCAGTCGCCGCGTTGCTGAATGCACGGGCCAGTCCGAACCTCAAGGCGGTCGATGGTGCGGGCGCGGTGCATCTCGCCGTCGAGAACCACGCGGTCTCGCCCAACGGCCACGCCATCCTCGAGATGATCATGAAGGCCGGCGGCGACCCCAACACGCGTCGCCCCGACGACGACCCGGTGATCATGCGATTCATCTACGACCACGATCTCGACGACCTGCGCTGGTTCAAATCGCTGGGCGCCGACGTCGACATCACCGCCCGCACGTCGCGGCCGCTGATCGCCGATGCCGCGTTCGCGCAGAACTGGGACGGCGTGTGGTGCCTGATCGAACTCGGCGCGAAATACGACTACGAGGACACGCTCTACCCGCTGAGCGAAGCGCTGGACTCCAGCTACGCCGCGTCCCCGGATGCGCTGCTCTATCCTTACAAGATGAAGGTCTGGCAGCTGCTGAAGGACAAGGGCCTGCTGCGCCGACCGATGCAACGCTTCAATCCGTCGTGATGCCGCGTGAATTCGCTCGATGGCCGCATCGTGCCGCGCCGCGCCGCGCGGTCGCCCGGCGTCAACTCAAGAAGGACGGCGCGCCGGTCGATCGACCGCTGCAGCCTCGTCCGGGATCAGTTCGCCGCAGCTGCCGCCCGCGCCGCGATCGACGCCGCCTGGTCCGCCTTGCGATCGGCCGTCACCTGCTGCGCGCTCGGCCGCTGGTCGATCAGCTTGATGTAGCCCTTCCAGTCGATGCCCGCGGCCTGCAGCATGTCGGTGCCGTAGATCACCTTGGTGCCGAGCGCGACCAGCGGCAGGCTGACGTAGGCGGCGCAGTCGGCGATGGTGAAGTTGGGGCCGGCCAGGTACGGGTCGAACCTGGCGAGGCGCTGGAACGCAGCGATGTTGCGGGCCAGCAGCTTCTGGATGCGGGCCTTGTTGCCGTCGTTCACCTTGCCGCCGAAGAACGCCTCGGGGTAGAGCTCGCGCACGACCAGCTCCAGGTGCAGCTCGACGAAGGTCACCAGCTCGCGCACCTTGGCCTGGCCCCAGATGTCGGCGGGCATCAGCGCCGGCTCGGGCTGCAGCGCCTCCAGGTATTCGACGATCACTGCGCTTTCGCACAGCGAACCGTGCGCCGTGCGGATGTAGGGCACCTTGCCGAGCGGCGAGCACATCAGGTGCTCCTCGCTGACCTCGCCCATCGCGCAGCGCTCCTCGACGAACGGCATGCCCTTCTCGATGAGCACCATCTTGACCTTGTTGTAGTAGTTCGAGAGCGTGAAGCCGCTGAGCGTGATCATGGACAGTCCTGACGGGTTTGACGATTCGGGGGCGAGCGTTGACGGCGCCGCGTGACGATGGCCCGAAGTTTAGGCGCGGCGATGGCGCAGCCGTGCCGCCTGCGCGACAACGGGTGCGCCGGGTTCAGCGCCCGCCTCGGCCCAGGAGTCGCATCCCGGCCCAGGCCAGCAGCCCCGCAGCGACGCCGCACGCGTGCGCTATCGGCGCCACGCCGATGCCCAGCGCGGCGCTGGGTCGCGGCGCGAGGTCCCAGGGCGCTTCGAACAGCACCTTGGCCAGCGTGCCGGTCACGATCGCGACGCCGATCCAGCGCTCGCGCAGCGGCCGCTCGTCCACGATCGGCGGCAGCGGCTGGTCCAGCGGCATCGATGCCGACGGCGTGTGCGCCCCCGTCTCCGTCATCGCCCACGGGCCTTCGGTGATGCGCGACGGCTCGATGGCCGAAGTGCGCATGGCCGCGAAGCCGTCGTCCACGCGGGACGCCGGCGCGCCCAGGCGCGGGCGCCTGCGCGCGACCGGCCACGCCAGGCAGAGCCCCAACACGACGACGCCCGCGTGCAGCACGCCCGACAAGCCCCCGTAGCGCGGCATCGCGGCTGCCAGCTCCGCGGGCCTGATCGCGGCCATCAGCCCCTGCGTGAGCGGCCAGGCGACGCACCAGGCGACGGCCGCCGCCGCGGGCAGGCGCGCGCGCCAGCCCACGAACGCGACCACCGCGCCGCCTGCGAGGTTCACCGCCAGGTGGGCCGCGCTCCAGTGCACCCAGGCGCACGTCCACAGGCGCCACGGCTCGCGCAGGCCGAGCGCGGCCTGCCAGTCCAGTGCCTGCGCGATCGGCGCGGTGGCAGGGGCGGCGTCGCCCTCGGTCGAGATCGCCGTGACGACGATCGCGCCCACGCACAGCAGCCCGGCCAGCATGACCCAGGCCATGCCGTCGATGCGAAGCGCCCGCCTCACGCGCCGGGGCCGAACACGGCGCGCCACAGGGCGCGCCCGGCGGCGCGCTCGGGTGCGAGCGTCTCCTCGGGGAACAGCGTGGGCTGCTCGTCCAGGCGCGCGCGATGCTGCGCGCGGCGCAGTTCGCGGTAGGCGTCCGCCGCGGCGGCGCCGATGCCCACGTCCAGCAGCCCGGCGTCCTCGGCGCGCTTGAGCAGCGCGATGTTGCCGAGGTTGTCCTGCAGGCACGGATGCGTGCCGCCATGCGCCAGCACGAGGTATTGCACGGCGAACTCGATGTCCATCAGGCCGCCCGCGCAGTGCTTCGGGTCGATGCGCGCGTCGCGCTGCGGATGCGCGTCGCGCACCTTCTGGCGCATCGCCGAGATCTCCTGGCGCAGCGCCTCGGCGTCGCGTCCGGACTCGATGACCGCGCGCCGCGTGGCCTCGAAGCGCTCGCCGAGCTCGGTGTCGCCGGCGCAGAAACGCGCCCGCGTGATGGCCTGGTGCTCCCAGGTCCACGCCGTGTTGCTGCCGCGACCGCGCTGGTAGCGTTCGAACGACTCGATGGACGTCACCAGCAGGCCGGAGTTGCCGTTGGGTCGCAACGCGGTGTCGATGTCGAACAGCTCGCCGGCGGCGGTGCGCAAGGTCAGCCAGGTGATCAGCTTGCGCACGAACGCGGCGTAGACCTCCTGCGCGCGGTACGGGTCGGCCTCGCCGGCGTCGTCGTAGAGGAACACGACGTCGAGATCGCTGCCGTAGCCCAGCTCCTTGCCGCCGAGCTTGCCGTACGCGATCACCGCCAGCTTCGGCACGTCGCGATGGCGCTGCTTGAGATGGCCCCAGGCCCAGCGCAGGCTGCGCTCCAGGACGGTGTCGGCCAGCGCGGACAGCTCGTCGGCCACCGCTTCGATGGTGATGCGGCCCTCGACGTCGCGCACCAGCGTGCGGAAGATCTCGGCGTGGTGCGCGCGCCGCAGGGTGTCGAGCAACGCGCCTTCGTCGGCCTCGCCCGAACGCTTCCAGGCCTCGTGCCGCTCCTCGAGTTCGGTCGCGAGCGCGGCCGGATCGAAGCGTTCGATCATCGTGCGCTCGTCGGCCAGCTCGTCGATCACCCCGGGATGCAGCATCAGGTAGCGCACCGGCCAGCGCGCGAGGCCCAGCAGCCGCAGCAGCCGGCGCTGAACGTTCGGGCGCTCCACCAGCAGCGCGAGGTAGCTCTCGCGCCGCAGCAGCGGCTCGATCCAGTCGACGAAGCGCGCGGCCGCGGCGACCGAGCAGTTGCCCGAACGGATCTCGTCGACCGCGCGCTGCACCAGCTTGGCGATGCGCAGCCGGCTTTCCTCGCGCAGGTTCTGCACGCGCGGGTTCTGGGCGAACTTGCGCACGCGCTCGCCGAGTTCCGGCGGCAGGCGGTCGAGCCAGGTCTCGCTTTCGAGCTGCGCCTGCGGCGCTGCGCACGCGCCGTTGCGGCAACCCCCGTTTCGCGGCTGCGGCGCGCGGCCGTCGTGCAGCAGCGTGTCGAACTCGGTGGAGACGAACTCGCGCGTCTCGCCCAG
>CAIMXF010000274.1 GCA_903845345.1 uncultured beta proteobacterium
AGATAGATCACCAAGGCGGCATACAGCGCGCCGGTCAATGCACTCATCGATTCAATCGTCCACTTGGAGGATGGCGAGGAAAGCTTCCTGAGGCACTTCGACGGAGCCGATCTGCTTCATGCGCTTCTTGCCCGCCTTTTGTTTTTCGAGCAGCTTCTTCTTGCGGGAGACGTCCCCGCCATAGCATTTTGCCAGCACGTTCTTGCGCAGCGCCTTGATGTTCTCGCGGGCGATGATGTTCGCCCCGATCGCGGCCTGGATCGCGACGTCGTATTGCTGGCGCGGGATCTGCTCGCGCATCTTCGCCGCGACGGCGCGCCCGCGGTACTGGCTCTGCACGCGGTGCACGATGATCGACAGCGCGTCGATGCGGTCGCCGTTGATCAGCAGGTCGACCTTGACGACGTCCGACGCACGGTATTCCTTGAACTCGTAGTCCATCGACGCGTAGCCGCGCGAGATGCTCTTCAACTTGTCGAAGAAGTCGAGCACGATCTCGGCCAGCGGGATCTCGTACGTCAGCATCACCTGGCGCCCGTGGTAGGCCATGTTGAGCTGCACGCCGCGCTTCTGCACCGCCAGCGTGATCACCGGGCCGACGTAGTCCTGCGGCATGTACAGGTGCACGGTGACGATGGGCTCGCGGATCTCCTTGATGCGGCCGATGTCGGGCATCTTGGACGGGTTCTCGACCAGGCTCACCGTGCCGTCGTTCAGCTCGACCTCGTAGACCACGCTGGGCGCGGTCGTGATCAGGTCCTGGTCGAACTCGCGCTCCAGGCGCTCCTGCACGATCTCCATGTGCAGCAGGCCCAGGAAGCCGCAGCGGAAGCCGAAGCCGAGCGCCTGGCTGACTTCGGGCTCGTAGTGCAGCGAGCTGTCGTTGAGCTTGAGCTTCTCCAGCGCGTCGCGCAGCTGGTCGTACTCGCTGGCTTCGGTCGGATACAGCCCGGCGAACACCTGCGGCTGGATCTCCTTGAAGCCGGGCAGCGGCTCGGTGGACGGGCCGGCGTTGTTCGGCAGCTTCTTCTCGAGCGTGACGGTGTCGCCGACCTTGGCGGCCTGCAGTTCCTTGATGCCGCCGATGATGAAGCCCACCTCGCCGGCCTTGAGCATCTCGCGCGGCAGCGACTTCGGCGTGAACACGCCCAGCTGCTCGACCGGATAGACGGCGTTGCTGGCCATCATGCGCATGCGGTCGTTCTTGCGCAGCACGCCGTCGACCACGCGCACCAGCATCACGACGCCGACATAGTTGTCGAACCAGCTGTCGATGATCATGGCGCGCGGCGGCGCGTCGGGCTCGCCCTGGGGCGGCGGCATGCGGGCGATCACGGCCTCGAGGATCTCGTCGATGCCCATGCCGGTCTTGGCGGAGCACGGGATCGCGTCGGTGGCGTCGATGCCGATGACGTCCTCGATTTCCTTCTTGGCGTTTTCCGGATCGGCGTTGGGCAGGTCCATCTTGTTGAGGACCGGCACCACCTCGACGCCCAGCTCGAGCGCGGTGTAGCAGTTGGCCACCGTCTGCGCCTCGACGCCCTGGCTCGCGTCGACCACCAGCAACGCGCCTTCACACGCCGACAACGAACGGCTGACCTCGTACGAGAAGTCGACATGCCCCGGCGTGTCGATCAGGTTCAGGTTGTAGGTCTTGCCGTCCCTGGCCACGTATTCGAGCGCCGCGGTCTGCGCCTTGATGGTGATGCCGCGCTCGCGTTCGATGTCCATCGAATCGAGGACCTGGGCGTCCATCTCGCGGTCCGACAGGCCGCCGCAACGCTGGATGATCCGGTCGGCCAGCGTGCTCTTGCCGTGGTCGATGTGGGCAATGATCGAGAAGTTTCTGATGTGATCCATGAGGGTCGTTCGAACGGTCAGGCGTCGGGTCGGAGGTGACGCGCTTGCCGCTTCGGCGCGAGGCATCGGGGACGATGCCTGGGGGCGTTGAATCGGGAGATCCGCCCGGCGTCGAGACTAAAAAAAAGGCACGTCCAAAAAGAGACGCGCCTTCCAACAAAATCGTATGGCAACTGCTTGTTGGGCTTTCATTGTAGCCAAAAGCACCTCGGTGGAAACCGCGTCTTTGCTGGGTTTTTGTGGCGTTGCACGTCTCCAACATGAAAATTCGTCCACAAGTTATGCACAGGCTTGGGTGCATCGATTGTGGACAAGTTGGAGGCCGGCGGAAGTCCCCGGGAACACCGCGCCAACCCAGCGATTTCGAAGCCAATTGTACCGTTTCGCGGGGGTCGGACGGGGACAAATGTTCAGCAAGTGGGCACACGCACACTTCGTCATTGTCTAGTCAAGCAGAAGCCTGCCGAGCTGACTTGTTCGCCAGGCGCACAAGATTCCTGCCTGATGAAAAGACCCGTCGGCCCACTCGGCTGTCAGGTCATTCCGGGCCGGGTCGCGCGGAACTTGAAAGCGGCCCATCGAGTCCGAACCAGACCGGCCGATAACAAGGAAGGCTGGTGCGGCTGGCAGGAATCGAACCTGCGACCCTCTCCTTAGGAGGGAGATGCTCTATCCACTGAGCTACAGCCGCGCAAGCCGGCCAGTGTATCAAGCGGCGGCGCGAGGCGGGTCGCGGACCTCGAGGTGCGCGGCTTGCGGATGCCCGCGCCGTTGCACAAGTTTCAGGCATGTGAGGGGCACGCTCTACAGGAGCGTCGGTTCTATACTCCGAGTCGTACGACGTCGCCATGGTGACGACGCCGGTACGTCGTTCGATCAAGGCGAAGACAGACATGGGTTCGAAATTCAAGGTTGCGGGGCTGCTGGCCCTCGGCGCGGTCGCCGGCGCATTGACGACGATGCAGCTTCAGGCCACCGCGCGCAACTCGCTCGCGTCGCTGCCCCTGGAAGACATCCAGCGCCTGACCGACGTGTTCGAGCGGATCAAGGCCGACTACGTCGAGCCCGTCGACGAGAAGAAGCTGATCTCCGACGCGATCACCGGCATGGTGGCGGGGCTCGACCCGCACTCGCAGTACTTCGACAAGAAGTCGTACAAGGAATTCCGCGAAGGCACGTCGGGTCGATTCGTCGGCGTCGGCATCGAGATCGGCATGGAGGACGGCCTGGTCAAGATCGTCTCGCCGATCGAGGACTCGCCGGCCTACCGCGCCGGCCTGAAGCCGAACGACCTCATCACCAAGATCGACGACACGCAGGTCAAGGGCCTGACGATGGACCAGGCGGTCAAGAAGATGCGCGGCGACCCGGGCTCCAAGGTCGTGCTCACCATCTTCCGCAAGGACGACAGCCGCACCTTCCCCGTGACGATCACGCGCGAGGAGATCCACGTGCAGAGCGTCAAGGCCAAGGACATCGACGGCTACGCCTGGGTGCGCGTCAACCAGTTCCAGGATCGCACGGTGGAAGACTTCGCCACCAAGGTCGAGGACCTGTACAAGAAGGATCCGAATATCAAGGGCTTCGTCCTCGACCTGCGCAACGACCCGGGCGGCCTGCTCGAAGGCGCCGTGGGCATCGCGTCGGCGTTCCTGCCGGCCGATTCGGTGGTCGTCAAGACCAACGGCCAGATCAGCGAATCCAAGCAGACCTTCAAGGCCACGCCCGACGACTACCTGCGCCGCGGCGGCAGCGATCCGCTCAAGCACCTGCCGGCCTCGCTGAAGACGGTGCCGCTGGTGGTGCTGATCAACGAAGGCTCGGCGTCGGCCAGCGAGATCGTCGCCGGCGCGCTGCAGGACTACCACCGCGGCACGCTGATGGGCGCGCAGTCGTTCGGCAAGGGCTCCGTGCAGACGGTGATGCCGCTGCCGGGCGACACCGCCGTCAAGATCACCACCGCGCGCTACTACACGCCCAGCGGCCGCTCGATCCAGGCCAAGGGCATCGTGCCCGAGGTCTGGCTCGACGAGACCGCAGAAGGCAACGTCTACTCCGCGCTGCGCACCCGCGAGGCCGACCTCGACAAGCACCTCGTCAACGGCGACGAGAAGAAGGACGCCGAGCGCGAGAAGCAACGCGAGGAAGAGCGCACCAAGCTCGAGGCCGAGCTGGCCAAGAACAACAACAAGCCGCTCAAGCCGCTGCCCGAGTTCGGTTCGCCGGAAGATTTCCAGCTGAACCAGGCGCTCAACCGCCTGCGCGGCCAGCCGGTGATGGTCAGCAAGACGGCGACCGAGCGCAAGGCCCAAGACACCGCGACAGAATGATCGCTCGAACTTGCGACGCATCGACGCGCTGAGGCGCCGACATATCCGGCGCTGCCGCTTGTTCCTTAGCCTCGAAGTTCAAGGAAGCGGCCGAACCGGCTGTGCCGGGCGACTCGCGGAGCGCCCCCTCGGGGGGCAGGGAGCGCCAGCGAGCGTGGGGGCTCAATGACCGACGACGAGTTGCTGCGCTACTCGAGGCACATCCTGCTCGACGAGATCGGCATCGAGGGCCAGGAACGCATCCGCGCGGCGCGTGCCCTGGTCATCGGCGCCGGCGGACTCGGCTCGCCGGCGGCGCTGTACCTCGGCAGCGCGGGCATCGGGCGGCTCGTGCTGGTGGACGACGACGTCGTCGACCTGACCAACCTGCAGCGCCAGGTCGCACATACCCACGACCGTATCGGCCGACTGAAGGTCGATTCGGCGCGCGCGGCCGTGCTGGCGATCGCGCCGGCTCTCGACGTCGTCGCCCTGGCGCAGCGGGTCGACGCCGCGGCGCTGGCCGGGCTCGTGGCCGAGGCCGACGTCGTCCTCGATTGCAGCGACAACTTCGCCACCCGCCAGGCCGTCAACGCCGCCTGCGTGGCCGCGGGCGTGCCGCTGGTCGCGGGCGCGGCGATCGCGTTCGACGGGCAGCTGTCCACCTGGGACACCCGCGCCGCCGACGCGCCCTGCTACGCCTGCGTCTTCCCGCCCGCGAGCGCGCCGCCCGAGGTGCGCTGCGCGACGATGGGCGTGTTTGCGCCGCTCGTGGGCATCATCGGCACGATGCAGGCGGCCGAGGCGCTGAAGCTGGTCGCCGGCATCGGCAGCTCGCTCGCGGGTCGGTTGCAGATGCTCGATGCGCGCGACCTGAGCTGGACGACGATCCGCGTCGCGCGCGATCCCGCGTGCCCCGTGTGCGCCGCGCGCCCGCGCGCGTGACGCGCCCGAGCGTGCGCTGACGCCCGCTCGCGAGGGCTGGGGTAAGCTTCCTTCATGAAGCATCGTCCCCTCAAAGCACGCAATTTCCAGAGCGCCGGCCAGGATGCCGCCAAGGCCAAGCCGCCGTCGCTGTACGACGGCCCCGGCAGCGCGTACCACCTCGCCTTCACCGACCTCGACTTCCTGCTGCAGGACGAGCTGCGCCCCGTGCGCGTGCAGCTCGAGCTGATGAAGCCGGAGATGGTCCAGACGAAACTCGGGATCGAGTCGACGATCGTGCTGTTCGGCAGCGCCCGCATCAAGCCGCCCGAGGCCGCGCAGGAACTGCTGGCCGCCGCGCGCAGGAGCGGCGACGCGCTGGCGATCAGGCGCGCCGAGAACGCCGTCGCGATGAGCCACCACTACGTCGAGGCACGCAAGTTCGCGGCGATGGTCACGACCGGCACGCGTCACCTCGCCACGCCGATCCACGTGGTCACCGGCGGCGGCCCGGGCATCATGGAGGCCGGCAACCGCGGCGCGTTCGAAGCGGGCGGCAAGAGCATCGGCCTGAACATCGTGCTGCCGCACGAACAGCAGCCCAACCCGTACATCACGCCGGAGCTGTGCTTCCAGTTCCACTACTTCGCGCTGCGCAAGATGCACTTCCTGATGCGCGCCGTGGCGCTCGCGTGCTTTCCCGGCGGCTTCGGAACGCTCGACGAGCTGTTCGAGGTGCTCACGCTGATCCAGACGGGCAAGTCGCGCCCGCGGCCGATCCTGCTGTTCGGCGCCGACTTCTGGCGCCGGCTGATCGACTTCGACCTGCTGATCGAGACCGGCATGATCTCGCCCGACGACGTGCACCTGTTCAGGTTCGTCGAGACGGCCGAGGAAGGCTGGGCCGCGCTCAAGGGCGCGTACGGCTTCGAAGGCATCGAAGCCCAGCCGACGGCCGTCGGCGGCGAGCATTGATCGGCCGAAGCGCCTCCAACTCGAATCATTCGCACCAGCAGCCACGGGACAATCACGCCATGACCAAAGTTTCACTGATCGGCGCGCCGACCGACATCGGCGCAGGCGCCCGCGGCGCCAGCATGGGCCCCGAAGCGATGCGCGTCGCGCAGATCGGGCCGACGCTCCAGGCGCACGGCATCGAGGTGTTCGACCGCGGCAACCTGCTGGGCCCGGCCAACCCGTGGCAGCCGCCGGTCGACGGGTTCCGCCACCTGCACGAGGTGGCCGCTTGGAACAACGCGGTGCACGACGCCGTGCATGCCGAGCTCGCGCTCGGCCACCTGCCGATCCTGCTGGGCGGCGACCATTGCCTGGGCATCGGCTCGATCAGCGCCGTGGCGCGCCACTGCCGCGAGGCCGGCAAGAAGCTGCGCATCCTGTGGCTGGACGCGCACGCCGACTTCAACACCGCCGTGCTCACGCCCAGCGGCAACATCCACGGCATGCCGGTGGCCTGCCTGTGCGGCCACGGGCCGCAGGAGCTGATCTCGATCGGCGGCCAGGTGCCGGCGATCAACCCGAAGTGGATCCGCCAGATCGGCATCCGCAGCGTCGACGCCGGCGAGAAGAAGTTCGTCCACGAGATGGGCCTCGAGGTGTTCGACATGCGCTACATCGACGAGATGGGCATGCGCCACGCGATGGAGCTGGCGCTGGCCACGCTCGACGACAACACGCACCTGCACGTCAGTTTCGACGTCGACTTCCTCGACCCGCAGATCGCCCCCGGCGTCGGCACCGTCATCCCGGGCGGCCCGACGTACCGCGAGGCGCAGCTGTGCATGGAGATGATCGCCGACACGGGCCGCCTGGCGTCGCTGGATGTCATGGAGCTGAACCCGGCGCTGGACGTGCGCAACCAGACGGCCGTGCTCGCGGTCGACCTGATCGAGAGCCTGTTCGGAAAATCCACGCTGATGCGCAAATAAGTCCCCGACAAGCCCTCCTGCGGGCCGCCGTTCCGGCCGAAATCCTGGCGCATACTGGCGTCGAAACCTTGCCGGGGAACAGTCGTGATGACTCTGCTGCGTGGGCTGAGAGCCGCCGCCGCGAAGGCCGCGTGGTCGCTCGCGCTGGCCTTCGGCCTGGCGCTGCCCGGCGCGCACGCCGCCGCGCTGCGCATCGCCAGCGCGTTCGATCCGCAGACGATGGATCCGCACAGCCTGGCGCTGCAGTACCACACGCGGGTGGTGTTCTCGATCTACGAATCGCTGGTCGGCCGCGACCAGAACTACCACCTCGTGCCGGTGCTCGCCACCAGCTGGTCGCAGACGGACCCGCTGACCTGGCGCTTCAAGCTGCGTCCCGACGTCCACTTCCACGACGGCAGCCTCTTCGGCGCCGACGACGCGGTGTTCTCGTTCGAGCGCGCGCTCGCGCCGCCGTCGCAGCGCCAGTTCGTGCTCAAGGGTGTCAAGCGGGTGCGCATGGTGGATCCGCTCACCATCGATTTCGAGCTGTCGGCCCCCGACGCGTCGCTGCCGCAGAAGCTGGTGCTGGTGGCGATGATGAGCAGGCGCTGGGCTGTCGCCCATCACGTGGAGCGCGCACAGGACTTCAACGCGCGCCAGGAAACCTTCGCCGTGCGCAACGCCAACGGCACCGGCGCCTAC
>CAIMXF010000275.1 GCA_903845345.1 uncultured beta proteobacterium
ATGTTCTCGGCGCTGGCGTCGCCTTCGGACGCGATCTCGCCGCGGATCTCCACCAGCGCGGTGTGCGGCCCGTTGGGCGTGCTCGCCTTGCCGCTGCGCTGCGCCGACACCAGCCCCCACACGATGGCCAGCGCCAGGAAGAACCACGCGAGGCGCCCGGCCAGCCGCCAGCGCCGCTCGTTGCGGCGGTCGCGCATCAGCTCGCCCGTGACCTGCGCCAGCACCAGCTCCAGGCGCGACAGGTCGGCGTTGACGGTCAGGGTCGCGGGCGCCGGCACGGGCACGGGCGCCGGCGTCGGGGCGCCCTCCGGCAACGGCGGCGTCTGCGTGGGATCGAATTCGTTGGTCATGGGATGTCGATGTGGTTCAGGCGGGATTGTCGAACACGACGGGGGCGATGTCGGCGGTGGGCGTCCAAAAAACCTGGCCGGCGCTCTCCACGACGGGTACCGGCATCAGGCGCGCGCCCGGGCACGGGCCGCCGACGCAGCGACCGCTGGACGGCTCGTAGATCGCGCCGTGCATCGAGCACAGGATGTAGCGGCGCTCGTCGTCGAGGAACTCGCCGGGGCGCCAGTCCATCTCGGTGGGCACGTGGGCGCAGCGGTTCATGTAGGCGACGACGCGGCCCTCGAAGCGCAGCGCGAACGCGCGCGCCGGCCTGCGCCACAGCAGCACGTCGAACACGTGCGCCTTGCCGGATTCCTCCAGCTCGGCGCTCGCGCACAGCGGCAGCGCGCCGCCGGGCTTGTCGCCCATCGCCTCAGGCATGCTCGTCCAGCCAGGCGGCCAGTTCGGCGACGTTCCTGGCGACGGCCAGCGGCGAGTGCGTGGCGAACTCCGAGGGCGCGTGCGCGCCGTAGGCCACCGCGATGCTGGGGGTGCCGGCGTTGGCCGCCAGCTGCAGGTCGTGCGTGGTGTCGCCGATCATGAGCGTGCGGCTCGGGTCGACGCCGAACTCGCGCATCAGCTCGTGCAGCATCAGCGGATCGGGCTTGGAGCGCGTCTCGTCGGCGGTGCGCGTGCCGTCGAACAGGCCCTTGAGCTCGACCGTCTGCAGCGCCTCGTCGAGCCCGGCGCGGCTCTTGCCAGTGGCCACCGCGAGCCAGTGATGGCGCTTCTTCAGCGCGTGAAGCATCTCGAGCACGCCGGGGAACAGCGTGAGGTCGTGCTGGCGTGCGAGGTAATGCACACGGTAGCGGTCGACCATCTGCGGGATCTGCTCCTGCGTGATCGAGGGCACCGCGTGTTCCATCGCCGAGCGCAGGCTCAGGCCGATCACCCACGAGGCGCGCTCGTCGTCGGGCACGGGCAGGCCGAGGTCGCGGCAGGCGGCCTGGATGCTGTGCACGATCAGCGCGGTGGAGTCGAACAGCGTGCCGTCCCAGTCGAAGACGACGAGGTCGAAGCGGCGCGGGCGGGCGGGGGAATCGGTCATGTCAGGCAGTCTGAGTGGCCAGCGCGGCGACGAGCGTCGCGCATTCGGGCGGCAGCGGCGCGACGAGCTCGAGGCGGGCGCCGGTGGCGGGATGGTCGAAGGCGAGCTGGCGGGCGTGCAGGAACATGCGCTCGAAGCGCACGCCCGCCACCGCCTCGCCGCGCGCGTAGCGGCGGTTGAGCGCGAAGTCGCCGTACTTGTCGTCGCCGACGATCACATGGCCGGCGTGCTGCAGGTGCACGCGGATCTGGTGCGTGCGGCCGGTCTTGATGGTGACGTCCAGCAGCGTGGCGTCCGCGAACTGCCTGGCGATGCGCACCAGCGATATCGAGCGCTGGCCGTCGGGATGGTCGTTGGCCACCGGGAACACGCGGCGCTCGCCGCCGCCGTCCTCGGTCTTGTGCAGGGCCACGTCGATCACCTTCAGCTTCGCAGGCCAGCGCCCCACCACCAGCGCGGCGTAGGTCTTGCCGGTCTCGCGGGCGCGGAACTGCTCCTGCAGCGCCAGCAGCGCGCTGCGCGTCTTGGCCAGCAGCAGGATGCCCGAGGTCTCGCGGTCGAGGCGGTGCACCAGCTCCAGGTACTTCTGTTCGGGGCGCGAGCGCCGCAGTTGCTCGATGACGCCGAAGCTGACGCCCGAGCCGCCATGGACGGCGGTGCCGGACGGCTTGTCGATGGCGATCAGGTGTTCGTCCTCGTACAGGATGGGGAACTCGCGCGGCGGCGCCGCGTCGGCGGCTGCGGCGGGCGGCGCCATGCGCACCGGGGGCACGCGCACCAGGTCGCCGCCGGCCAGCCGGGTGTCGGCCGACGCACGGCCCTTGTTCACGCGCACCTCGCCAGAGCGGATGATCCGATAGACGTGCGTCTTGGGAG
>CAIMXF010000276.1 GCA_903845345.1 uncultured beta proteobacterium
ACGGGGGCGCATCTCTCACTTGGGAGCGGAGCGGCCCCCGCGTGCGGCGTCATGGCGCGGCTGGGGACTTCTTCTCGAACCGGCCGAGGTATTCCGCGAGCGGCCCCAGGCCGACCTCGGCGCGCCGTTCGTCGACGTGCTCAGGATCGCGCATGGGCGCCGGCGCGAAGTGGCCGTCCTCTATCTGGACTTGGCTGCCGTAGATCTGCGGCTGGCCGCGATCCATGAGGTCGCGGTCGATCACCACGGCGACATTGGCCCACGCGATCTCGCCGCGGTCGGCAGCCTTGCGCAGTTGGGGCAGGGCCTTGGCGATGAAGCTTCCGGGCGCGTGCTGGGCCAAGAGCCAGAGGTCGTACACGCCGCCACTGCCTACCTGCTCGGCGGTGGGCCAGCCGTGCTGGCGGATGATCTGCTTCAGCCGCGCGAGGATCGCGTCGTCGACCCGCTCCATGGGCTTGCGGGTCTCGTCGTCGTCCTTGCCTGCGGCCATGAAGGCGCGGCGGACTTCCTGGTCCTTCTCGGCCATGGCGGCGAGTTCGCGCGCGAGGGCCGGGTTAGTACCGTGAGGGTGTGCCAGGTCACACGTGATGGGCTTCTTGCGCACGGGCAGCACGAAGTACGTCTTGCTGCTGGCCGCCTGTGGCGTGACGGCGCGTGAGCTCCAGCTACCAGCGGGCAGAGCGATCGACCAAGTGTCGCCGACGACAAGCGTGCCGTAGACCACCGGCGCGGCGTCGGTGTCGTTCATGAGCGTCACCAGCACGAGGTCGTCGGACGTAGGCGCCGACTTGGCGGGACGCACGACACGGCCACCCACGGCGTTGGCAGCCGGTTTGACCGTGATGACCACGTCGGCGGCTGCGGCGCCATCGGCAGGCTTGCAGTTCGCCTGGCCAACGCCCGCGGCGCCGGCATTAGCGGTCACCTGGCAGCTGCCCGTGGGAAAGTCGGCGAATGCGTAGCGTCCCGCGACGTCGCTGGTGGTGATCCAGCGGTGCGGCGCGCCGTTGGCGTCTTGGCGGTCGGAGTCGTCGGCAGCGACCACGAGCGCGCCGGCGGCGGGCTTGCCGTCGGCGGTCTGAACGGTGCCGGCGAGCGGTGCGGCCCACGCGGACGCACAGGCGAACGGGAACACGGCCGCACACATCGGGCCGCCACAAGGTCTGGACCTTCCCCGCCGTGCTACCTTTTCACGGCCAAACGGGTAAGCTGTTCCAAGTCGTTTTGAAGGGATCAAGCATGACCAAGATTTCAGCAACACCTATAGCCGACGACCCGCGTTCTCCAACGCCCCGGCCTCGCGGTAACCCCCGCCAAGCCGTTTTGGACCGGCTTGACGATTTCGAGAAGCATATCGACCTGCTGATCAATCACCCAGCTTTCGATTCCTCCGCCGGTCGGTCAAACCCGCAGCAGCAATCACTCGCCCCCGTGCGCCTGCCTCTGTCGGATATCTTCTTCACGGTGTCGGCGACAGCCTATGTGTGCATCACAACCATCTTGAGCATCGCGTACCTGGTTCGATAACCCGGCGCCACCTGGCGCTCACGCGCCGACCTCACCCAGGGCACGGTTCAAGAATTCCCCGACCCATCGAGGCCTGGATTCAACTGCAGGCAGCGCCCGATGATTTGAGGTGCGGCCTCAAAGGCCAACTCAATCGCGCTATTGACGCGCCGTTGGTTCTCGGCGAGCCCGACGCCCTCTTTGTTCATCAACTGTGCGGCCGTCCCTATCGATGCCGCCGCCAAAATCTTGATGAGTTCGGCCTGCTGTGCCAGCGCATTGCGTAACTCGAACACGTCGCGCTCGATGCCTGTGACCGCCATCGGCATCACCTCTGTGAAACTCGTCTGCCCGAGTACCGCCGACGTCACGACGTGGCGAATGAACTC
>CAIMXF010000277.1 GCA_903845345.1 uncultured beta proteobacterium
CCTGGAAAGAAAGATGCGCCGTGACCGCTGACTCCGCCTTCTCCATCGTCGACATCCGGCAGCTGCGCAAGCGCTACGGCACGAACGAGGTGCTCAAGGGCGTCGACCTCGAGGTCAGGCGCGGCGAGGTGATCGCCATCATCGGCAAGAGCGGCTCGGGCAAGAGCACGCTGCTGCGCTGCATCAACGGGCTCGAGGAGTTCCAGGAAGGCACGCTGCACGTCGACGGCCAGCCGCTGAAGCACGACGACCCGAAGTCCATGCGCGAGCTGCGCCAGCGCGTGGGCATGATCTTCCAGGGCTTCAACCTGTTCCCGCATCTCAGAGTGGGGCGCAACGTCATGCTGGCGCCGTCGCTGGTGAAGAAGACCCCGCAGGACGTCAACGACGCCACCGCGCGCAGGCTGCTCGAGCGCGTGGGGCTGGCCGAGAAGTTCGACGCCTGGCCCGACCAGCTGTCGGGCGGCCAGCAGCAGCGCGTGGCGATCGCCCGCGCGCTCGCGATGCAGCCCAGCGTGATGCTGTGCGACGAGATCACGTCGGCGCTCGATCCCGAGCTGGTGGGCGAGGTGCTGAAGGTCGTCGAGAGCCTCGCCGAGGAGGGCATGACGCTGCTGATGGTCACCCACGAGATGAACTTCGCGCGCAAGGTGAGCGACCGCGTCGTGTTCATGCATGCCGGCCGCATCCACGAGATCGGGCCGCCGGAGCAGGTCTTCGGCGCGCCGAAGACGCCCGAGCTGCAGCAGTTCCTCGCGACCTTGCGCTAACCGCGGAATTGGTCTCGCGCCCGACCGTGGCCTTGAGGTAAAAACGCGGTTCCACACGGGGAGCGCGGCACATGACCCGAATCAGAGTTGGCATCGGCGGCTGGACGTACGAGCCCTGGCGCGACAACTTCTATCCCGCGAAGCTGCCCGCCTCGCGCGAGCTGACGCACGCGAGCCGGCAGGTCACGGCCATCGAGGTCAACGGCACCTACTACAGCACGATGACGGCCAGGTCGTTCGAGCGCTGGTTCGCCGAGACGCCCGACGACTTCGTGTTCTCGCTCAAGGCCAACCGCTTCGCGACGAACCGCCGCGTGCTGGCCGAGGCCGGCGAGTCGATCCAGCGCTTCATCGGCAGCGGCCTCGTGCGGCTCGAGCACAAGCTGGGGCCGCTGCTGTGGCAGTTCGCCGATTCGAAGAAGTTCGACCCGGTCGACTTCGAGGCCTTCCTCAGGCTGCTGCCCGAGCAGGTCGAAGGCCGCCCGCTGCGCCACGTGCTCGACGTGCGCAACGACAGCTTCATGGTGCCCGGGTTCCTGGCGCTGGCGCGCAAGTACCGCATGGCGGTCGTGTTCACCGACTCGCCCAGGTTCCCGTCGTTCGCCAACCTGACGACCGACTTCGTCTACCTGCGGCTGATGAACGCGCAGTCCGACGTGCCCACCGGCTATGCGCCCGAGGTGCTGGCGTCGTTCGCGGCCTGTGCGAGGACGTGGGCCGGCGGCGGCGAGCCCAGCGGGCTGCCGCTCGTGGCGGGCGACGCCGGCGCGCCGGCCGCCGGGTCGCGCGACGTGTTCATGTTCATGATCAACGGCGCCAAGGAACGCGCGCCCGCAGCGGCGATGGGCGTGATCGCCGAGCTCAGGGCTTGAGCTGGGTGCGGATCTCGCCGCCCTTGTGTTCGGCGGTGTGGATGTTGACGTACAGGTTGCCGGCCTTGTAGGCGGCCATCTGCTCGTCGGTGAGCTTCGCGCCCGCGGGCACGGCCCACGTGTCGCCGGCGCTGCCGGTGAGCGGGATGATCACCGGCCCGTTGACGCCCGGCGCGCCGACGTGGATATGCGCCATCGTGCCGGCCATGCCCGGCGCCGCCACGCTGCCGCTGACGTTGCCGGCCGCATCGATCTTGATGCTGCCCGTGCCGACCGCCGTGCTGGTGTTGGGCGGCACTTCCTGGTCGCCGGTCAACTTGAGGTCCTGCGCGAAGGCGCTGCCCATGCCGAGGCTCGTGGCGAGCAGGGCGGCGAGGGCGAGCGAGCGCGGAAGGAAATGGGCCATGGTGTGTCTCCTCGGATGGTTCTGGGATGCGAATGGTGGCCCGACTGCGCTGTGCGATAGGCGGGCAGGGTCAAATGCGGCGGCGCACAACGCGCGCGGCTCAAAGGCCCAGGTCGCCCAGGCCCGGATGATCGTCGGGTCGGCGCCCAAGCGGCCAGTGGAACTTGCGGTCGGCTTCGGCGATCGGCAGGTCGTTGATGCTCGCGAAGCGACGCGCCATGAAGCCGTGCTCGTCGAACTCCCAGTTCTCGTTGCCGTACGAACGGAACCAGTGGCCGGAATCGTCGCGCCATTCGTAGGCGAAGCGCACCGCGATGCGGTCGCCGTCGTGGGCCCACAGCTCCTTGATCAGCCGGTAGTCGAGCTCGCGCGCCCACTTGCGCGCCAGGAATTCGCGCACCTGCCCGCGCCCGACCGGGAATTCGACGCGGTTGCGCCAGCGCGTGTCCTCGGTGTAGACGGTGGCCACGCGCGCCGGATCGCGCGAATTCCAGGCGTCCTCGGCCAGGCGCACCTTCTGCAGGGCGGATTCGCGGGTGAAGGGCGGCAGGGGCGGCTTGGTGTCCATGATGTCTCCGATTCAGGGCGAGGTAGACAGATCCGTCTACCTTGCGACAGAGTCTAGGACAGGTAGACAGGCCTGTCTACAATGAACCCATGACCGACACGTCCATCGCCGCGACGCCGCGCGAGCGCATCCTGCACGCCGCGCACGACCTGTTCTACCGCGACGGCATCCGCGCCACCGGCATCGACCGCGTGATCGCCGAATCGGGCGTCGCCAAGCTGACCTTCTATCGCCAGTTCGCCAGCAAGGACGACCTGATCCTGGCCTTCCTCGATTTCCGCCACGAGCGCTTGATGGCCTGGTTCGTCGACGCGCTCGTGCGCCACGGCGGTGACGTCGCGGCGATCGCGCCGGCGCTGGCCGAGTGGTTCGCATCCGACGACTACCGCGGCTGCGCGTTCCTCAACAGCGTCGGCGAGCTGGGACCGGCGTTGCCGGCGGTCGTCGAGGCGGCGCGCCGGCACAAGCACGACATGACCGCCGCCGTCGCCCGCCTGATGAAGCCTGCCGCCGGTCGAGCGCGCGCGGCGCGCGCGCTCGCGCTGGCGATCGACGGCGCCATCGTGCAGGCCCAATACCTCGAATCGCCCGCTGCGGCTGTCGATGCCCTGGCCTTCGTGGCGAAGGCCATCGACAGGAGCCGGGCGTGACGCGCATGCGAAGCCGCCTGGCGCAGCGGACGTAACATGCTCAGCTTCGAATCTGTCCGCCGACCGGAATCCCGCCCATGAAGAAGACCTCGATCGCCCTCGTGCTGGGCAGCCTGCTCGCCGCCAACGCCTTCGCGTCACCCTCGACGCACGACCAGCTCACCCGGCTCGCGCAGGACATCGTGCAGGCCGGTGCGCACGAGGACCCGCTGATGGCCACCAGCCTGGGCATCCCCGGCCTGGACGGCGAGCTGCCCGTCGCGAGCGAAAGCAGGCGTGCCGCGCACATCGCCGAGCGCAAGGGCTGGATCACGAAGATCGACGCGATCAAGGCGGCGGCCGGCTCGTCCATCTCGCTGGTCGACGCCGACGACGCGAAGCTGCTCCACGCGCAGATCGACGAGGACCTCGACGGCCTGCTCGTGCGCGAGTCCGACCGCAAGGACTACGCCGGCCCGGCGCTGGCCGTGGTCAACGCGGTCTACACGCAGTTCCTGCACGTGCCGATCGCCGGCCGCGACGGCGCGACCGCGGCCGACGTCACCCGGGCCTGGGCCGACATCAGCGCGCGCCTGGAGAAGGCGCCGGCCTACATCGAGGCCGCCCAGAAGCTCGTGACGCATCCGGGCCGGCTGTACGGCATTGCCGGCCAGCAGCAGATCGACGGCGCGCCCGACTTCCTCGACAGCGCGCTCACCGATGCCGCGAGGCAACAGCTGGCCGCCGATCCCGCCGCGTTCAAGCGCTTCACCGTCGCTCGCGACGGGGTGCTGGCGACGCTGGCCAGCACGGCCGCTTTCATCAAGGCCAACGTCGACAGGTGGCCCGACAACTTCGCGATGGGCAAGGCCGCCTACGACCAGATGCTGCAGCGCGAGCAGCTGCTGCCGTACACGTCGAAGGACATCGAGGGCATGGCGCGCGACGAGCTGGCGCACGGATGGGCCGAAGAGGCGTGGCTCAAGTCGCTGGCGGCCACCCGCAAGGTGGCGTTCGGTGCCGAGACCGGCGGCGGCATGGCGCCCAGCGGTCCGGCGCTGATCGACTACTACCGCGACCGCATCGCGGACCTGCGCAAGTTCGTCGTCGACCACGACGTCGTCACGCTGCCCGACTGGCTGGGCACGATCGCGGTCGTCGAGACGCCCAAGTTCCTGCAGCCGGTGTCGCCGGGCGCGTCGATGGACTCGCCGCGCCTGTTCTCGACGTCGACCAACGGCTACTACTTCATCACGCCGCCGGAGTCGCTGAAGGACGCCGCCGACCGCCTCGACATGAACGAGGACTTCGACCGCGACCGCATCCTGCAGACGGCGGCTCATGAAGCGATGCCGGGCCACTTCCTGCAGCTGTCGATCGCGCACCGCCATTCCGACTACATCCGCAAGATCCAGGGCTCGGGCGTGTTCGCCGAGGGCTGGGCGTTCTACGGCGAGGAGATGTTCGTGCGCCTGGGCCTGTACGGCGACGACCTCGACGGGCGCCTGCAGGCCGCGCGCTGGGAGCGCGTGCGCGGCGCGCGCGTGATCGTCGACATCAAGATGGCCAGCGGCGAATGGACGATCGCGCAGGCCGCGAAGTTCTTCGAGGAACAGGCCGGCTTCACGAAGTCGGCGTCGCAGGCCGCGGTGACCGGCTACGCGCTGCATCCGGGCTACGTGATCGCGTACACGGTGGGCCGCCTGCAACTGGAGGAACTGCTGGCCGAGTACCAGCACCGCATGGGCGACAAGGGCTCGCTGCGCGACTTCCACGACCGCCTGCTGTCGTACGGCACCACGCCGTTCAGCGTCGTCGGCCCGGAGCTGCTGGCCGACCTCGACAAGCCGGCCAGCGCGGTGCGCGCGGTCGCGAACTACTGACTTCGGAGAGCCACCGCCATGCGCGCATCCCTGCTGACGACGCTGGCCCTGGCTCTCGCGGCGGGATGCGGCCTCGCTGCCGCTGCCGACCTGCCACCGGGCCGGTTCGTCGAGGTGCGCGGCGCGCGGCTGTACGTCGAGACGCAAGGCAGCGGCCCACCCATCGTGTTCCTGCACGGCGGCCTCGACGACTTCGACGTCTCGTTCGCCGCACAGCGCGACGTCTTCGCGGCGACGCATCGCGTCATCGGCATCGACCAGCGCGGCCACGGCCACAGCCCCGACGACGCGCGGCCGTACGACTACCGCGAGATGGCCGAGGACACCGCCGCCGTCATCGAGGCGCTGGGCCTGGGCCCGGTGGATGTCGTCGGCCACAGCGACGGCGCCGACATCGCGCTGCTGCTCGCGCGCGACCATCCCGCGCTCGTGCGCCGCCTGGTGCTGGCGAGCGGCAACCTGCGCGCCGACCTCACGGCCGACGAACTGGCGCAGCGGAGCGCCTGGACCGAGGCGCAGATCGACGCCAGCCTCGACCGCATGGCCGCGCGCCTGCCGCCGCGCTTCCAGGCCGAGGATGCGAAGGTCGCGCCCGACGGGCCGGCGCACTGGCGCGTGCTGCTGCGCAAGTCGTGGCGGCTGTGGCTGACGCCGATCGTGATCGCGCCCGCCGACCTGAAGCGCATCCACGCGCCGGCGCTGGTCATCGCCGGTGACCGCGACTTCGTGTCCGTCGACGAGACGGTCGAACTGTGGCGCGGGCTGCCGAACGCGCAGCTTCTGATCCTGCCGGACACCGCGCACGCCACGTTGTCGACGCGGCCCGAGTTCGTCAACCGGGCGATCGCGGACTTCCTCGAGGCGCCCGCGAAGCCGAAGCCCTGAGCCCGCTCAGTTCGCCGCCATCGCGGTCTCGGCGGGCGGCAGCCCTTCGAGCTCGCGCACGTACTTCGTCGCGATGGACCCGTGCGACAGCATGCGGTCGCGCACGGCCAGCATGTCGCCGCCCATCTTCGCGCGCAGCGCGTCCGCCAGCGCGATCTGTTCCTGCACGCCGACGAAGTAGGTCGACAGCTGGCCGGCGGACATCTCGGCGCGGCGCCACTTGCCGGCGGCCTCGCCTTCTTCCTGGTAGCCGGTGTCCATCATCAGGTGCTTGGCCTCGTCCTCGGTCATGTGGCCGGCGTGGATCTTCTGGTCGAGGATCGCGTTGATGGCCACGCGCAGGCGGATCTTCAGCTGCTCCATGCGCGTCTCGTCGCCGCCCCAGCCGGCCTCGGCCATGAACTGCTCGGCGTAGACGGCCCAGCCTTCGATGAAGGTGCCCGAGCCGGTCATCGCGCGCACGAGCGTGGGCATCTTCACGTCGCCGGCGTGCGCGCCCTGCAGGTAGTGGCCGGGCATCGCCTCGTGCGCGGTGATGTCGCGCAGCTCGGCGCTGTTGTCCTCGCGGTATTGCGATTCGACGCGCGCCGGCGACCAGTCGGCCGGCGTCGGCGAGATCGCGTAGAACGTCACGCCGTTCTTGTCCAGCGGACCGGCCCAGTCGCAGAAGGCCGTCGCCTGGCCGCGCTGGAACTCGGGCATCACGATCACGCGGATCGGCTTGTCGGGCACCGTGACCAGCCGGTGCTCGCGCACGAAGGCGGTGGCCTTTTCCAGGTCGTCGCGCGCTTCGCCGACGATGGTGTCGTTGTTCGGATGCGTGTCGGCGATCTTGTCGAGCACCGCCCGCACGATCACGTGGCCGTCGACGCCGTCGGTGGGCTTGCCCGGGAACCAGCGCCTGTACAGCGGCAGCGCGGTGTCCTCCATCTGCTTTTGCGTGACCAGCAGGTCGGCCTCGGCACGGCGCAGGATCTCGTCGGCGCCCAGGTCGGAGTCGAGCGCGAACTTCAGGCGCTGGTCGAAGTGCGCCTTGCCGAAGCGGAAGTCGCCGTCGGAACGCGGCAGCAGGTCGTGCTCGAGCCAGTGGCCGTAGTCCTTCAGCGCGGCGGCCGCGCGGGCGCGCGCCGGCGCGAGGGCGGCCTTCATCCCGGGCGCCTGCTTGACGAAGTCGTCGAGGTCGCTCTCCACGAACGAGATCGCGCCCTTGTTCTGCGCGATGGCCGTCTCCGTGAACACCCTGGGCGGACGCTGCAGGTTCTGCTTCGCGGCGGCGACGATCCTGGGGATGGCCTCCAGGCGCCGCTTCGCGGCGGCCAGGCGCAGCTTCATCGGCGCGAAGTCGCGCGCCAGCAGCACGTAGACGCCCTCGGTGGCCGAGTAGTCGGTCACTTCCCACGTGGAGGTCTTGAGCACCTCGATGTCGTAGAGCCGCGCGCGCAGGTCGTTCTCGAGGATCTCGCGGTCGACGGCGTGGTCGGGCGGCAGGCTCGTCGCGGGAATCGCCTGCAGCATGTCCAGCGTCTTGCGATAGAGCCTGCGATCGGCCGCGATGCCGGCCGCCGACGGGTCGCCGCTGCGCTGGTCGAAGCGATGGTCGCCGAGCTGCGTCGCCTCTTCCGGATGCGTGGCGAGGTAGTGCTCGTAGAAGTCGTGCACCACCGTCTCGAAGCGATGGGTGGCCGCGGCGTCGGGCGCGGCGTGCGCGGGCGCGGCCGCGAGCAGGCCGAGGGACAGGGCGAGAAGGGGTGTTTTCATCGCGCAAGTATCCGCGAAGCCAAGCCGCATGCCTCACGCCGCCCGGCGCTGCCTCAGACACGCTTCAAGGGACGTTCAAGGGAGCGGCGGAACCGGCTCTGCCGGGCCGCTCGCGGAGCGCCCCCTCGGGGGGCAGCGAGCGCGAGCGAGCGTGGGGGCCGTCGTTTCCGGAGCGGCGGAACCGGCTCTGCCGGGCCGCTCGCGGAGCGCCCCCTCGGGGGGCAGCGAGCGCGAGCGAGCGTGGGGGCCGTC
>CAIMXF010000278.1 GCA_903845345.1 uncultured beta proteobacterium
CAGCTCATAGAACGACGGGTGGCGGTAGACCTTGTCCTCCATCGGGTCGAAGTACATGTCCTTGTCGCCCGGATCGCTGGCCGTGATGTCGCTGCTTCGCACCACCCACAGGCTGACGCCCTCCTGGCGCCGCGTGTAGACCTCGCGCGCCAGCTGCAGCGCCATCTTCGAATCGGCGGCATGCAGGCTGCCGCAGTGCTTGTGGTCGAGGCCGGCCTTGGGGCGCACGAACACCTCCCACAGCGGCCATTCGTGTGAAGTGACAGCCCCACTCGCTTTGCTCGTCGCCCCCGAAGGGCTGGGCCCGTTCGGCTTCGGAGCGGCCGGGCGCTCTCCCGGGCCTGGGGCCTGGGCGTTGGCGATGTCGTTCTTGGTTGCGGTCATGTTAGATCTCTCTCGATTCAGGCAGCTTGCTTCTCGGCGCGCGCGGCGGTCTTGCGCGCATGGGCCAGCGCGGCTTCGCGCACCCATTCGCCGTCGTTCCATGCGTCCACGCGCTCGGCCAGGCGCTCCTTGTTGCACGGGCCGTCGCCGTTGACGACCTGCCAGAACTCGCTCCAGTCGATCGCGCCGAAGTCGTGGTGCCCGCGCTCGGCGTTCCACTTCAGGTCGGGATCGGGCAGCGACACGCCCAGGATCTTCGCCTGTTCGACGGTGGCGTCGACGAACTTCTGCCGCAAGTCGTCGTTGCTGATGCGCTTGATGCCCCAGCGCATCGACTGCGCGGTGTTGGGCGACTGGTCGTCCGGCGGCCCGAACATCATCAGGCTGGGCCACCACCAGCGGTTGGTCGCGTCCTGCACCATCGCCTTCTGCGCGTCGGTGCCGCGCTGCATCATGTGCAGCAGCGAGTCGTAGCCCTGGCGCTGGTGGAACGATTCCTCGCGGCAGATGCGCACCATCGCGCGGGCGTACGGCGCGTACGAGCAGCGGCACAGCGGCAGCTGGTTCATGATGGCCGCGCCGTCCACCAGCCAGCCGATCACGCCGACGTCGGCCCAGGTGAGCGTCGGGTAGTTGAAGATCGACGAGTACTTCGCCTTGCCGGCGTGCAGCGCGTCCAGCATCTGGTCGCGCGAGGTGCCCAGCGTCTCGCCGGCCGCGTACAGGTACAGGCCGTGGCCGGCCTCGTCCTGCACCTTGGCCAGCAGGATCGCCTTGCGCTTCAACGTCGGCGCGCGCGTGATCCAGTTGCCTTCGGGCAGCATGCCCACGATCTCGGAATGCGCGTGCTGGCTGATCTGGCGCACCAGCGTCTTGCGGTAGTGCTCGGGCATCCAGTCCTTGGCCTCGATGAACTCGTCGGCGTCGAGCGCGGCCTCGAAGCGCTGCTCGGCGACGACCTCGTCGGCGTTGCGGATGACGGCGCGCTCTTCCTTGGGCGCGGTGTCCATGGCTTGGGTGTACATGGCGGAATCCTTATGAAAGCGAAGTTCTGATCAAAGCTGGGGCGTGCGCTCGGCCGCTCCGGAGTGGCCCGAGCGCCCCCTCGGGGGGCTGTGAGCGAAGCGAGCGGGGGTGGTCATTTCCTGCGGTTGTCGACGACGCGGCGCGCCTTGCCGACCAACGTGCGTTCGATCGAATCGGGTTGGCCGACGCGCACCGCGGTGCTCACGCCGGTCAGCGTCTTGATGCGTTGCTGCAGGTCGCGGCCGATAGCGCCGGCATCGGCACTCGCATGCGTCGGCAGCAACTCGCAAAGCACTTCGACCTTGTCCAGCAGCCCGTCACGCGTGACCACGAGCTGGTACTGCCCGCCGAGTGCGCCATGCGCCAGCACGATCTCCTCGATCTGCGTCGGGAACAGGTTCACGCCGCGGATGATCAGCATGTCGTCGGAGCGGCCGACGATCTTGCCGATGCGGCGCATGCTGCGCGCGGTGGGCGGCAGCAGGCGCGTGAGGTCGCGCGTGCGGTAGCGGATCACCGGGAAGGCCTGCTTGGTCAGCGTGGTGAAGACGAGCTCGCCCTCCTCGCCGTCGGGCAGCACGGCGCCGGTCTCGGGGTCGATGATCTCGGGATAGAAATGGTCTTCCCAGATCACCGGGCCGTCCTGCGTCTCCACGCATTCGCTCGCCACGCCCGGGCCCATCACTTCGGACAGGCCGTAGATGTCCACGGCGTCGATGTCGGCCGCCTGCTGGATGTCGCGCCGCATCGCCTCGGTCCACGGCTCGGCGCCGAACACGCCGACGCGCACGCTCATCTCGCGCGGATCCAGGCCCTGGCGGCGGAACTCCTCGCAGATCACCTGCATGTACGACGGCGTCACCATGATCGCGTCGGGCTTGAAGTCCTGGATCAGCTGCACCTGCTTCTCGGTCTGGCCGCCCGACATCGGCACCACCGTGCAGCCGAGCCGCTCCGCGCCGTAGTGCGCGCCGAGGCCGCCGGTGAACAGGCCGTAGCCGTAGGCCACGTGCACCATGTCGCCCTGGCGCACGCCGGCCGCGCGCAGCGAGCGCGCGACGAGATCGGACCAGTGGTCGATGTCCTGCTGCGTGTAGCCGACGACCGTCGGCTTGCCCGTCGTGCCCGACGACGCATGCACGCGCACCACCTGCTCGCGCGGCACCGCGAACATGCCGAACGGATAGTTCGCGCGCAGGTCGGCCTTGCCGGTGAACGGGAACTTCGCGAGATCGGCGAGCGTCTTCAGGTCGGACGGATGCACGCCCTTGTCGTCGAACGCGCGCTTGTAATGCGGCACGTTGGCGTAGACGTTCTCGAGCGTCGCGCGAAGACGCGCCAATTGCAGCGCGGCGATCTCGTCGCGGCTGGCGCGTTCGATCGGGTCGAGCTCGGTGGGACGCAGTGCGTGGATCGGCATCTCAGTCCTGGTTGGCAAGAACGGCCTTGCCCTTCATCGTGTACGAACGGCCGCGGAACGCGACCACGCGCTCGTCGCGCTGGTTGCGCACGTCGACGTCGTAGACGCCCATGCGGCCGGCCTTGCTGATCTCGACCGCCGTGGCGGTGAGCTGGTCGCCGAGCCGGCCCGGCGCGACGATCTGGACGTCGAAGCCCGACGCCACCGTGATCTCGTTGTAGGCGTTGCAGGCGAACGCGAAGCACGAGTCGGCGAGCGCGGCGAGCAGGCCGCCCTGGCAGGTGCCGTAGCCGTTGAGCATGTCCTCGCGCACGGTCATCGTCATCGTGCAGGTGCCCGGGCCGATGGCGGCGACGCGCATGCCCAGGCCTTGCGAGGCGCGGTCGGTGGCCCACAGGTGGTCGCGGACGCGTTCGGCGATGCGTTGCGGGTCGCCCATGCTCAGCGATCCTTGAAGACGGCCGGGCGCTTCTGCTGGAACGCGGCGACGCCCTCGGCGAAGTCGTGCGCGCGGCCCAGCTCGCCCTGAACGCGCGCTTCGAGCGACAGCGCGTCGGCCAGCGACATCGATTGTGCGGCATCGAACGCCCGGCGCGTGGCGACCAGCGCGGCCGACGGCATCGCGGCCAGCTTGTCGGCCAGCGCCAGGGCCTGCGTCTGCAACTCGGCGTCGTCCACCACCTGCCAGATGAGGCCGAAGCGCTCGGCGTCGGCGGCGGACAGCTTGTCGCCGGTCAGCGCCAGGGCCATCGCGCGCGCGCGTCCCGCGAGGCGCGGCAGCAGCCAGGTGCCGCCGCAGTCGGGAATCAGCCCGATCTTCGAGAACGCCTGGATGAAGCTGGCCGAGCGCGCGGCCAGCACGATGTCGCAGCACAGCGCGAAGTTGGCGCCCGCCCCCGCGGCCACGCCGTTGACCGCGCACACCACCGGCACCGGCATGGACTGGAGGCGCAGGGCGAGCGGGCGGTAGTTCTTCTCGATGACAGCGCCGATGTCGGGCTTGCCGTCGACGCCGGGCGCCATCGCGGGATCGTTGAGATCCTGGCCGGCGCTGAAAGCCCGCCCGGCGCCGGTGACCAGCACGGCCCGCACGGCCGGCTCGGCCGCGGCGGCGTCGAGCGCGACGCGCAGCTCGACGTGCAAGGCCTGCGTGAAGCTGTTGAGCGCGGCGGGACGGTTGAGCGTCAGCACGCGCACGGCGCCGCGTTGCGCGACCTGGATCAGCGCGTCGGGCGACGACAGGAGGATGGTCTCGGACATGGGCTTGCCTCGGGTTGAAGAACCGCGTCGGAATGGGCTGGCGCCGGGGACTCGTAGCGCGAACGCGGCAGGATCGCCGCCACGTTCGCATTCGCCACCAAGGGTTGTCTCCCCCACCAGCGGCGCTGGTTGGTCGATTCTTTGACCGACCGGTCGGTTAATCTTAGACTCGCGCTTGATCGAATGCAAGTCCACGCGTCAAACTCGACCTTCCCGAGGAACAACCTGCCATGCCCTGCTACGAGATCGACGGCCTGCGGCCCGTCGTGCACCCGACGGCCTATGTCCACCCCACCGCCGTGCTCATCGGCGACGTGGTGATCGGCCCCGGCGCCTACATCGGTCCCTGCGCCAGCCTGCGCGGCGACTTCGGCCGCATCGTGCTGAAAGACGGCTGCAACGTGCAGGACACCTGCGTGATCCACGGCTTCCCGGGCTCGGACACGCTGCTGGAGCACAACGCCCACGTCGGCCACGGCGCGGTGCTGCACGGCTGCGTGATCCGCGCCGACGCGCTGGTGGGCATGAACGCCGTCGTGATGGACGAGGCCGAGATCGGCGCCGGCGCGTTCGTCGCGGCCAGCGCGTTCGTGCGCGCCGGCCTGAAGGTGCCCGCGCGCTCGCTGGCCGCGGGCGTGCCGGCCAAGGTGCTGCGCGAACTGAGCGACCAGGAGCTCGCCTGGAAGCGCGAGGGCACGGCCACCTACCAGCGGCTGACCGAACGTTGCCTCGCGACGATGAAGGAATGCGCGCCGCTCGCGGCCGAGGAGCCGGATCGGCCGCGGCTGGACACCGGCACCGTGCAGCCGCTCGTCGCCACGAAGCGCGCCGCCGACTGAGCGGCCGCCGGCCCGTCGCCACTTGCCGTATTCAGGGGGTTGGCGCATCCTCGGATGCCCGCACAATCACCGGCTTCACCCGGGAGCAACGATGGATCATCGCGAGTTCGAGGCAGTCGTGGACGAGTTCGGCGCCAGCGCCAAGGACCTGGTCGACCTGGTCGAGCAGGCACGCTACGAGCAGCCGACCGCGATCGAGATCTCGCGCCTGCTCGACGCGCGCGAGGACCTGCTCGCGCTGATCGCGAGACTGCCCGCGCTGCGCGCCGTCGATCCGCCCGTGGACATGCCCGTCGCGCTCGCCGACCTGCGCGCGCGCATCGCGCAGGCGCGCGCGGCGCTCAGGATGAGTCCGGAGGCCAGGGAGATCCTGCAACTGGTCACCGAGGTCGGCGAGACCTTCGCCGCCACCGTCGCCCCGTTGCAGGCGCAAGGACGCTGGCCCAAGGCGCGCAGCCGCGCGTAGCGGCGAGAATGCGTCCATGAAACTGGTCATGGACGTCCACCTCCAGGGCGACAGCGCCCGCGTCGCCGCGGTCGCGTTCGACGACTGGGCCGCCTTCGAGGGCACGAAGCACTACGCGCTGGACATCGCGCAAGTCGAGAAGCTGGCCAGGGGCGAGCTCGACCTGCGCGCCCTGCCGTGGTTCGTGCAGTTGCTCGATGCCCACGGGCTGCAGCCCGAGGTCATCGTGCTCGACGGCTTCGTGCACCTCGACGCCCGGGAGACGCCCGCCCTCGGCCGCCGACTGCACGACACGCTGGGCGGCCGCACCGCGGTCATCGGCGTCTCGAAGAGCGTGTTCAAGGGCACCGACACGCCCGACCAGTTCTGCATCTTCCGTGAAGACGAGACGCCCGCGCTGATCGTCACCAGCGCCGGCATCGACCTCGGCGCCGCCAAGGCGCGCATCCGCGCGATGCACGGCCGCAAGCGCGTGCCGACGCTGATGAAGCTGGCGGCACGCATCGCCAAGGGCAACGCCCCTGCCTGAAGGCGGCCGGGGCGGCGCGGCGCCCGAGCCTCAGGCGGCGACGCGGCGATCGACCTCGTCGTTGTCGAGGTAGGCCGACTCGAAGGTGTCGGCCATCGCGAAGCGGCGCACGAACGCGAGCGCGGTGTCGGCGACGTCGCGCCAGCCGCTGTCGATGGTCAGCGAGTGGCCACGTCCGGGCATCTCGACGAACTCGGTCAGGCCGGGATTGGCCTGCTGCTGCCGGAACGCCGCGTTGGCCACGGCCCGGGGCACGGTGTTGTCCTTCTCGCCCGAGATGACCAGCAGCGGCCCGCGCTCCTGGTTCCCGGTGTCGACCTGCGCTTCGGTCCACGGATTGAGATTGGCCGCGGCGGCCTGGAACAGCGGCGCGCCGGAGCCGGGCACCGCGTAGTCGCGATACAGCGCCTGCGCCTCCATCTCGCCCACCGCGTTGGCGAAGGCGAAGCGGAACTGCTCGTAGCTGAGCGGCACCGCGCGATGGCGGTTGGACGGATTGTTCAGCACGGGCCAGGCCGCCTTCAGCGCCGACAGCGGCAGCGGCAGCACGCCGCGGAACGGCGCCGGGTCGATGGCCACGGTGACGGCCGACAGGCCGCGTCCCGCGAGCATCTGCGCCAGCAGGCCGCCGAACGAATGGCCGATGATGGCCGGCTTGCGCTCGAGCTGCGCGATGACGGCGGAGAAGTGGTCGGCCACCTGCCCCACCGTCTTGCCGGCCATCACGCCCGGGTTGGCGTTGGCCTCGGCGACGGTGGCCGGGTCGTCGGGCCAGTCGGGCATCAGCGCGATGTAGCCGGCCTCCTCGAAGGCCTCGGCCCAGCGCTGCCAGCTGCCGGGCAGCAGCCACAGGCCGTGCACGAAGACGACCGGGTGCAGGCCGGAGATGTTGGCGCGCTGGATCTGCGCGCTTTCGGCGACGGAGATCGCCCCGCTGGATGAAGATGCCGAGTTGCCCATGCGCCTGCTCCCCGCCGGAAACGCCGCCTCGAGATGAGGCGAATATCGGATTCGACTTGATCGTATCCAAATGTAGCCAGGCGTCAACGGCCAGGCGTCGCGAACCCCTGTTCTGGGGAGAGGCGTTACATCGTCGCGGCTCACTGGCCTGCGGGCGGCTCCCACAGTTCGACCTTGTTGCCCTCGGGATCGACGGCCCAGCCGAATTTCCCGTATTCGGACTCGTCCATCTTGTCGAGCACGGTGCAGCCTTCGGCGCGCAGGGCCGCCAGCAGGCCGACGAGATCGGCCACGCGATAGGTGACCATGAACGACGGGCCGCCAGGGCCGAAGTCCTCGCCGTCGCCGCCCACGCGCCAGGCGGTCGTCCCGGCGACGGGCTGGCCGGCCTCGTCGACCCAATCGAGCGCCGCGCCGCCCCACGGCTGCACGTCCATGCCCAGATGCGTCCGGTACCAGGCCTGCAGAGCGGCCGGATCCCTTGCCTTGAAGACGATTCCGCCGATGCCCGTGACACGCCGCATGGTTGCCTCCCGAGGGGAAAGAACGGAAATATAGCGTGGCGCGGTCGGCTGGCGCATGACAGCCGTGAACCGCCGGTCGGCAGACGCCTGATGCCCAGCGTCACCGGCCTGGCGCGATCGAACGCGTGGTGTCCGGATGCCATACTTCGCGCCGGCGGCAGTCCACGCGCCGCGCATCCTTCCGCGCCATTCCCGGCACCCTACCCAAGGAACCACGATGACTTTCCTGCTCCGCACCGCCGTTGTCTCCGCCGCCCTGGCCGGCTGCAGCCTGGCGTTCGCCGCCACGCCGGCGTCCGCCCCGGCCAAGGGCGGCTCGCCGCAGACCCATCACTGCAAGCAGGCCGACGGCACCATGGACATGACCAAGACCAGGAAGGCCTGCCTGGCCGACAAGGGCACCTGGGCCAAGGACGCGACGGCTGCCGCCGCGGCGCCGGCGCCGGCCGCATCGGCCGCCGCCAAGAAGTAAGTCGGCGCGCCCCGCGCAGGCGCCAGCTCCGGATCTCGAGACGCGGCGGCTGGTCGGACACGCTGGCGCACGGCCGCCCTGCGCGCGCTGAAGCTGCTCCTGCCCGGGGCGCCCGCGGTGGCGGCGCTCGATCCGGACGCGGCCGCTCTCGTCACGCGCTCGGAAGGGACGCGCTCGGATCGGACAGCCGCAGTTGCACCTGGGCCTCGTGCGCCATGCCGCGCAGCACCGCGCGCTCGCGGTCGCTCAGCACGCGCGGCGCGGCGTTGAGCAGCAGCAGGCTCGCTCGCGTGCCGTCGGAGGCGAACAGCGGCACCGCAGCGACCACGAAGTAGCCGGTTCGATCGGGCGCGTCCAGGTCGACGGCGACGGGCTCGCCGGAGACGATTCGAGCCGCATCCACGCCGCAACGCCTGGCGATGTCGATCAGCATGAAGCCGATGTCCTCGAATGGAGGCATGACATTCCTCCCCGCAGTTCACTGTTCTTCTGTTGGACGCGGTCTGGATGCCACGCTGTGCCTCTCGGGCGCAGTCTACCCCGTGCATCGCAGGACGGGTGCGGCGCCGGAATTCGCGCGGCGCCGCGCGGTCGATGGGACAATGCCGGCAGCCGCCGCGCTCGCTGTGCCGCGGACCCCGTCGCCCGGACGACCGCCCGCCGAAGCCTTGCATCGGGCGCGGACGCCGAATCCGTCAAGCCACCAGACGCCCCCGGCTGAATGCTCGAAGACACCGCGATGATCTCCGCGACGGGGCGCGCCCTCGCGACGCTGCTTCGTCCGATCGTCCGCTTCCTGCTGAAGCACTCCGTCCCGTACGGCGCCTTCGAGGCGGTCGCCAAGCGCGTCTATGCACAGACGGCCATGGAGGACTTCGCGCTGCCGGGCCGCAAGCCGTCGGTGTCGCGCGCGGCGATTCTGTCGGGGCTGACGCGCAAGGAGGTCAACGCGCTGCTGCACGAGCCCGGCGACGGCCTCGACGCGACCGGCACGCACTACAACCGCGCGTCCCGCGTCGTCTCCGGCTGGATCCGCGACCCGCGGTTCCACGACGCCGACGGCGACCCGCGGCCGCTGGCGATGGGCGGCCCCGGCGGCTTCGACGACCTCGTGCGCCGCCACAGCGGCGACGTCCCCACGCGCGCGGTGCTGGACGAACTGGTGCGCGTGGGATCGCTCGCGCTGCTGCCCGACGGCCGGCTGCAACTGCGCCAGCGCGCGTTCGTCCCCAGCGAGAGCATGCTGCTGAAGCTGCGCATCCTGGGCACCGCCGTGAGCGAGCTCGTCGAGACCATCGTCCACAACATCGAGGCCGACGCGACCGGCGCGCGCTTCCAGCGCAAGGTGATGCACGTCGGGATCCCGGTCGATGCCTTGCCGGCCTTCCAGCAGCTCAGCGCGCAGGGCTCGCAGGCCTTGCTCGAACTGTTCGACCGCTGGCTGGCCGAGCACGACATGGGCGACGTGCCCGAATCGGCGTGGCCGCCGGGCGGCACGGCCAAGGTCGGCGTCGGGATCTACTACTACCAGCAGGTCACGCGCGACGATCCGCGACGCTGAGCCGCCGCGCCGCGGGAGTCACTTCGCACGATCGGCGATCCAGCGGTCGGCCTGCGGCACGCGCTGCTGGCGCACCGTCGCGCGATAGCCGATCAGCGCGGCGTTCTTGACGATCCGGTTGCGCGTGGCCGCGGGCACGTGGGCCGTGACGAACGCGGCCAGCGTCGGCAGCATCGCGGGGTCGGCGCCGGTGTCGAAGAAGCGCGCGGCGATCGAGGCGGCGCCGCCCGCGTCGAACAAGGGCTGGACCTGCGGCCAGTGGGTGGCGATGAAGTCGAGCGTGGCGGCGGGCCGGGCCAGCGCGCTGCTGCGCAGCAGGTTGCCCGCGATGGTGACGGGCGGCTCGCCGGAGATCGCGAGCGCCAGCGCGCGCTGCGCGAGCGCCGGGTCGCGCACCCTGCCCAGCAGCGGATAGAGCTCGGCCTGTTCCTGCGGCGTCGCGGCCCTGGCCATCGCGTGCAAGGTGTCCCAGGTCGCGGCGTCGGCCTGGATCGCGGCCACTTGCAGCACGGCCTCGCGCAGGTCGCCTTCGAGACTCGCAGGCTCGGCCAGGGAGCGCCGGAAGCGGCGCTGCGCCTCGGCGACGACGGCGGGATCGTCGAACGTTCCCAGCGCCACGATGAGGTGGCCGCGCAAGGTGGCGACCTGGCCCGACTCGCCCGCCGCGGCCTGCCAGCCGATGCGCGCGAGGACCGGGTTCAAGAGCGCGCGCGCGAACGCGCGGAACGCCGGCCGCGACGCCAGGCCGTCGTGCAGCCGGTCGAGGTCGTCGAGCTGGTCGACGAGAACGCCGATCACGAGCGGATCGGCCTGCGCGGGCACCTGGCTCAGCAGCTTGAGCCACGCGCCCATCGTCGAGCGGCCGGCGTAGGCCAGCGCCTGCGCGTCGTCCATCAGGCCCAGCTGGTCGCCGACGTCCAGGTCGGCGAAACGCTGCGTGAGCGCCGCGAAGCCGGCGTCGGTGTAGCCCACCCGCAGGTAGCTGGACTGCCCCGCGTCGATCACCAGCGGCCCGCAACCGGGCACGGTCACGCGTTGCGGCGTCGGGCCCGTGACGACGGCGCGCGCGCTGCCGCCGCCCAGGGTCGCGAGCGTGACCGGCGAATGCCAGCGTGCGACGCGCGGCGCGCCGACCGTGAACTGGTCCTGCGACAGCGTGACGTCGGTGTGGCCCGCGACGCAGCGCGCGTCGTGCTCGACCAGCATCGGCACGCCGGGCTGCAGCGTGAGGTCGCGCGCGATCGCGCGCACGGGACGCGCGGCGTGCGCGTCGAGCGCCTGCCACAGGTCGTCGGTGACGGTGTTGCCGTAGGCGTGCGCGGCGACGTAGCGCCGCACGCCGTCGCGGAACGCGTCGCCACCCATGTAAGCCTCGAGCGTGCGCACGACCTCCCGTCCCTTCGAATAGGTGATCGTGTCGAACGCGCCCTCGGTCTGCGTGATGTCGTCGATGTGCATGATCACCGGATGCGTGCCGCGCAGCGCGTCGATGTCCATCGCGTGCTGCCGCGACGCCGACTCGCGCGGCCAGCCCTGCCACTCGGGATGCAGCGCCAGCGCGGCCTTGACCTGCATCCACGACGCGAAGCCCTCGTTGAGCCACAGGTCGTCCCACCACGCCATGGTCACGAGGTCGCCGAACCACTGGTGCGCGACCTCGTGCGCGACGGTCTCGAACACGCGGTGCCTGTCCTCCTCGGTGGCGAGCCTGTCGTCGATCAGCAGGTCGCGTTCGAAGTAGAAGATCGCGCCCCAGTTCTCCATCGCGCCGAAGGTGACGCTGCCGCCGGCGCCGGCCACCATGTCCAGCTTGGGCAGCGGGTACGGCATGCCGAACCACTCGTTGTAGTACGGCAGGATGTGGGCGGCCGCGTCGAGCGCGTACGCGGCCTGCGCGGTGTCGCCGCGCTTGACGATCACGCCGACGTCCACGCCCGCGACGTCGCGATGCACGCGCTCGAAGTCGCCGAGGCCGAAGAACAGCAGGTAGGTCGACATCTTCGGCGTCGTCGCGAAGCGCACGCGCTGGAGGTCGCCGGGCAGCGGCTCGGTCGACGCGATCGGCATGTTGCCGACGGCCATCAGGCCGGCCGGCACGGTCACCGTGAGGTCGAAGGTGGCGCGGCGGGCAGGCTCGTCCCAGCTCGGCACGAAACGGCGCGCGTCGGAGTCCTCGAACATCGTGAACAGCGAGGTCGCCTGGCCCTGCGGCGTGGCGTACTGCAGGCGGAACAGGCCCGAGGCCTGGTCGTTGATCTTGCCGCGATAGGCGATCTTCAGCGTGTGGCGGCCGGGCGCGAGCGCATGCGCGAACGTGAAGGTGGCGCGCTGGCGGTCGGCGTCGAGCGCGATGCGCGGCGCGTCGGTGCCGGCGTCCAGGCTCGCGCCGGCGATGTCCAGCTCGGCGCTGTCGAGCACGATGCGGTCGGTCGCGCGCAGCACCCGCACGTCGATCTCGACGCGGCCGTCGAACGTCGCCTCGGCCGCGTGCGGCGTGATCGCGATGCGGTAGGCGTCGGGCACGACGTCGTCGGGCAGGATCATCCGGTTCGCCGGCGCCGCCGTCGCGGCCAGGCACAGCGAGGCGAGGACGCCGAGGACGAGCAAGTGGATCTTCTTGTGCATGAGTTGGGAACGGAGAGCAGCGCGCCGCATTCTAGGGAACGCGCTTCGACCTGCTTGCAAGTGGTAAACGATCAGGTTTACCATCAACGCATCCGTTGACTTCCCGCCGCGAGGCTCCCATGCGCAATCCCCCGCCAACCGGCTGGCCGCAGGCCACGTCCAGCATCTTCTACCGCGACGCCGCCCGCGCCATCGACTGGCTGTGCGAGGCGTTCGGATTCGAGGTGCGGTTGAAGGTCGAGGGCGAGCCGGGGGAGATCGTCTACAGCGAACTCGTCTATGGGAGCGCGATGGTCTCGGTCAGCGCCGCGGCGAAGCCCGGCGAGACCTTCGAGCCCGGCCGCGAGTTCAAGGCCAGGCATGCGAGCCCGCTCGACGTCGGCGGCCGCGTGACGCAGGCCATCTGCCTGTTCGTCGACGATGCCGACGCGCACTGCGCGCAGGCGCGCGCGCACGGCGCCACCATCACGTCCGAGCCGGCCACGCACGACTACGGCGACGACTACTGGAGCGACCGCAGCTACGGCGCCACCGATTGCGAAGGCCACGCGTGGTGGTTCATGCACCGCGTGCGCCACCAGTCCGCAAGGTGACGCGGCGCGACGCCCCTTCCGCGGTCGACAGCCAGGCGCTCGACCGCACGCTGCAGGCGCTGGCCGAGCCCACGCGGCGCGCGGTGGTCGGCCTGCTGCGCGACGGCCCGCAACGCGCGGGCGAGATCGCCGACGCGCTCGCGATGTCGCGCCAGGCGATGAGCCGCCACCTGCGCGTGCTGCGCCAGGCGGGCGTCATCCGCGAGGTCGGCGCGGCGAGCCCCGACGGCGACGCGCGGGCCCGCACCTACCAGCTGCAGGCCCAGCCGCTGGCCGACCTGCAGTCCTGGCTCACCGACGTGCAGGCGTTCTGGGGCGCGCAGATGCAGGCGTTCCGCAAGCAGGCCGAGCGCGTCGCGCGGCAGCGCGCGGCCCGGGGCGCACGATGAGCGGCGCCCGGCCGCCCGAAGGCGCTCGCACCGCAGCCGCCAGGCGGAGGGTCGTCTCTTGACGGGCGATCGCGTCAGCGCCAGCGTCTTCGTCGATGCGCCACCCGACATCGCGTTCGAGGTCTTCACCGAACAGATCGACAGCTGGTGGCGCCACGGCCTGAAGTTTCGCGACGGCGCGCGCGGCCTGAGCGTGCTGCATCTGGAAGCGAAACTCGGCGGCCGCCTGTTCGAGACGATCGCGGCGCCCGGCTCGGACGTCGCGCACGTGGTCGAGACCGGCGTGGTCACCGAATGGAATCCACCGCACGGGTTGCGCCTCGTCTGGCGTGGCGGCAACTTCGCGCCGCACGAGTTGACGACGGTGTCGGTCGACTTCGAACCGCGCCGCGGCGGCACGCAGGTGACGCTGGTGCATGCCGGCTGGGCCGCGCTGCCGCCGGATCATCCGGTGCGCCACGGCCAGCCGGTGCCGCGGTTCATCGCCAGCACCGGCCTGTGGTGGTCGGACCTGCTGACCGCGCTGCGCATGCGCGTGGCCGACGAGCGCGCCGCGCCCTGGCTGCGCATCGCGCGCGCCGAGATCGGCGTGCGCAGCCACCCCGCGGGCAGCAGCAATCCGCGCATCACCGACTACCACGCGGGCACCAACATCGCGGGCTACGACGACAAGGCCAACTGGTGCTCGTCGTTCGTGCAGTGGACGCTCGCGGGCATCGGCATCGCCGGCACCGGCTCCGCGCTGGCGCGCAGCTGGCTCGGTTGGGGCGAGCCGCTGGACGAGCCGCGCGCCGGCTGCATCGCGGTGCTGTGGCGCGAGGATCCGCGGAGCTGGAAGGGCCACGTCGGCTTCTTCCTGCGCTTCGATGGCGACGACGTCGTGCTGCTCGGCGGCAACCAGCTCGAGGCCGTGCGCGAGCACCGCTATCCGCGCGGGCAGGTGCTGGCCTGGCGCTGGCCGGCGAACGTCGCCGCGTGAACGACGAAGGGCGCGGCTCGTGCCGCGCCCTCGTCACCCACCACAGGAAACGCGTCTGATCAGTTCGCGCTGGTCGACGGCTGACCGGCTTGCAGCGAGCCATTGGCCCCGACGTTGACGCCGTTCTGGCGCGCGGCCGAGCCCTGCAGCGCGCCGGCGCCGGAGACCGAGCGGCCCGAGGCCGTCGTCGCGGCGCCGCTGCCGTTGGCGGCCACGGTCGTCGGGTGCGACGGCGAGGTCGTCGTCCCGGGAGCGGCAGTCGTGCCGGTCGGCGCGGCGGCGGTTTTCGCGCGGGTCGGGGCGGCGGCCGTCTTCGTGCCGCTCGCCGTCGGGGCGGCGGCGGTCTTGCTGCCGGTGGTCGCCGGAGCGGCAGCCGGCGCGGTCGACGTCGCGGCCGGCGGCGTCGTGCTCGGCGCGTCGTGCGCGACCGCGCCCGTGGCATGGCCGGTGGCCGACAGCGCGCCTTGCGACGCGTTCAGCGCGCCGCCGGCGCTGCCGGTGGCCGAGCCGGCCGCGCCGCCCAGCGTGCCGGTGGCCGAGGCCTGCGTGCCGGCGAGTGCGCCGCCAACGGTGGAGACCGCGCCGCCCGCCGTCGTGCCCACGCCACCGACCGCGGACCTGCCGTCGGCCACGCCGCTCGCGGCAGTCGCCCGGGTCGCCGCGGCCACGCCCTTGGCGTTGGTCGCCGCATCGCCCGCGGTCGTCCTGACGCTGCCGATCACGTTGCCGGCGGCGTCCTTGACGGGCGTGAGATCGGGCGTCGCGACACTGCCGGCCGCGTTGCCCGTGGCGTTGCCGCTGAGGCTGCCGACGAGGCCGCCGTGGCTGGCGCTGCTGCTGCCCGCGCCGCCGAGGCCGAAGCCGCCGGCGCGCATGCCGCCGCCGCCCAGCAGGCCGCCAGCCTGCGCCGAGGAGGAGATCGCCACGCAGGCGGTCGACAGGGCCATCACCGCGACGGTGTGGAAAAGGGATTGCTTGCGGATCATGGGGTTCACCTTGGTCTGGTCGGCACACGAACGATTCGTGGCATGCAAAGGAAGAACGCCGGCCGCGCCGGGTTTCTTCCGGCGCCACTGAAAATAGTTGTAAGCAGCGCTAACGCGCGAGAGCCACCGCATCGGGCGGCGTGCGCAGGCTCTCGGCGACCAGCCCGCGGCCGACGCCCTCGCGCGGCGCCTGCGGCAGGTCGCGCGCGCCGGCCGCCAGGCGCGCGAGCGCCGCG
>CAIMXF010000279.1 GCA_903845345.1 uncultured beta proteobacterium
ACGGCCGACGGCGTCGGCGGCGACTTCCTCAGCCAGGGCGGGCAGCTGAGCCTGAACTACGACATCCAGGGCGGCACGGGCCAGTTCTTCGGCGCCAGCGGCTACGGCCTGGCCTTCCTGAACTACGACCCGACGGCGGACTTCAACAACTACAGCGAAAGCGGCCTGCTGGCCTTCGCCGTGCCCGAGCCGGGCAGCCTGGCCCTGGCGGCGGCGGGCCTGCTGGCGCTGGGCCTGGGGAAGCGCAAGGGACAGGGCAAGGGGCGGCCGGTAAACTGAGGGCCCACGCAACGCATGCACGCGCCCGGCTGGCCCGGGCACAGCCGCCCCGATGAGCTCCCCCGCCTACGACCCCACCGTCAAGCAGAAGTCGCAGGCCAAGACCTCGCGCATCCCCATCAAGGTCGTGGCACTGGCCCCGGCCGAGGTGCTGAAGAAGCCGGAGTGGATCCGCGTCAAGGCCGGCAGCCCGAGCACCCGGTTCTACGAGATCAAGCAGATCCTGCGCGAGCACAAGCTGCACACGGTGTGCGAGGAAGCCAGCTGCCCGAACATCGGCGAGTGCTTCGGCAAGGGCACGGCCACCTTCATGATCATGGGCGACAAGTGCACGCGGCGCTGCCCCTTCTGCGACGTCGGCCACGGCCGCCCCGACCCGCTGGATGCGGACGAGCCGCTGAACCTGGCGCGCACCATCGCGGCCCTGAAGCTGAAGTACGTGGTCATCACCAGCGTCGACCGCGACGACCTGCGCGACGGCGGCGCCGGCCACTTCGTGGAATGCATCCGCCAGATCCGCGAGATGTCGCCCGAGACGCGCATCGAGGTGCTGGTGCCCGACTTCCGCGGCCGCGACGACCGCGCGCTCGAGATCCTGAAGTCCGCGCCGCCCGACGTGATGAACCACAACCTCGAGACCGCGCCTCGCCTGTACAAGCAGGCGCGTCCGGGGAGCGACTACCAGTTCAGCCTGAACCTTCTCAAGAAGTTCAAGGCGATGCATCCGGACGTGCCGACCAAGAGCGGCATCATGGTGGGCCTCGGCGAGACGGATGAGGAGATCGTGCAGGTCATGGCCGACATGCGCGCCCACGATATCGACATGATCACGATCGGCCAGTACCTCGCGCCGTCCGGCCACCACCTCCCGGTGGCGCGCTACGTGCACCCCGACACGTTCAGGATGTTCGAGCAGAAGGCCATCGAGATGGGCTTCAGCCACGCCGCCGTCGGCGCGATGGTGCGTTCGAGCTATCACGCGGACAAGCAGGCCGAGCACGCCGGCCTGGACATGGGCCCGGCGAACTAGCCTCGCCGCCGGGATCGCCTCACGAGGCGGCCACGAGCTGCGCGATCAGCGGCGCGACCGCCGCGAAGTCGGTCTTGCCGACCCAGCGCTTGACGATGCGCCCCTGCTTGTCGATCAGCACCGAGGTGGGCGTGATCGCCACGTCGCCGAAGCGGTGGGCGATCTCGCCGGTGTTGTCGATCACCACGCCGAACGGCAACGCGCGCGCCTGCGCGAAGTTCGACACCAGGGCCGGCGGGTCGTACGACATCGACACGGCCAGCGTCTCGAAGCCCTGCGGCGAGAAGCGGCGCCAGTTCGCGGCGATCGCGGGCATCTCCTCGACGCACGGCGCGCAATCGGTGGCCCAGAAGTTCACCAGCACCACGTGTCCGCGCAGCGCGGCCAGGTCGCCCTTGCGGCCGTCGAGCAGGACGTACGACACCGCCGGCGCCTGTTCGGCGCGACTGCAAGCCGTTAGCATGGCTGACGCCAGGCCGAAGCCCGACGCGAGCGCCGCGCAGGCGACCACGGGCAGGGCGCGAACGAACTTCATGTCGAACTGGATGGGATTCCGCGATGCAACGACGTCAGTTTACGCCGGCCCTGGCCGCGCTCCTGCTCGCCCGCACGGCCGGCGTCGCGTTGCTTGCCCGGGCGACGAACGCCTTCGCGCTTGGCGAGACCCAGGCCGCTTCCGGCGTGCGCGCGGCACTGGAACGCGGCGCCGACAGCGCCGTCTCGATATTGGGCAAGCCGGGCGGCTTCCTCGACGATCCGCGCGTGAAGATCCCGCTGCCCGCCGGGCTCGACCGCGCGGCCTCGATGCTGCGTGCCATCGGCCAGCAGCAGCGCGTGGACGACCTGGTCAACTCGATGAACCGGGCGGCCGAAATGGCGGTGCCGGCGGCCAAGCCGTTGTTGTTGAACGCGGTGCACGAGATGTCGGTGGAGGACGCCGTGAAGATCGTGCGTGGCGGCGACACCTCGGTCACCGACTTCTTCGCGGCCAAGACGCGCGCGCCGCTGGGCGAGAAGTTCCTGCCCATCGTCACTGCCGAGACGCAGAAGGTGTCGCTGGCCGCCAAATACAACGCGGTCGCCAGCAAGGGATCGGCGTTCGGGCTGGTCAAGCCGGAGGATGCGAACGTCGCACAGTACGTGACGCGCAAGGCCCTCGACGGCCTGTTCTTCATGATCGCGCAGGAAGAAAGGAAGATACGCGCCGATCCGGTGGGCACTGGCAGCGCGCTCCTCAAGTCGGTCTTCGGCGGGCACTGAGCCGCCGAGGCCGCGCCTTCAGACGCTTCGCGACAACTCGTAGATCAGCGCCGACGGCAAAGACTGCATCACTGCATCGCGGCCGATGCGCGCGTGGTTCTCGCTGCTGTTGGTCGACAGTTGCAGGGCCGCGCCCTCGGGTGCCACCTCGATGAACACGAAGCTCGGCATGTCCACCGAGATGCCGACGCGCAGCTTCTGGAACCGTTCATTGGCCAGCACCGATTCGTAGATGATCGCGTGCGGCAACGCGTCGCGGCAGAACTCCTCGGCCTCCTCGACGCTGTTGACGAAGTCGACCAGCAGGCCCATGTGGCGGATGGATTCCTTGATCAGCGAGCGCATGTCGCGGCCGCCCGCGACCACCAGCACGTGGCTGCCGGCCAGCGGCTTGGAGTTCTCGGACACGCCGAAGCCCTGGTCGAGCTCGACGATGCTCACGCCCTCGATCTCGTCGTGCACGGTGCGCGGAAACTCGATCGTGAGGGTCGTCTCGGTCTCGGACACGGTGCGGTCCATCACCAGGCTGAGCGTCCACGAGATCTGCTGAACCAGACGCCACGACATCGAGTCGAGCGAGGGCAACGGTGTGCCGACCGGCGTCAGGCGGTCGGACGCGTCGGAGCTGGCGTGCGCGAAACGCACAGACAGGCGCGCGTACGGCGGCCAGGCCTTGATGTCGATCTTGAACTCGAGGTTCTTCTGCGCAAGGTCCAGGCTCCAGTCGACGACGGCCTGCATCAGCGCGTACAGCAGCGTGGCGTCGGCGACGACTTCGGCCGGCTTCAGCGCCTGGCTGATCTCGATCTGGCGCGCGGTGGCTTCGCGGCCTCTCTGCAGCAACACCTCGCGCAGCATCTGCGTGACGCTGATCTGCTCGGGCGCCTGGCGGATGCGGCCGGACGCGAAGCGGGCCAGCTGCTGGCCGATCATGCCGGCGCGGCGCGCGCGCTCGATCTCCTCGCGCAGCATGCGCAGGCCGGCACGGTCGATCTTGCCGGTGGTGGCCAGCACGGTGACGCGCTCGAGCGCGGCCGACAGCGGCAGGCCCACCTCGGTGCCGATCTGGCCGATGATCTCGCGCCAGTGCGCTTCGTCCGGCTCCAGCCGGGGCTTGTCCTTGTCCAAAACCGGGTCGGTCATGCTGGATCGGCTCGAAGCCAGAGTCATTGTCATTTGGATCCCTCCTTCACACGTCGTGCGCCGCCATCGACGATGCACCTATTGTGCGCCTTGGTTGCAGAGGTTACAAATTGTCGCGAGTGCAACCGTGAAGTGAGTCATATTGCCCAGCGTTCCGCGGTCGATCCATCCCCAAGGAGGGTGAATGTGCGTCGCTGGCCATGCAATTCCCCTCATGATGACCTGATGCCTCGTAAAAAGCATTCGGATACACCCGTTGCCAAAGCGCGGAACACCCTTCGCCGAAGATGGTTCGGTCTGTTGGTTGGCGCGGCGGTCACGGCGTGCAGCCAGACCTTCGACTGGCGCAGCGTCGGGCTCCCCGGCACCCAACTTGTAACCGATCTGCCCTGCCGTCCGTCCCGCTTCCAGCGCGACGTGACCGTGGCCGGTGCGTCGCTGAAGTTGTTCATGCTGTCCTGCGAGGCGGGCGGTGTGACCTATGGCGTCGCCACCGCCGAGGTCGGCGATCCGGCGCGGGTGGATGGCGTGCTGCACGCGCTGCATGACGGGGCGGTGGCGGCGATCCGGTCGACCGATCCGTCGCCGGGCGCGTTGAACCTGCACGGGGTCACCCCGTTTTCGGGAAATTCCAGTGCGCACCTGCATGGCCAACGGCCGGACGGCCAGCCGATCGAAGAAGCGGTGCGCGTCTTCGCCCGGGGCACCCGCGTCTTCCAGGCGAGTGCCGTCGGCGCCGCGTTGCCAGACGCCGCCCTGCGACCTTTCGAGGACGGATTGCGCTTCGACCTGGAAAAAGGCGTCCCCGACCCCACCTAGGCATCAAGTTGGTGCGTTCTGTTCAAGGAAGCGTGCAAAACCACCACTAAATGCGGGGAGTGCCCCCGCATGCCGATGGTGCGTACTAGGTTTGCCGAGCTTCCAGGCCGATAATCTTTCGTTTGCGTCGTTTCAAGACGCTCGGATTTGAGTCCACGTGGCTGCAGTACTCCTGATCGCTCATGCTCCCCTTGCTTCGGCACTGCTCTCCGTGGCCGGGCATTGCTACGAGGAAAAGGGTCACCTCTTCGAGGCGATCGACGTCGAATCGACGATGTCCGCCGAGACCGTCGAATCCCTCGCCCGCGCCGCGCTGGCGCGCCTGAACGCTTCCGAAGTGCTGGTGCTCACCGACGTGTTCGGCGCAACGCCTTGCAATGTCGCCCAGCGGCTGTCCGACGGCGTCACCGTGCGCGTCGTCGCCGGCGTCAACGTGCCGATGCTCTGGCGCTCGCTGTGCTACCTGGGCGAACCGCTCGAGGCGCTGGTCGCCCGCGCAGTCTCCGGCGCCTCGCAAGGCGTCATGCAGGTGGCGCAGACGCGCCCGCAAAACCAGGTCCAAACCCCGATCACGAATGATTCGAACCTCTCTCGTCATCAGCAATAAGCTGGGTCTTCATGCCCGCGCCTCCGCCAAGCTCACGAAGCTGGCCAGCAGCTTCAAGTGCGAGGTATTCATGTCCCGCAACGGCCGCCGCGTCAACGCCAAGAGCATCATGGGCATCATGATGCTGGCTGCCGGCCTCGGTGCCGAGGTCGAACTCGAGACGGACGGCGAGGACGAGCAGCAGGCCGCCGACGCGATCACCGCGCTCGTCAACGACAAGTTCGGCGAAGGCCAGTAAGTCGCGTTTCGCGCCTTTCAGCCGAGTGAGTGGCGCTGGTAGCGCCCCGGGATGTCGGCCACGCGGGTGAGCATCGGCAGGTCGGCGGTGCCGAATTCCGGGTCCCACGCGGGCGCGCCCATCACCTTGGAGCCCATGCGCAGGTAGCCCTTGAGCAATGCTGGCAGTTCCACGTCGAGCGACCGGTTCAGCTCCTGCACCGGCAGCGCCACGCGCGGGCGCACCTGCCATTCGACCGGCGCGAGGTGCGTCTGGCACAGTCGCTCCCACAGGCTGGCAGCGCAGTGGCCGCCGTCGCGCATCGAGAGGCTGAAGCAGCCAATCACGGTGTCCATCCTGTTGTCGCGCATGAACCGCGCGAGCGTGCTGCACAGCGCCAGGATCACGCCGCCCGACCGGTGGTCGACGTGTACGCAGCAGCGGCCCAGCTCGACCATGCGATCGCGCAGCGGGCGCAGGCGCGTGAGGTCGAATTCGGTGTCGCTGTGGAAGCTGCCGGCGCGTCGCGCGGCAGCGGGCGTCAGCACGCGGTAGGTGCCCACCACTTCGCCGGGCTCGTCGTTGCGCGGCACGGTGCGCACGATCAGGTGCTCGCAGAACTCGTCGAACAGGTCGACGTCGTGGCCGGCGAGGGCGCCTGCGACGGGCGCCGGCCGGGCCCCCATCTCGTCGACGAAGACCTGGTGGCGCAGGCGCTGCGCGGCGCGGACGTCGTCGAGATGCCGGGCCCACACGGCCTGCAGCGTCGGGGCGACGTGCGACCGCTGAGACAGGCCCGCAGGGCGGTCGGGGCGGCGCTGGCGGTCGGGCTGGGCGATGGGGGCCAGCGCCTGCGCGGTGTCGAATTCGCTCATTGCATCGATTCCCTGGATCTCCAGGATGGTGGCCATCGGCCGTGACGTGACCATGAAGCGGCGGTGAAGCTCGCGTGACACCGCCGTGTCGTCGTCGAGTTCGCGCACGGCGCAGCGCCGCCTTGCTGCTACATTGACCGTTCGAACCCGCCGGGTGGCCAACCCGCGCCCGGCGAGCGGTTCGCGGAGGTTGTTCGTGAGCATTCAGGTGTTCGGTCTGCCAGTGTCGCGCGGCGTCGCAATCGGCCGTGCGGTGCTCGTCGCGTCTAGTCGCGTCGACGTCGCCCACTATTACGTCGAGGCCGGCATGATCGAGGCCGAGGTGCGCCGGCTGCGCGCGGCCCGCGATCTGGTGGTCGAGGAGCTCACTGCGCTGAAGGGTGACGTTCCGGAAGACGCGCACGACGAACTCGTCGCGCTGCTCGACGTGCACCTGATGCTGCTGCAGGACGACTCGCTGTCGGAAGCCACGCGGCAATGGATCGTCGAGCGCCACTACAACGCCGAGTGGGCGCTGTCGTCGCAGCTCGAGGTGATCGCGCGGCAGTTCGACGAGATGGAGGACGAGTACCTGCGCGACCGCAAGGCCGATCTCGAGCAGGTGGTCGAGCGCGTGATCGCGGCGCTCGGCCGGCTCGGCGGCGATTCGTTCGACGATCCACCACCGCAGGGCCAGCGCGATTTCGCGGGCGAAGACCCGCTGATACTGGTGGCCAACGACATCGCGCCGGCCGACATGCTCAAATTCAGGCGCAGCGTTTTCACCGGCTTCGTGACCGACGTCGGCGGGCGTAATTCGCACACGGCGATCGTCGCGCGCAGCATGGACATCCCGGCCGTGGTCGGCGCCCGCGAGGCGAGTCGCATCGTCACCCAGGACGACTGGATCATCATCGACGGCGACGCTGGAGTCGTGATCGTCAACCCTTCACCCATCGTGCTCGAGGAATACCGCTTCCGCCAACGCCAGGTCGAGCTCGAACGAGCCCGGCTCGATCGGCTGCGCCACACCCCGGCAGTCACGCTCGATGGTCACGCGATCGAACTGCTGGCCAACATCGAGCTGCCGAGCGACGCGCAGGCCGTGCTGGACGCCGGCGCGGTGGGCGTCGGCCTGTTCCGCAGCGAGTTCCTGTTCATGAACCGCGCGGGACGCCTGCCCGGCGAAGAGGAGCAGTACGAGGCCTACAGCAAGGTCGTGAAGTCGTTGGCGGGCCTGCCGGTCACGATCCGCACGGTCGATATCGGTGCCGACAAGCAGCTCGACCGCACGCCTCAGCAGATGGAGCGCAACGACCACAATCTCAATCCGGCACTCGGCCTGCGGGCGATCCGCTGGAGCCTGTCCGAGCCGGAGATGTTCGGCGAGCAGCTTCGCGCCATCCTGCGCGCCAGCGTGCACGGCAAGGTGCGGCTCCTGGTGCCGATGGTCGCGCAGCTGCGCGAGGTTCGCCTGCTGATGGGGGCCATCGAGCGCGCCAAGGCGCAGCTGCGCGCACGCGGGCAGGCGTTCGTCGACGTCGCCATCGGAGCGATGATCGAGGTCCCGGCCGCGGCGCTCACGTTGCCCTCGCTGTTGAAGTACTTCGACTTCGTCTCGATCGGCACCAACGACCTGATCCAGTACACGCTGGCGATCGACCGGGCGGACGAGTCGGTCTCGCATCTCTATGATCCGTGGCATCCGGCTGTGCTGCGGCTCATCGCCCAGACGATCGCCAAGGCGAACGAGTCGGGCAAGGACGTGTGCGTGTGTGGCGAAATGGCCGGCGATCCGGCATTCACCGAGCTGTTGCTCGGCATGGGGTTGCGCAGCTTCTCGATGCATCCGACGCAGGTGTCGTCCATCAAGAAGCGCATCCTGCGGGTGGATTCGTCCGTCTGGAACAAGCATGTCGACCTGATCTGTGAGTCGGACGATCCTCAGGAAGCCTACGCGCGGTTGCAGACGACGGTACCCGGACGTGCGGGCGGCTGAACGGCCGCTTCCGACGATCTTCACGAAACTTCTTGCGCGCCCGCAATTCGTTGGCATAGAATCGAGGGCTTCGCTGGTCACAAGTCAGCTTTGACCGCAGCGCGTTGGTGAGCCCAGGCTCCCGAGGTGCGCGAGTCGAGCGGCCTGATGG
>CAIMXF010000280.1 GCA_903845345.1 uncultured beta proteobacterium
AGCTCGAGAGCTCGAAGGCGTTCTCGAAGGACTTCATGAAGCGCCACGGCATCCCGACCGCGCAATACGAGACCTTCACCGACATCGCCGCCGCGCACGCCTGCGTCGACAGGCTGGGTGCGCCCATCGTCGTCAAGGCCGACGGCCTGGCGGCGGGCAAGGGCGTGGTCGTCGCGACCAGCGTCGACGAGGCGCATGCCGCCGTCGACTGGATGCTCAAGCCCGAGGGCGGCCTGGCGGTGCAGCACAACGACGCGCCGCGCGTCGTCATCGAGGAATTCCTCGCCGGCGAAGAGGCCAGCTTCATCGTGATGGTGGACGGCAGGAACGTCGTCGCGCTGGCGTCGAGCCAGGACCACAAGCGGCTGGGCGACGGCGACACCGGCCCCAACACCGGCGGCATGGGCGCGTACTCGCCCGCGCCCATCGTCACGCCCAACGTGCACCAGCGCGTGATGCACGAGATCATCCTGCCCACGGTCGAAGGCATGGCCAGGGACGGCATCCCGTTCACCGGCTTCCTGTACGCTGGCCTGATGATCGACGCGCAAGGCCATCCGAAGACCCTCGAGTTCAACACCCGCATGGGCGACCCCGAGACGCAGCCGATCATGATGCGCCTCAAGAGCGACCTGGCCGAGGTGCTGATGCACGCGACCGACGGCACGCTCGACCAGGTCGAGCTGCAGTGGGATCGCCGCGTCGCGCTGGGCGTGGTGATGGCCGCGGCCGGCTATCCGGAGGCGCCGCGCAAGGGCGACACGATCACCGGCCTGCCGGCCGACACCGACGAGGCCGTCGTCTTCCATGCCGGCACCGCGCTCGCGAACGACGTCACCACCGTCACCGGCGGCCGCGTGCTGTGCGTCACCGCGCTGGGCGACTCCACGCGCGCCGCGCAGCAACGCGCCTACGAGACGCTGCGCCACGTGCATTTCGACGGCGAGCAGCATCGAACGGACATCGGACATCGTGCCATCCATAAACGCTGATCAAGTCGACGTCGCGGCCGTCCGCGCCTGGCTGCTGGGCCTGCAGTCGCGCATCGTCGCGGCCGTGGAATCGGCCGACGGCGGCAGTTTCCTGCACGACGCCTGGACGCGGCCCGCCGACGGCCCGCTGACCGGTGACGGCGTCTCGCGGCTGATCGAGGACGGCGCGCTGATGGAGCGCGGCGGCTGCAGCTTCAGCCATGTCGCGGGCCGCGCGCTGCCGCCGTCGGCCACCGCCGCGCGGCCCGAGCTCGCGGGCGCCGCGTTCGAGGCGATGGGCGTGTCGCTGGTGATGCATCCGCGCAATCCGTACGTGCCGACCGTGCACATGAACGTGCGCATGCTGTGCGCGTTTCCAAAGGAAGGCCCGGCCGTCTCGTGGTTCGGCGGTGGCATGGACCTGACGCCGTACTACGGCTTCGACGACGACGCGCGCCACTTCCACGCGACCTGTCGCGACGCGGTCGCGCCCTTCGGCGAAGCGCTCTATCCGCGCTTCAAGGCGGCCTGCGACGAGTACTTCTTCCTCAAGCACCGCGACGAGCCGCGCGGCATCGGCGGCATCTTCTACGACGACTTCACCGAGCTCGGCTTCGAGCAGGGCTTCGCGCTGATGCGCTCGGTCGGCGACGCCTTCGTGAAAGCCTACCTGCCCATCGTCGAACGCCGCCGCGCGCTGCCGTACGGCGAGCGCGAGCGCGACTTCCAGGCCTATCGGCGCGGCCGCTACGTCGAGTTCAACCTGGTGTGGGATCGCGGCACGCTGTTCGGCCTGCAGTCGGGCGGGCGCACCGAGGCGATCCTGATGTCGATGCCGCCGCAGGCGTCGTGGCGTTACCAATGGGCCCCGGAAGACGGCACGCCCGAGGCCGCCCTCTACACGGACTTCCTGCGTCCGCGCGACTGGATCACCCCCTGACCGCCGCCACGCGCTCCGCCGGGCTGTTCGGCGGCAGCTTCGACCCGCCGCATCTCGCGCATCGCGCGCTCGCGGAAGCCGCGCTCGCGCAGCTGTCGCTGGACACGCTCGCCTGGATTCCGGCGCGCCGGTCGCCGCACAAGGCCGATCACGCGCCGGCGTCCGGCGCCGACCGCGTCGCGATGCTGGAACGGATGGTCGCGGGCGAGCCGCGCTTCTCGGTCGACCTGCGCGAGCTCGAGCGCAGCGGACCGAGCTACACCGTCGACACGCTGCGCGAGCTCCACGCCGAGCAGCCGGGCACGCGTTTCTGGCTGGTCATCGGCCAGGACCAGTACGCCCGTTTCGACACCTGGCACGAGTGGCGCGAGATCCTCGCGCTGGCCGGCCTGGCCGTGGCCGCGCGCGACGGAGACGCCGTCCGCGGCGCGCCCGGACTGTCCGGCATCCCCCACGCACTGCGCATCGTCGAGATGCCGGCGCTCCCGCATTCCGCCACCACGGTACGCACGCGCGCCGCGGCCGGGCTGGACGTCACGGCGCTGGTCGGCACGCCGGTAGCGCGCTATATTGCCGACCACCACCTCTACCGAGTCGACCAGGGCTGACCCTGGGAACGATCGATTCGAAGAAAGAAGCAAGAACAATCAATGGACATCCGCAAACTGCAACGCGCCATCGTCGATGGCCTGGAAGACGTCAAGGCCCAGGACATCCAGGTCTTCAACACCGAGCACCTGTCGCCGCTGTTCG
>CAIMXF010000281.1 GCA_903845345.1 uncultured beta proteobacterium
AAGGTCTACCTGCCCTTCGTCGCCAAGACGAAGTACAAGGGCGTGACCACGACGGTGGAATTCGAGCCCGACGGCGAACTGAAGAACCCGGCCATGACGTTCTACGCCTACAAGGACGGCAAGCAGATCGCCCTCAACTGAGGACGCCCACTTCAACGCCCGCGCGCGCCGCGGGTGCCCGGAAAGAGCGCTTCGGCGCTCTTTTTTCTTGTCTCGAACGGGTATCCGCCCCGGTATCTGCTGTTTGACGGGGATCGATACGGATAGCACTTGCTACCATCCGGAAGCACGGTCGAGTCCGGGGTTCGATCCGTTCTTGCTCGGTGGACCACGGATTGCAGGCGCGGCGCGCGACGGTCATCTGGTCAAGCGCCCTCAGCGGGGCGTCGGTGCCGCGGCCTGCCTGGCCAGGTATTTGCTTGACCCATTCGCGCGCTTCACCACAAGCCATTCCAGGATTCAATACCGCGTTCTGGTGATTCCACGGGTCTCGGCGTGTCCCGTCGCGGCTACTATTCGGCTTCAACTACCGCTCAGGATCTATCAATGCGTGCCTACTTCATCGCTCCTGCCGTGCTTGCCCTGGCCGCGTGTGCCGCGCCCGAACCGCAGCCCGTGGTTGCCCTGTCGGACCCGAACGCCACGCCCGTGGCGATGGAGTGCCATCAGGAGGCGTCCCTCGGCTCGAACATGATCCACAAGGTCTGCTCGCCGAAACAGACCGACGCCCAGCGAGCCGAGGTGCAGGCGGAAATCGCCAACCAGCTCCACTCGATGGGAACCCATTCGCTGCCGAAGGGCGACTGACGTCACCCGGGCAGGGGGCTCCGCGGCGTCGCTTTCGTCCTGGCGACTTCTCGACGTCGCGGCGCGCGCCGGCTGCGCTGCCGCGAATGGCGAGACTGCAGCACCGGCGCGGCATGGCGCCGAGAGGCGCCTCGTCCTGCGGCTTCCGGCGAGATCGTCTGCGCTTCGGCGATGGTCGATCGATGCCGTGCCACCTTGTTCGCCGATGTTTCGGCTCGATTTCTCCTGCAGGCCGTCGATGTGCGACAGCCCACCAGGAACATCGCCATGACATCGACGCTTCTCGTCAACGCCATCGCCCTCGCGCCGCCGTCTTCACCGTTGCCGCGCAAGCGCCGACGGGGCGTGCTTCCTTCGTGGAAGTCGGCACCTCGGGCGAGCCGCCGCGCACGGTCGCCGCCGACGACGAGGCGGGCTCGCACGCCCGCTCCCTGATGCTCAAGGGCGCGACGCGCCGGGGTACCCCCGCGAACGCGCGCAACGTCGACCCCGGCGGTGCACAGCCGCGTCGCGTCCCTCGGCATCGTTGCGGCGGATGCCAAGGCGCCGGTTCGCCAGTGAGCGTTTCGCAAGTCGGGCGAGTCCGGCGCCCGTCGGACGATCGGCGGATCGGCCCGGGCGTTCGGGGACGGGTAGCGATGCGCGGCGGACTGCCTACACTACCTTCCCGCGCTCGTCGCGCCAAAGGAACGCTTCTTGATCCCGAATCCGCCGCGCCATTCCCCTCGTCCGCCCGTCGCGGCCCTGTTCGCCATCGCCATGGCCATCCTGGCGTGCAACACGCCGCCGGCGCGCGGCGAGGAAGCCGCCGCATCGGCGCCGGCGCCGGCTTCCGCGGCTTCGTCGGCCGAATCCGCGCACGCCCGCAGCCACGCCGAGACGATGCGCCGCACGCACCTGGTGCGCCTGCAGGAGCATCTCGAGAAGCCGGAAGACGACCTGCGTCGCACCTGCCGCTTCGAGAGCGACATCGCCACGCTGCCGCCCGAGGGCGTCGTCGCGCTGACCTTCGACGACGGCCCCGAGCCGGGCCACACCGAACAGATCCTCGCGGTGCTCGCGCGCCACCAGGTCCCCGCGACTTTCTTCCTGATCGCTGAAAAGGCGAAGGCGCATCCCGAACTGGTGGCGCAGGCGCGCGCGCTGCCCGGCGCGGTGATCGGCAACCACAGCTGGTCGCATCCGAACTTCCACGACATCCCGGTGGCGGAGCAGTCCGGCGAGGTCGATCGCGCCGATGCGCTGCTGCACGCCGACCTCGGCACGGCGCCGCTGTTCCGCTATCCGTACGGCAACTCGAGCTGCGAGACGAACGAGCTCGTGCACACCAAGGGCTACCGCATCGTCGGCTGGCACGTGGACTCCTGCGACTGGGCCTTCGACGGCCCGAACGGCCTGAGCGCCGCCGAGGCCTTGTCGTGCGGCGTGCTGCCCGCCTACCGCCGCGACTTCCTGGGCCACGTCGTCGCCAGCGTGCGCGCGCACCGCGGCGGCGTCGTGCTGATGCACGAGACGCAGCACATCAGCGTCGACAACCTCGACGCCTTGATCGTCAAGCTCCAGGCGGAGGGCTACAAGTTCTCGACGCCGGCGGCGCCGGAGTACGCGGCGTCGCTGCGCTGAGATTCAATCGAGCAGGAACAGCGAGCACATCGCGACGGACACCAGGCCGCCCGCGGCGACGATGGCGCGGCAGCGCAGCATCGGGCCCGCGATCTTGACGAGCGCCACGGTGGTCACGACCCACGTGAAGACCACCACGGCCGCGAGGAACAGCACCGGCTCGCCGATGAAGTCGTGCAGCAGCGCGCCGGCCAGGCACGCGGGCAGCAACGCGAGCGCGAAGCAGCCGGCGTAGAACACCGCGTCCGACAGCCCCGCGCGGCGCTGCTGGCCGGGACGATCCTCGATCTCGTCGACATGGGGAACCGGGTCGAGCGTGTCATCCATGAGGGGCCTCCTTCGCGAGCGTGCAGCGTCATTACGCGCCGCCGGGGCGAGCTCGTCAAGATGGCACGGGGAAAACACCGTCGTTCATTCGGCCGCGTCCTCGACCGCCGTGCGTTCGAGCAGGAAGGCCTCGAAACTGGCGGCCGGCATGGGGCGCGCGAACAGGTAGCCCTGTCCCATCGAGCACTGGGCGGCCTCGAGGAACGCGCGCTCCTCCAGCGTCTCGATGCCTTCGGCGACCACTTCGAGCGCCATCGCGCGTGCCATGTCGACGATCGCCCGCACGATGGCCGTCGTGCTCTTGCTGGATGGCGCGTCGCGCACGAACGAGCGGTCGATCTTCAACTTGTTGACGCTCAGCCTCTGCAGGTAGGCCAGGCTCGAATAGCCGGTGCCGAAGTCGTCGATGGCCAGGCGCACGCCCAGCGTCTTGAGATGGTCGGCGGTGGCGAACACCTTGTCGGTCTCGCGCATCAGCACCGACTCGGTGATCTCGAGCTCCAGCCGGTGCGGCGGCAGGCCGGACTCGCGCAGCGCGTCCGCCACCTGCTGCACCAGGTCGCCGTGGCGGAACTGCAGGATCGACAGGTTGACCGCAATGCTCGGCAGCGGCAGTCCCTGGCGCAGCCACGCCGCCGCCTGGGTGCAGGCCTGGCGCAGCACCCAAGCGCCGATCTCGAGGATCTGTCCGCCGTCCTCGGCCACCGGGATGAACTGGTCCGGGCCCACCGGGCCGAGTTCGGCCGACGTCCACCGCAGCAGCACCTCGGCGCCGGCGAGCTCGCCGCCGCGCAGTTGGAAGTAGGGCTGGAAGTGCAGGTGCAACTCGTCGCGCTCGATCGCGTGCGCGAGCAGCCAGCGCAGGCGCGAACGCTCGCTGGCCTCGACGTTCATCTGCGGATCGTAGAAGCGGTAGGCGTTGCGGCCGGCCGCCTTCGCGCGGTACATCGCGGTGTCGGCGCACTGCATCAGGCTGTCGAAGTCGTCGCCGTCCCTCGGGAACATCGCGACGCCCACGGACATCGACATCGGCAGCTCGTGGCCGCCGATGTCCGCGCGCCGGTTCGACAGCGTCATCACGCGTTCGACGGCCCGCGACGCGCTGGCCGCGGAGTTGACGTCGGTCAGCACGATCGCGAACTCGTCGCCGCCCTGGCGGCAGACGGTGTCCTCCTCGCGCAGCAACTGCGTGAACTCGCGCGCCACGTGGCACAGCAGCGCGTCGCCGGTCGCGTGGCCCAGCGTGTCGTTGACTTCCTTGAAGCGGTCGAGGTCGATGAACATCAGCGCCACCTTCTCGCCGCGGCGCGTCGCCGTGGCCAACGCCTGCGTGACGCGATCGCGCAGCAGCATCCGGTTGGGCAGCCCGGTCAGCGGATCGTGGTGCGCGAGGTGCTGCAGCTGGGCCCGGCCTTCGGCGACGTCGCGTTCCGCGGTCAGCATGCGATCGCGGTCGCGCAGCTGCTGCGTCTGGCGCACGATCGCGCACACGAGCACCAGCACGAACAGCACCCGCAGCGGCGGCCGCGCCGAGGCCGCGACGCCGTCGTTCAGCACGATGAAGCCGGCGGCGGCGGACGTGACGGCCACGATCGCCAGCGGGATCTGCCGCAGCAGCGCCTCGCACAGTCGGTCGTAGCGCGGGGAGTCGTCGCGCACCAGCGTCCAGCGCGCCGCGCCCCAGCCGAGCAGCAGCGCGAGCGCCGAGAACATCAGGCTCATGCCCGCGCCGTAGCGCACGTGGTTGTCGAGGAACGCGAGGTTCCAGCCCATCCACAACGCGCCGTAGCCGAACAGTCCGCCGACGACGGCCAGCGCTGCCGCGGTGGGCCGTTGCCGCAGGTGCAACTGCACGACGACGCCCGCCGCCGCGGCGGACAACAGCAGCACCGGGTAGGCCACCAGCACGATGAACTCGAAGGCCGTCCGACCTTCGGCGTGCGGCAGGTACAGCGCCAGCGTGACGGTCAGCACCGAGAGGCCGAAGCCGGCCACGTCGAGGATCGCCGAGCGCCATTGCGCGCCGGGGATCTGTTTGCCCACGCTCGCGGCGAAGCCGGCGATGAACAACGGACTCAGCATCAGATAGAGCAGGTTGGGAATGCCGGGGAACGGGTTCCAGCCGATCCACGACAGCAGGTCCCAGGTCAGCTGCCCCGCGGCGAGCAGCGCCAGCCCCAGCGCGAAGCGGTGCCGGGCCGGGCGCGCGTCGCCCTGGGTGCTGCGCGCGGAGCGCCACGCCATCCAGGCGGCGGCGCAGAACGCGCAGGTCCAGTGGACGCAGTCGAGCCTCCATGCCCAGTCGCTCGGGTGCGTGGCGGCCAGCGTCCAGGCGACGAGAACGACCAGGCCGCTCGCGAGGACCATCCTCGTCGCGCGCGCCTGGAGATTGGCCTCGGACTGCATCTGCACCTGGTACTCGCGCCCTTGTTCGTTCATCGAGTCGGTTGCCTGGGATACTCGCCGGCCCCGAGTGCGCAGCGGACCCGCGATGGCGGTGCCCGACCGACGAGTTCGCCTGTGAGTGTGCCTCAAGCCGGTGAAGGCGCGACGTGCCTGCCGCGCGGGCAATGTCGACTATTGCAGCGGAAACGCCGCAGCGTGACGTCAGCGCCCGTCGTTCGACGGCTCGGGGCGCCGTGCAACAAGCGCCGGCCATGAGGTTGCCGGTGCTGCCGGTGAGGGCGTCGATGGCCGCCGCGCCCTGCGCCCATGGCGCCTTTCCGGCAACGCGATGGTGCACCGAATGCGATGACTTCAAGCGGGCAATCGCGATGAATTTCGGCCGCAGGTCGGCGAACCGGGGTGAAATCGCGCGCGGCGCGATGCAGTGCGATCGCGTCCCCATCCGTCGGCCTGATGGACCCCGGGTGACTGCCGCAGCTTTGTGCTGTGGCGCACAGACCGCGTTCTTCGCATGGCGCACTCTCGCAGAGGATCAACGTGATCCTGGCCGGGGGAAACGCACATGGGATACAAGAGCTTGCTGGTGCACCTCGATCCGGGAAGATCGAACGCGGAACTTCTCTTGTTCGCCGGCGAACTCGCCGATCGCTTCGACGCCCGGGTGATCGGAATCGCCGCCTGCGCCCCGCCGGTGATGGCCTACGCCGATGTCGGCGTGGACGGGGAGACCTTCGAGCTGGAGCGCCACCAGATCGAGGACGAGATCGCTTCTGCCGAATCGGAATTCAGGGCTGCGTTTCGCGGTCGCAAGACCCCTGTCGAGTGGCGCGCCGCCGAGGACGACGCGGACCTGGTTCGGTACGTCTCCCGCCAGGCGAGAAACGCCGATCTGTTGGTTACCGCAGTCGCGCAGGGCGACATCTTCGACGGAACGCGCGCGATGCACACCGGCGCGC